>NZ_JAXCWN010000003.1:0-485902 GCF_034045095.1 Curtobacterium sp. CFBP9011
CGAGGGTGATCGTGTTCTTCAGGGACTTGCGCATGTCTTCATTCCTTTGCTTGAACGCGCTCGGCGCGGTTGGTGACAGCGCGCCGAACACACCCCGGCTGAGGGGGTGGAGAACCAGCGGTGAGCTGCTGGTGAGCGCTTGCGGGTGTTTCCCGGCTTGTGACAGTGATTCGGGGCCGGTCGCGAACCGGTTTGGGTGGGTTTGTCCTCGTTACCGTTCTGTGACACGCCGGGTTCTCGGGGCGGGCCGTCGAACGCTCGAATTCGTCGTCCCGAATCCGTCTGATCAGGCCTTTTTCGCTCTGGACGGCGTTCCCGACATGACAGGATCGACGAGTTCCGAGACGACGGTGTCTCCGCTGTCATCTCGAAAGGCGCCACCCCATGTCGTTCTGGGCCCTCTTCCTCATCGCGCTCGGCGTCTCCGCCGACGCCTTCGCCGTCGCGCTCGGCAAGGGCCTGCACATGAAGCGGTTCAACGTCCGGCAGGCCGTGGTGATCTCCGTCGTCTTCGGTCTGTTCCAGGCGCTGATGCCGTTGCTCGGCTGGCTGCTCGGCACGACGTTCGCCCGGTCGATCGCCGCCTACGACCACTGGGTGGCGTTCGGGCTGCTCGCGCTCGTCGGCGGCAAGATGCTGTGGGAAGCGTTCCGCGGGCACGAGGACACCGACGAGGACACCGACCGGCTGCGCATCCGTGAACTGCTGGTGCTGGCCATCGCGACGAGCATCGACGCCCTCGCGGTCGGCGTCACGCTGGCGTTCCTGCCGGTGTCGATTGGCTGGGCGGTCCTGCTCATCGGCATCACGACCGCGGTCCTGAGCTTCGTCGGCGTCGCCGTCGGACGCCGGGTCGGCGCCCGCTTCGGCAAGCCGGCCGAGATCGCGGGCGGTGTGGTGCTCATCCTCATCGGCGTGCAGGTCGTCCTCGAGCACACCGGTGTCCTCGGCTGAGTCCGTCGTGAACGCTGGCCTTGATGAGAGGATCGCTCCGAACGGCGCAGCCCCACTCCGCGCGGACGGGCAAGCACGGGCAGCAAGAGTGACTGATGGGCAGTCCGCCAGCGTGTTCGTTGTCGGTGGGCTCCGGGCAAGCGGGGCGATCGCCGGTTCACTCCACCAGGTACTCCCCCCGAGGAAGGTCGACATGGGCACTCCGACCGAGGACACGGAACCCCGCGACGGCCAGCGCCCGAGCAGGTACCAGTGGCGATACGGACCCGTGCGTCTCGTCATGCCGTGGGCAGCCGTGGTGGTCGGGGTACTGCTCGCCGTCATGCACCGCACGCCGGTGCTCCTGTGGGCAGGAATCGGCCTGATCGCGCTCGGGGTGGTCTTCTTCTTCGTCTACCGCTTCATGGCCAAGCGAGGCATCTGAGCGGGGCTTGCACCAGCCCTGACGACTACCGCTGATCTGGAAGCCGGGAGCCTCACGCAGGTACCGCGGCCGAGCGTTCCCGCCCGAAGCATCAAGACTCGTACTCGGGGTCTTCGAGCCATTCGTCCGCGACGCTCAGCGTGGCAGCGTGCGTGTACCCGACGAGCTCGCCCAGGAACTCAGATCGGTCGTAGTTCTCACCGATGGACCGTGCTGCGCATCAGACGGCTCGGGCGGCGATCCACTCGCGATCGAACTGGCCTTGCCTGTCCATGCGAGGATCAGGCCGTGACTCGTGGGGACACCGACGGAAGCGGACGCACCGGGGCGGGACCGTGGCCGCATGTGCTGCTGGCAGCTGCAGTCGGCGCCGTCGCAGCCCAGTTCACCCACGGCGGTGCCGTCGCCGTTCTGCTGACGGGCTTGCCGGGCTTGGTGGTGCTCGTGATGGTCACGGTGGTGACCGGAGGCGCCCTCGCTGTGTGCGCGGTCCTCGGTACGGGTGCGCGGAAGTTCGCTTGGCTCGGAACCACGGCGCTTCTCGTGGTCCCCGCGGTACTCGTCGTCGACGCCGTCCTCTTCATGCGAGCCGGACCGAGCGATTCCTCCGACGGCGGCTTCTCACCGTCGCCGCTGCTGTGGGTGATCGGCGCGGTGCTGGCGGCCGTGCCTGCTCTGCTGGTGCATGTGTCCCGTAGCGGCAAGTCCTCAGACGGTCGGAGCGACTGACACCGCGTCCTCGGGTGAGTCCGACCCATCTGGCTACAGACACCTTGACTGGATTTAGTCATTCGTGACTAAATGCCGGAAGGGTCGCCGCCAGCCGGCCGGCCGGCTGGCCGGCCGTGGTGGGATGATCTCGTCGTGCTCACCGACGCCGCCCTCGTCGCCGCCCTCCGAGCGGCACGCCCCCTCTCGTACTCGGTGACCCAGATCGACGCAGCTGACGGCGTCATGACGATGCTGATCAGTCAGGCGGGGTCGCAGGCACACCTCCGGATCGCGCTTCCGTCGACCCGTGCGCCGCAGTGGTGGCTGCATGCACCTGCGGAGGACGCCGAGGACTGGGTGGGCCAGCTGCTCACCTGGATCGACGAAGAAGTGGACACCGACGGCCTCGGCGAGAGCCGTGCGAGGACGATGATCGACGGCGTGAGCCACGTCGTCGCGGAGAGCTACGGATGGCGGCTCACCGACCCTGTCGAGCACGCCCGGTTGAGCGCGCTGGCCGGTCCGCTCGGTTGGCGCGACGCCGATGAGCCAGCCCTCCCCGTGGCCGTACCCGCCGTCCGCGAGCTGGTGGTCGACGGCGAGCACTTCCGTATCTCCGTGGAGGGGGCCGCACACCAGGTCACGTGGCTCACCGGACCCAACGCCGGCTACGGCTACAGCGGGATGCTCGCCGGTACGAGCGGGATGAGCCCCGAGTCGATCGAGGCGGTCATCGCTGTGGCGATGGGTGATGACGAGCGACTGCGGCGGGACATCCGTGCCTTCCTGGCAGAGATCGACCCGGCAACCGGCTTCCTCAGCGAGGTCGATTGAGCGGATCAGGCCGGTCCTGAGCGGCCGGGAGGCGCGGTGCGGGTCGGACCCGCACCGCGCCTCCCGGCCGGGTCGCGTCAGGAACCGGAGGTCGGTGCGTCGGTCGGAGCACCGGTGGGCGCGTCACCCGGGGCAGGCGGGGTCGGCGCCGAGCTGTCCGTCGCCGGGGGAGTCGGCGCCTTGCCGTCGCCCTTCGGGGGAGTCGGCGCCTTCCCGTCGGCCTTCGGTGCTGCTCCGTCGGGACCGCACGTGGCGGCTCCGCCGGCCGGACCGGCTCCGGGGGCGGCTACCGGACCACCGGCGGGACCACCTGCCGGGCCTCCGGCCGCCCCGCCAGCTGCCCCCGGACCTGCCGGCGCACCGCTCGGCGCTCCCGTCGGCGCACCGGTGGGTGCCCCCGACGGCGCTCCGCTCGGCGCCCCCGTCGGCGCGGTGACACTGCTGTTCCCACCGTCACCCGGACCGGCAGCCATCGCCGCGGTGACGCCGACCCCGCCGAGGACGAGGGTGGCGGCGACCGCGGCACCGATGCCCGCGCGGCGGGCGAAGCGTCGTCGGCCGGCGGCGCGGTCAGCTGCGGGGGCCGTGGTGGGCGCTGCGGCGAAGTGGTCCACCGGGTACTGCTCGGTGGGCTGGTCGTTCCGGTTGCGGTCGTTGTGGTCGTCGTGCTGGTTGCTCTGGTGCATCGGGGTGCTCCTCGTGGTCGTGACGAACCCGTCCGGCTCGCTGTGGACCACGCTGGAAGTCGTGCCTGAAGCAGAACTGAAGCACAGGCGTTGCCCAGGTCGTTCCATGCTCCTTGCTCGCAGTGGACGCCTACGGTTCCCGGCGTGACCCTCCCCGCCCGCATCCTCGTCATCGACGACGACGAGTCCATCCGCACCGCCGTCGCCTCGAGCCTCCGAGCCGAGGGGTTCGCCGTGCGCACCGCCGGTGACGGCGACACCCTCGTCGACGACCTGGCCTCCGGGCGTCCCGACCTGGTGGTGCTCGACTGGATGCTGCCCGGTGCGAGCGGCATCGTGCTGGCTGCCCGGGTGCGGTCGGTGTCGGACGCGGCCGTGGTGATGATGACCGCGCGCGACGAACTCGACGACCGGCTGCGGGGGTTCGCCGAAGGGGCCGACGACTACGTGGTGAAGCCGTTCGCGATGGCGGAGCTCGTGGCCCGGGTCACCGCGGTCCTCCGGCGGCGGGGACGGATCCCGACCGTGGTCGAGATCGGCGACCTGGTCGTCGACCCAGACGGTGCGACCGCCCGCCGCGGTGGTGCGCTGCTCGATCTGACTGCGACCGAGTTCCGGCTGCTCTGCTTCCTGGCCGAGGGGCGAGGGCGCACCCTGTCGAAGGCCCAGATCCTGACGCAGGTGTGGGGGTACGACGACATCGACCCCAACATCGTCGAGGTGCACCTCAGCGCACTGCGGCGGAAGATGGAGGCGCACGGGCCACGCCTGATCCACACGATCCGCGGGCTCGGCTACCGGATGAGCGCCGAGCGGGTCGCCGCGTGAGCCGCCGCCGCGTCGCCGGTCCCGTCACGCCCGCGCTCCGCACCACGTCCCTCCGCCTGCGGACCGTCGTGGCGATCGTGCTCCTCCTGGCCGTCCTGCTCGGCGGCCTGTGCGTCGCGGTGCAGGCCCTGCTCGGCGACCAGCTCCGCGCCCAGACCGTCGACCGGCTGCGGGACCGGGCGTCCGCGGCGGCGGCCCTCGTCGGGACCGTCGACGCCGACGACCTCGCCGACCGTCTTTCGATGCAGGGCCTGTCCGTGCGCATCGTGCAGTCCGACGGTGCCGAGGTGCAGGCCGGCCCGTCGCCCGAGCAGCTCCGCGCCGGACCGCCCGACCCGGGGGACCTGCCCGCGCCGGGGTCAGGCCCGGGCGCTGCTGCCGGGAACACGGGCACGGGCACCGGCGCCGGCCGCACCGCCACCGGCAGCGCGGACGGCGCGTCCGTGGTGTCCTCGACGACATCCGAGGACGACGGCGTCCTGACCCTCCGGTCACGGCTCGACGACGGCACGGTCCTGACCCTGACGACCGGCACGCGAGACGTCCAGTCCACCCTGTCGACGCTCGGCTGGGTGATGGGCGCTGCCTCCGCCGGGTTCCTCGTCATCGCCTGCGTCGGTGTCACCCTCGTCGTCCGCCGGGCGCTCCGACCACTCGACGTCGTGACGTCGACCGCGATGTCGATCGCCGGCGGTGACCGTGGCCGGCGCCTCCGACCGCACCGCGACGACACCGAGATCGGCCGCGTCGCGACCGCGCTCGACACCATGCTCGACGCCGTGGAGGGTGCGGAGGACCAGGCCGTCCAGGCCGAGCTGCGCCTCCGGGCGTTCCTGTCCGATGCCGCGCACGAACTCCGCACCCCGGTCGCCGGGGTCCGGGCGGCCGCGGAGACGCTGATCCGCGCCGGCGTGCAGGGGGAGCAGCAGGAGCAGCTCGCGGTGCACGTCGTGCGGCAGGCGGGGCGCGCCTCCCGGCTCGTCGACGACATGCTCACGATGGCGCGGCTGGACCGTGGGATCGACCTCGACCGCCGCCCGGTGGACCTGGCCGCGTTCCTGACGGCCGAGGCGGAGCGGCTGGTCCTGCGGCTGCCGTCCGTGCACCTCGACGTCCGGGTGCCGGATCATCCGGTACCGGCACTGCTCGACGCGGACCGGATCGCCCAGGTGCTCGGCAACCTCGCCGACAACGCCGCCCGGGCGACCGGCGGCGACGGTCACCTGCTCCTCACGCTCCTGGCTGCCGACGGTGCGGACACCGCCGTGGTCCGACTCGAGGACGACGGCGTCGGCATCCCGACTGCCGACCGCGAGCGCGTCTTCGACCGACTCGTCCGCCTGGACGACGGACGCGAGGACCGCAGCGGCGGCGCTGGCCTCGGCCTGCCGATCGCGCGCGGGATCGCCCGGGCGTCCGGCGGCGACCTGGTCGCGGCCGAGCCGCTCGTCCTGGACGGCGCGGGGTTCGTGCTCACCCTGCCGGTGTCCGGCGCGGGCACTCTGGTACCGGACCACGGACGGGAGGCGCGGCTCGCCCCCGTCGGCTGAGGAGCGGACGCGTGGTGCGGACGCGTGGTGCGGACGCGAGACGCCCCGTCGGGTACGTCTGCTCGGTACCCTCGTCCGGTGCAGGACGACGCCCCGGAGGTCATCACGTCGACCGTCGACGCACCCTGGCTCCCACCCGGCGGCGTCGCGGACGTCGTCCTCGGCGGCCCCGTGCTCCGTCCGACCGGGCTGGTCCGCCTGCTGCTGACCGACGGGGACCGCGTCTTCTGCACACGCCGCGACGGGTCCGGCAAGGTCGACCTGCCGACCATGCGCGTTGGTGCGGAGGACCACGACGGCGCGATCGCGATCGCGGAGCTCGCCCGTCGCGTGGTCGGTGAGCCCGGGTCACTCCGGTACGTCGGAGCCGTCCGCAACACGGTCACGGTGCCGACACCGGAGTACGAGTGGCCGACCCCGGTCGCGGTGTTCGCCGTCTGGACGACCGACGCTGCACCGGTCGTCCCGGGCGAGTGGCTCGACGGCGGCGCGGGGTCGGTGCTGGCCGAGCGGCACTGGTACCCGCTCTTCCGGCGGCTCGTGGCGTCTGCCCACTGACTCACCGGGACACGGCGTCCTCCACCGGCCGCCGGTGCACCGGGCCGCTCCCGTCGACGAGCGCGCCGCCCGAGGCACCTCGGCGGACCGCCACCACCTCCGCCATGATCGACAGCGCCATCTCGGCCGGGGTCTCAGCGCCGATGTCGAGGCCGATCGGGGAGCGCAGCCGCCCGGTGTCCGGCGTGCCGAGGTCCCGCAGCACCGACAGCCGTCGCTCGTGCGTCGCCCGTGACCCCATCGCCCCGACGTACCCGGCACCACGGCGGAGCGCGAGGTCGAGCACCTCGGCGTCGAACCGGTCGTCGTGGGTGAGCACGATGACGACGGTGTCCGGTCCGATCGCGGTGTCGGCGAGCACCCGCGGCGGCCAACCGACGACCCGCTCCTGCGCCGCCGGGAACCGCTGGTCGGTGAGGAACACCGGCCGCGGGTCGACGACGGTCACCGCGTAGCCGAGCATGGCGGCGGTGTTCGTCACGGCGACGGCGAACTCGACCGCGCCGACGACGATGCACCGCGCCCGTCCGCCGGCGTACTCGGTGAAGACGCGGGTCCGGCAGCCGTCCGACGCCGTCACGACGCTGCCGAGCGAGGCCGCGTCGAGCGACAGGCCGAGCGACGTCGGCGTCCCGGCAGCGGCGGCACGGAGCGCGTCGACCACGACGGTGTCGGTCGGCAGGACGCGGTGGACGAGCACCTCGACCCGGCCTCCGCAGCGGAGGCCTGGCGCCCAGTCGGCCAAGGGGTCGGAGGGGTCCTCGAACCCGAACCGTTCCAGGACGGGGACGCCGGTCGCCAGGACCTGTTCGGCGGTGTCGTAGAGCGCCCCCTCGACGCACCCGCCGGAGATCGTCCCGACGACTTCACCGCCGGGCAGCACCGCCATCGACGTGCCGGTGCCGCTCGGCGCGCTGCCCTGCACGTCGACGGCGGTCGCGACGACGATCGGTCGGCCGCCGTCGAGCACGGCCAGGAGGCGCGGTGCCAGTTCGAACATCACGCACCCCCGGCGTCGGTCGCGTCCGCCAGCAGCGCCCACACCCGATCGCGGGTCATCGGCAGGCGGTACGGCCGGATGCCGATCGCGTCCCGGACGGCGTTCGCGACGGCCGGGGCGACGGGATTGTAGGGCGCCTCGCTCATCGACTTGGCACCGAGGGGGCCGAGCGGGTCGGAGGTCTCGGCGAACAGCACCTGGGTCCGTGGCACGTCGGAGATCTTCGGCACCCGGTAGGAGCGGAAGGCATCGGTGGTGACCCGGCCGGTGGCGTCGAGCACGACCTCCTCGTAGAGCGTCGAGCCGATCGCCTGGGCCGCGCCGCCCTCGACCTGGCCGCGGAGCTGTTCCGGGTTGAGGACGGTGCCGGCGTCGACGGCCTGCACGCTCTGCAGGATGCGGACCTCGCCGGTCGGTCGGTGCACCGCGACCCGGGCTCCGTGCACCGTGAAGGCGAGGGACCGAGGGGTGCCGTCGTGGCTGGCGTGGGCGACGAGCGGCCCCTCGGCGAGCAGCTCCGTGTGCCCGACGAGTTCGTCGCCGACGCGGACGCCCTCGGGCTCGACGGTGACCGCCGGACCGAGCACGCCGGAGGCGGTCCGCGGCGTGCGGGCTGCGACGAGTGCCAGGGCCCGGGCGGTCAGGTCGTCGCGGAGTGCCTGCGCGGCGGCGTACAGGGCACGGCCGGCGACCACGACCCCGGCGGACCCGAACGCCCCGGTGTCGTGGCGCGCGGCGTCGGTGTCGGACTGGTGCACGTCGACCCGGTCGGGTGTGGTGCCGAGCGCGGTGGCGACGAGCTGCGTGTGCACGGTGGTGGTGCCGTTGCCGAACTCCGCCGTGCCGACGCCGATGCGGTACCGCCCGCCGGGCAGCAGTTCGACCGAGGTGTGGGCGTGGTGTCCCCGGGGCGGCATGGTGGCGATGGCCGCGAGGGCGACACCGGTGCCGAACGCCCAGTCGGCAGAACGGTCCAGCCCCGGACCGTCGAGCACCGGCCCGTCCATCCGCGGGACCTCGGGCAGCGGTCCGGCCAGTGCGTCCTCGACGAGGTCCAGGCACTGGTCGAGCCCGTAGCTGCCCTCCCACTGCAGGTCGCTCTGCTCGTGCGGGTCCGTGACGACGAGCGGGTCACCCGGCACCACGACGTTCCGCCGCCGGAACTCGACCGGGTCGAGGCAGAGCTCGCGGGCCAGGTCGTCCATCGCCGACTCGATCGCGAACACCACCTGCCCGAGCCCGTAGCCGCGGAACGCCCCCGACGGCAGGTTGTTCGTGTACACCGACTCGGCGTCGACGCGCTTCACCGGGCACCGGTACACCGCGACGGACTCGCTGACCGAGTGGAACATGACCCCGATGCCGTGGTTGCCGTACGCCCCGGTGTCCATCGTCTGGTCGACGTGCAGCGCCGTGAGGGTGCCGTCCGCGTCGGCGCCGAGCCGGACCCGGACACGCATCGGGTGCCGGGTGGGCGCGACCGTGAACTCGTCCCGACGGCTGAACTCGAACTGCACGGTGCGGCCGGTCCGCAGCACCGCCAGGGTGACGAGGTCCTCGGTGAGCAGTTCCTGCTTGCCGCCGAACCCGCCGCCGACCCGCTTCGCGACGACGCGCACCCGGGCCGGGTCGAGCGCGAAGACGCGGGCGATCTCGTCCCGCACCAGGAACGGGACCTGCGTGGCGGTCCGGAGCACGAGCCGCCCGTCCGGGTCCATCCACCCACGGGTGGCGTGTGTCTCCAGGGCCGCGTGCGAGACGCGGCCGGTGGTCCAGACCCCGTCGACGGTCGCGGCCGACGCGGACAGTGCGGCCTCGACGTCGCCGGTACCGCCGTGGAGGCTCGCCACGACGTTCCGCGCCGGCTCGGCGATCCGGTGCTCGGCCGACGTCTTGTCACCGTGCAGGAGCGGGGCACCCGGCTGGCGTGCCGCATCGGGGTCGTGGACGCTGTCGAGGACCTCGTACTCGACGCGGACCAAGGCGCACGCCTGCTCGGCGATCCGGGCGCTGTCGGCGACGACCGCGGCGACGCGCTGGCCGCGGAACCGCAGCACCGGGTCGAGCACGCGGGTGTCGTCCGGGTCGTCCAGCCGTGACTCGTGGCGGCCGGTGGAGAACAGCACGCCGGGGTCGTCGTGGTGGGTCAGCACGGCGTGGACGCCGGGCAGGGCCGAGGCTTCGGTGGTGTCGATCGCGGTGATGCGGGCGTGCGGGTGCGGGCTGCCGAGGACGGCGAGGTGCAGGAGCGCCTCGGTGCGCCGGAGTCCGTCGCCGGGGATGTCCAGCGTGTACTCCTCGCGGCCGGTGACGATGCGCCGGGCCGCGGGGGCTGCGACCGAGGTGCCGATCGCCGCGCCCGGTGCCGCACAGGTCGTGTTCGCGACGCCGTCGAGTGCGTCCTCGATCGCCCGGTACCCGGTGCAGCGGCAGAGGTTGCCCTTGAGCTTCCGGTGCCGGTCGGCCAGGTCGTCCTCGGTCAGCGTCGAAGCGGTGACGACGAAGCCCGCCGTGCAGAAGCCGCACTGGAACCCGGGTGCCTCGGCGAACGCACGCTGGACGGGGTGCGGGTCCTCCGGGGTGCCGAGACCGGCGGCCGTGGTGACCGTGCGGCCCTCGAGCCGGTGGGCGGGCGTGATGCAGGAGTGCACCGGCACCTGGTCGACGAGGACCGTACAGGCACCGCAGTCGCCGGCGTCGCAGCCCTTCTTCACCGAGGTCACGCCGTGGTCGCGGAGGAGCGTGCGGAGGACCTGTCCGGGCTGTGGTGCGACCTCGAGCGGGGTGCCGTCCACCTCGAGCCTCATCAGGTGCCCGCCGCCGCTGCGGTCGTTCCCGCTGCGCCCGCTGCCTCGGCGGCTTCGTCGCGGAGTTCGTGTGCGAACACGCTGCTCACCGCACGTCGCCAGCGGGGCGAGCCGTGCGGGTCGTCGTACCAGTCCTCGTCCGAGCCCAGGACGGCGTCGAGGGCTGCGTCGACCTCTCGGGCCGACGGCACCGAGGACCACCGGAACACCACCGGCCGCGGGGTCGCCGCCGTGACGATCAACACGAAGCCCGCTGCCGACCACCGTGCGGTGACGAGCGAGCCCGACCGGCCGTGCGGGCTGAGCGACACCCGGCGGAACCCGGTCGTCGCGCGCAGCGCTTCCTCTGGCAGGTCGAACGCCCGGATGACCTCGCCGTGCCCGAGGTCCAGCGTCTGCACGCCGAGCACGAGCTGCTCGACGGGGACGCGGCGCTCCCCGCCGTCCGGGGTCCACACCACCGCGGTCGCGTCGAGTGTGACGAGCAGCGCCGTCATCGCCCCGGCCGGCAGCCCGACCGCCACGTTCCCGCCGACGGTCGCCGCGTTCCACACCTTGAACGAGGCGAGCAGTGCGTTCGCGCACCGGTCCACCAGCGGCCAGGCGACCCAGTCGGGGTCTGGCTGCACCCGGAGCAGCGCGGCGACCGTGCACGTCGCCGCGATCGTCAGCGTGCCGGGCGTCCGTTCGATGTCGGGCCACCCGAGGGTCGTCAGGTCGACGAGCCCGGTCAGGCCGGGTTGCTCCTCCGAGAAGAGCCAGGTGCCGCCACCGAGCGGGCGGTCACCGGGTGCGAAGGCGAGGTCGTCGCGGTGCGACGGGGTCCGCACGGTGCGGACGGAGACGAGGTCCATGGACGGGTCCGATCAGGGCAGGGCGGCAGGGGTCGACGAGCGCACCGACTCGTCGGCCGTGCGCGATCATGCCCCGGTTCCATGCCATGTCAGCCACGCTAGGGAACCGGTGTTTCAGCGTCGTTACGGGGAAGGAACAGCCGTGGTCGGGCGGTGCAGCGGACCCGTGACCTGCCCGACCTCTCCCCGAAACACGGGGGTGCCATCCTCCGGGACATGACCGTTCCACCGACCGACACCGCCACCCGGGCGTCCCCGACCACCGGCAGCGCGCTCGCGTTCGACCGGCTCGACGACGACGCTGCCCGGGCACTCGTCGCGTCCTGGGCCGCCGTACCGCGGTGGGCCGACGCCGTCCTCGCCGGCCGCCCGTACGGATCGGCGGACGCCCTCGCCGTCGCGGCCGACCGGCTCGCCCGGACCTGGACCGACGACGAGGTCGACGCCGCGCTCGCCGAGCACCCGCGGATCGGGGACCGGCCGGTGGGTGACGGAGCCGCGGCAGCAGCCTCCCGGCTGGAACAGGCCGCGTCCGCCGATGCCGACGTCGACACCGCGGCCGCGCTCCGGGCCGGCAACGCCGCCTACGAGACCCGCTTCGACCGGGTGTTCCTCGTCCGCGCCGCCGGTCGCAGCGCCGACCAGGTGCTCGCCGAGCTCCGCCGACGGATGACGAACGACGACGCCACCGAGCGCCTCGAGGTCGCCGGCCAGCTGCGGGAGATCGCCCTCCTCCGACTCGAGCGGAGCGTCCGGTGAGCCACCTCAGCATCCACGTGCTCGACACCACGAACGGCTGGCCCGCCGCCGGGGTCGCGGTCTCGCTGACCGACGCCGACGGGGTGCTCGTCGCCTCCGGCCGGACCGACGCCGACGGTCGGATCAGCAGTCTCGGACCGGACCTGCTCGCACCGGGGGAGTGGACCCTGTCCTTCGCCACCGGCGCGTACTGGGCGGCACTCGACACCGGCACGTTCCACCCCCGGGTGACCGTGACGATCACCGTGCCCGAGCAGCCGGACGGGCCGACACCGGATGACCCCGCGCCGCACCTGCACGTCCCCCTCCTGCTCAGTCCGTTCGCCTACTCCACCTACCGAGGGAGCTGACCCCCATGACCGACACCAGCACCGCGCCCGACGCCGCCACCGCCAGCGCCACGGGCGTGCCCACGACCGTCCACCTCGGCGCCAACCAGTACGGCAAGGCCGAGGTCCGCCTGGTCCGGGTCACCCGCGACACCGACCGCCACGAGATCGAGGACCTCACCGTCACGACCCAGCTGCGGGGCACGGCGCTCGCCGACTCGTACACCGACGGCGACAACGCGAAGGTCCTGGCGACGGACTCGCAGAAGAACACCGTCTACGCCTTCGCCCGGGAGCACGGCGTGCACAGCCCGGAGGAGTTCCTGCTCCGCCTGGGTCGCCACTTCACCACCGCGTTCGACTGGTACGACGGCGCGACCCTGTCGGCCGAACAGCACACCTGGGAGCGCATCACGGTCGCCGGCCGCGAGCACGACCACGCCTTCGTCCGGGCCGGAGCCGGCACCCGCACCGCGGTCGTGCAGGTCGACGGCGACGACGTGCACGTGATCGCGGGCGTCACCGACCTGACCGTGCTGAAGTCGACCGGCAGCGAGTTCCACGGCTTCCCCCGCGACGGCTACACGACGCTCGCCGAGACCGACGACCGGATCCTGGCGACCTCGGTGACGGCCCGCTGGCGGTACCTGCCCGACGCGGTCGCCGCCGGCATCGACTTCGACGTGGTCCACGCCGGGGTCCTCGCCCGGATGCTCGAGACCTTCGCCGACCTGCACTCGCTCGCGCTGCAGCAGACCCTGTTCGCGATGGGGCGCACCGCGATCGAGGCGTTCCCCGAGATCGCTGAGGTGCGCTTCTCGATGCCGAACAAGCACCACTTCCTGGTCGACCTGGCACCGTTCGGGCTCGACAACCCGGGCGAGGTCTTCTTCGCCGCGGACCGCCCCTACGGCCTCATCTCGGGCACGGTGGTCCGGGACGGCATCGAGGACGCCCCTGCCGCCTGGCTCGCGGTGCCCGGGTTCGTCTGACGGTCCGACATGACGGCCGTCGACGCGGGGACCGGCCGGGTGGTCGGCGTCGTCCTCGCGGCCGGGGCCGGCACCCGGATGGGCCGCCCGAAGGCACTGGTCCGTCGTCCTGACGGCCGACCCTGGGTCGACCTGGCGGTCACCGCGCTGCTCGACGGCGGGTGCGACGCGGCCGCCGTCGTCCTCGGTGCCGCCAGCCGGGAGGCCCGTGCCCTGGTCCCCGACCGTCCGGCGGTCCGCATCGTGGTCGCGGACGACTGGGAACGCGGGCCGTCCGCCTCGCTGCTGACCGGCCTGACGGCGGCAGCGGAGGACCCGGACGTCACCGCGGCGCTCGTCACGCTCGTGGACCTGCCCGGGCTGCCCCACGCGGCGGTCCGGCGGGTGCTCGACGACGGCGGACGGACGGCGCCCGACCGCGGGTCACTCCGCCGGGCGGTCCACGACGGCCGACCCGGACACCCGGTGCTCCTCGGGCGTGACCACTGGCGCGCGCTCCGTGCCGCGCTCGGTGCTGCGCTCGGTCCGGGAGCGGTGGCGGACGCAGACCGTGGTGCCGGCCCCTGGCTCCGGTCGGCGGGGGCGCAGCCGGTCGAGTGCGGCGACCTCTGGGACGGAGCCGACCAGGACCGGCCCCTGTCGGGTCGGGCCCCGTCGTGTCGGGCACGGTCGGGTGTGGCCTGAGTCGGATGTGACCTGACCCGGACACGACGGGAGGCCCGGTGCCAGCTGGCACCGGGCCTCCCGTCACGTGGTGCGGACTACGCGACCGACGTGCGCACCTCGGCGAGGGTCGGGTAGTCGGTGTAGCCCTCGGCGGTCGCGCCGTAGAAGAGCTCGGGACGGGGCTCGTTGAGCTCCGCGTCCTGCTCCCAGCGCTCGGCGAGGTCCGGGTTCGCGATCGCGGGACGACCGACGGCGATGGCGTCGGCGACGTCCTCGTCGATGACGGCGATCGCCTCGTCGCGCGTGGTCATCGCGCTGAAGCCCGAGTTGACGACGAACGGGGCGCCCGCGGTGCGGCGGATGTGCTGCACGAGGTCACCGGCCGGCTCGGCGTGCAGGACGTCGATGAAGGCGAGGTCGAGCGGCGCCAGGCCCTCGGCGATCGCGGAGTAGACGGCGCGCACGTCGGCGGCGTCGTCCTCGATGACGCCCTGGATGCCGTGCTCCGGCGACAGGCGGATGCCGGTGCGGTCCGCGCCGACGGCCTCGGCGACGGCCGTGACGACCTCGACGGCGAAGCGGGCACGGTTCTCGGCCGAGCCGCCGTACTGGTCCGTGCGGGTGTTCGAGTGGCTCGACATGAACTCGTGCACCAGGTAGCCGTTGGCGCCGTGGACCTCGACACCGTCGATGCCGGCGGCGATCGCGTTGCGAGCGGCCTGGACGAAGCCCTGGACGGCCTCGGCGACCTCGTCGGTGGTCAGCTCGTGGGGGACCGGCATGTCGGCCTTCGAGCCGTCGGCCAGGTGCGTCTGACCCGGGGCGGCGACGGCGCTCGGGCCGACGATGCGCGGGGTCTGCGAGATGTCGGTGTGCGAGACGCGGCCACCGTGCATGAGCTGCATGACGATCGTGCCGCCACGCTCGTGGACGGCGTCGGCGACGCGACGCCAGCCGGCGATCTGCTCGTCGGTCTCGATGCCGGGCTGGCCGGGGTAGGAGCGGCCCTCCTGCACGGGCCAGGTGCCCTCGGTGATGATCATGCCGAGGCTCGCGCGCTGCGCGTAGTGCTCGACGAGCAGGTCGTTCGGGATCCCGTGCTCACCGGCGCGGGTGCGCGTGAGCGGGGCCATGACGATGCGGTTGCTGAGTCGGAGTGCGCCGAGGGCGGTGGGTTCGAAGAGCTTCACGCCGAGCGGGAACGCCGACACCATGTTGCCTATTCCAACTCGGTCACGCTGTCCGGTTCTCGCGCTCAGGGTCGCGGGCACACCAGCGTGGAGGAGCGGACCTGGCCCTCGGGACGGATCACGGTGTGCAGGGACAGTGGCTGGTGGCAGATCGGGCAGCCGCGGTCGACCGTGCGGTCGTCGAGGCCCTCGGGGTGACCGGCACCGATCTGGGACGGCCCCATCTTGTTGATCAGCGTGGTATTCCAGCGCTCGTACCACTGCGCGAAGCGTCCCATGGTCACCCTTCCATTCGTGCCCTGATCGTTAGTGTACGCGCTGTCTGGTGCGTTGCGCGGGTCAGGCGTGGTCGACGACCTCGAGGAGTGCCGTCAACTCGTCCTTCAGCGCCTCGAGCCGGGCCACCGGCCACCCGAGCTGGGCCGCGACCGCGACGGGGACGGCCTCGGCGCGGTCGCGGAGGGCCCGACCGGCTGTCGTCAGGGACACCGCGAGCTGTCGTTCGTCCTCGGTGCTGCGGCCGCGGCGGACGTAGCCGGACGCTTCGAGTCGCTTGAGCAGCGGACTGAGCGTCGCCGACTCCAGGCGGAGTTCTCCCGCGATCTCGCGCACCGAGCGGGGGTCGCGCTCCCAGAGCGCGAGCATCACGAGGTACTGCGGGTGCGTCAGCCCCATCGGTTCCAGGTGCTCGCGGTAGAGCCCGACCACACTCCGACTCGTGGCGGCGAGGGCGAAGCAGAGCTGCCGGTCGAGGGAGAGCGGGTCGGTCTCGGTGTGGAGCATGCGCCCACCGTACCCTTCGTGCACGAAGCAGCGGTGATCGCAACGGCGGAACACCGGTGTTCGTCTGTTGCGCCGCGCATTTGCGCGATGTGTTCGACGAACACCGGTGTTCCGCGGGGGTGGCGCGGGGTGGACGACGGACGGGAGGCCAGGGGCCGGTCTCGTGGACCGGCACCGGGCCTCCCGTCGGTGACGCTGGTGCCTACGCGCGGTGCGAGGGCGAGTGACCCGAGTCGTGGGTCGGCGCGTCCGGCTCCGCCGGAGCGGCATGCGAGCCGTGGTGTGCGTTGCCGTCGCCGTTGCCCTCGCCCGCCGTACCGGAGGACGCGTGCTGCGTCGCCTGCTGCATGCGCTCGAGCTTGGCGCCCTCGACGTCGACGTCCGGCAGGATCCGGTCGAGCCACTTCGGGATCCACCAGGCGCTCTTGCCGAGCAGGTGCATCACGGCCGGGATCAGCAGCATCCGGACGACGAACGCGTCGAGCAGGACGCCGAACGCCAGCCCGAAGCCGATCGGCTTGATGGTCGACGAGTCCGAGAAGATGAACCCGGCGAACACCGAGATCATGATGATCGCGGCCGCCGTGACCACCGCACGACCGGCGTGCAGACCACGCTGGACCGCGACCTTCGCGCTGGCCCCATGGGCGTACGCCTCGCGCATGCCGGAGACCAGGAAGAGCTGGTAGTCCATCGCGAGCCCGAACAGGATCCCGATCTCGATGATCGGCAGGAAGCTCAGGATCGGTGCCGGGTCGTGCACGCCGAACACGCTGCCGAGCCACCCGAACTGGTAGATCGCGGTCAGACCACCGAACGACGCGAGCACCGACAGGATGAACCCCGCCGTCGCCGTGATCGGCACCAGGAACGACCGGAACACGATGATCAGGATGATCAGCGACAGACCGACCACGACCGCCAGGTAGAGCGGCAGGACGTTCGCGAGCTTCTCGGACACGTCGATGTTGGCGCTGGCGTTGCCGGCGACGCCGAGCTCCACCTTGCCGTCGTCGGTCGAGACGCTCTGCGCGCGGAGGTCCTTGACGAGCGTCTCGGTGGAGACGCTGTCCGGGCCGCCGTTCGGCTTCACCTGGAACGCGATGATCGAGCGGTCCTTCGACGCGCCGATCGGCAGGACCGCGTCGACGTCGTCGTTCTTCGACAGTGCCTGACCGATCGTGACCTCGGTGCCGGTGACGTCGTCCTTGCTGACGGCCTTCGGCAGCGTCGCGACGACGAGCAGCGGGCCGTTCTGGCCGGCACCGAACTCCTTCTCGAGCGTCTTGTACGCCTTGTACTGGCTGGACTCGACCGCTTCGGACGAGCCGGAGGGCAGGCCCAGGCGCATCTGCGTGGCGGGGAGTGCGATCGTGCCGAGGACGGCGACGCCCGCGACGAGGGTGATCACGGCACGCCAGGTCGACATCGGCTTGTTCGGCACCTGCACCGAGCCGGTGTGCCCGATCTGCTGGCGCTCCTTCTTCCGGAGGATCCGCAGGCCGAGCAGCGACAGCAGCGCCGGGGTGAAGGACGTGGCGATGAGGATCGCGAACAGGACCGCGACCGCACCGACCGTGCCCATCAGGCCGAGGAACGGGATGCCGGTGATGTTCAGTGCGAGCAGCGCCACGATGACCGTCGTGCCGGCGAAGACCACCGCGTTGCCGGACGTTCCGTTCGCGAGCCCGATCGACTCGTGGACGCCCATGCCCTGCTTCAGCTGGGTCCGGTGGCGGTTGAGGATGAACAGCGAGTAGTCGATGCCGACCGCCAACCCGAGCATCACCCCGAGCACGGGCGTGACCGAGATGAACTCGACCAGGCCGGAGAAGGACAGTGAGGCGAGGGTCGCGACGCCGACACCGAGCACGGCGCTGAGCAGCGGGATCGCGGCGCCGATCACGGTGCGGAGCATGAGGAACAGCACGAGGGCGGCGATGATGACGCCGATGATCTCGCCCGGTCCGAGGATCGACGGCACGCCCTGCGCGATGTCGTTCGAGACGAAGACGTCGACGCCGCTGATCTTCGCCGCGTCCGCCCGGTCGGAGATCTCCTGCTTCGTGGTCTGCGGGACCTCGTACGTCGACTTCGTGAACTGCACCGTGCCGATGGCGGCGGAGTCGTTCGAGGACACGAAGCGGATGTCCTTCGACAGGTCGAGCAGGTCGGAGCCCTGCTCGAGGTCGCGCTCGTTGTCCGCGAGCTTCGTCGTGTTCGCGTCGATCGTCTTCTGCGCGTCGGCGGTCTTCTGCTCACCCGCGGTCAGCTGCTGCTTCTGGGCGTCGATCTGTGCCTGCGCCTGGGCGAGCTGCTGCTGGCCGGCCTGCGCCTGGGCCTGTGCGGCGGCGCTGGCGGCCGCGGCGGCCCCGGCGGCCTGTGCCTGCGCCTGTGCCTGGGCCTTCTGAGCGTCGAGCTGCGCCTGGGCGTCCGTGATCTGCTGCTGGCCGGACTCGAGCTGGGTCTTCTGCGCGTCGAGTTCCTTCTGCCCGTCCTCGATCTTCTTCCGGCCGTCGGAGATCTCCTTGCGGCCGTCGACGATCTTCTGCCGCTGGTCGTCGAGCTGCTGCTGGGTGGCGAAGCCGTCGGTGGTGCCCTTGATGCCGGGCAGGTCCTCGAGGTCGGTCAGGAACGACTTCACCCCGTCCTTCTGGCTGTCCGAGAAGGCCTTGCCGTCGGTCGTCTGGAAGACCAGCGTGCCGTTGCCGCCGTTCGCGCTCGGGAACTTGTCGGCCAGCTCGTCCTGCACCTGGCTGGTCTTCGTGCCCGGGATCGTGATCGAGGACGAGATGGTGCCCGCGAACAGGCTGAAGGTGACACCGGCGATCGCCATGAGGACGATCCAGGCGATGATCACCGTCCAGTGTCGGCGGGCCGCGAAGCGACCGAGGCGGTAGAGGAGGCCGGCCATGCTGGGCTCCGTTCCTTTCGTCGGGGGTGGTGCTGTCGAACGGGGTGCGCCGGTGGACCCCTGGGAGGACGTCGAGTGGTCAGTGTTCGGGCAGGTACCCGCTGCGGACGCTGTGCACGAGCCGTCCGAGCAGGGCGTCCCAGTCGTCCCGGGCCTGGTCGTCCAGGCGGGGGCCGGTGGTCGAGATCCAGTGGTCGGCGATGACGACGATGCCGCTCATCAGCGAGTCCACCAGGAGTGCGGTGTCCAGGGCATCAGCTGCGTGGTGCCGACGGGCGACCTCGCTGCGGAGGCGCCCGGTCACGCGGGCGAACGCGGTCTGCGTGAGGGCGGCCGCCTTCGGGTCGTCGTCTTCGGGCTCGCCGAGGATGCCGTACAGCTGGACGATCGCGCCGGGCAGGTCGGTGCCGCGGGCGGCGGATTCGAGCTCGTCGAACATCGCGGCACGGCTGCCGTCGCCGACCGGGGTGTTCGCGATCTCGGCGAGGAACTGGTCGATGATCACCGACAGCACCTCTTCGCACACCGACAGGCGGATCTCATCGAGCGACGCGAAGTGGTTGAACACCGTGCGTCGGGCGACGTCGGCGCGGGCGGCGAGCTCGTCGACGCTGAACTCGCCGCCGCGCTCGTCGATCAGGTCGCGAGCGGCCTGCAGGATCGCTGCCCGGTGCCGTGCCTTGAGGGCAGCACGGCGGTCGGGTGAGAGGGTCACGGAGAAGACACTAAGTGCATCGATGCACTCGGTGCACCTTCCTGGAGATGATCCCCAGGTTCGTCCCCCGACCAGCGGGAGCGGACCTGCGGGAGCCCGCAGGCGCACTCGGGGACAGGCAGGATCGCCGCACTATCGTGTGACGATGCCGGACCGGACGAGGGTGATCATCGCGACCGTGCTCCTCGTCGCGGCCACCATCGCGCTGTCCGGCTGCCAGTCGGTGACCGTGCCGGTCGGGCTCCCGAGCACCGCACCCAGCGCGGGGACGCGCCGGGACGCGGGCGCGCCGACCCCTGCGGCACCGACCCCGGCGAGCACGACGAGCGCCGCCACCACCCAGGCGCTCGACGCGCTCGAGCGCCGCGACGACGCCCGCCTGGGCCTCGTGGCGATCGACACCGGCAGCGGGGCGACCGTCACACACCGGGCGGGGGAGCGGTTCGCGTTCGCGTCGGCTGCGAAGGTGTTCATCGCCGCGACAGTCCTGGACGACGCCCGGTCGGGCGACCTCGACGCCGTCGTGCCGATCGAGCAGCGCGACCTGCTGTCGTACGCCCCGGTGACGTCGCAACACGTCGGCTCGGGTATGACCGTCCGAGCGCTGCTCGACGCGATGCTGCGCTCGAGCGACAACACGGCGGCGAACCTGCTCGTCGAACGGGTCGGCGGCCCGTCGGT
This sequence comes from Curtobacterium sp. CFBP9011, assembly GCF_034045095.1. Classification (NCBI taxonomy): domain Bacteria; kingdom Bacillati; phylum Actinomycetota; class Actinomycetes; order Micrococcales; family Microbacteriaceae; genus Curtobacterium; species Curtobacterium sp. CFBP9011. The sequence goes on from NZ_JAXCWN010000003.1 coordinate 20,236, forward strand.
CGTGCAGCAGTGGCTCCGGGGGATCGGCGACCAGGTCACCCAGGTCGTCCGGGTCGAGCCCGACCTCAACGAGGCCGCCCCCGGCGACGAGCGCGACACGACCACACCGGCCCAGTTCGCGGCGGACCTGCGGACCGTCCTGCTCGGCGACGCGCTGCGGCCGGAGGACCGGAAGATGCTCGTCGACACGATGGCCGGCACCACCACGGGTGCGGGGACCATCCGCGCCGGTGTCCCGACGGGCTGGTCGGTCGCCGACAAGACCGGCACCGGCTCCTACGGGGTGCGGAACGACGTCGGGATCGTCACACCGCCGGGCCGGGCGCCGATCGTCCTCGTCGTGATGACCAGTCGGTCGCGGGCGGACGCGGCGCCGGTCGACGCGCTCGTCGCGGCGGCGGCCAAGGTGACCGTGGCCGCCCTGCCCGGCTGACCGGCGCAGGCAGACGACGGAACGGGAGGCTCCCCACCAGCTGGTGGGGAGCCTCCCGTTCGTCGTGCCGTCGCGCCGGCCGTGCCGTTCCGCTGGTCTGGCGGTCGTGTCAGGAGACCGGCTTGCTCTCGTCGATCCAGCCCGCGAGCTTCGTCATGTAGTCGGCCTGCGAGGCGTAGTCGAGGGCGGGGAAGGTCCAGCTGTGGACCTGGCCGGCCGCGAGGGCGGCGTTGTCGGCGAACGTCGGCTGCTTCTCGAGGTCCGCGACCTGGTACCCCTGCTGCGAGAGCAGGATCACGTCGCCGGTGATCTGGCCCGCGTTCTCCCAGCTGTAGATGCCCCAGTACCAGCCCTTGGGCTTCGGGACGACGAAGTCGACGCCGAAGTCGGTGTACATCTGCAGCGTCGGCTCGTCGGACGGGCGGGTGACGTAGGCGCCGTCGCCGTCCGCGTACATCGAGACGATGGACAGGTCCTTGCCCTTCACGGCCTTCTGCAGCGCGTCCTTGGCGGTGTCGAAGTCCTTCTCGGCGGCCTCGACCCGGTTCTCCTTCGCCCCGAGGGACTCGGCGAGGTCGGCGATGTGCTCGATGACGTCCTCGCCCTCGCCGCCCCACTTGACCTGGGCGATCGGTGCGATGGCCGCGACCTGCTGCTGCTGTTCCTTGTCCTTGAAGCCGTAGGCCGGCTGGCTGGTGTCGAGCGTCCCCTTGGCGTCCGTCGGGTAGACCGACGTGACGACGAGGTCGGGCTTCAGTGCCGCGAGCTTCTCGAGGTCGATGTCGCCGTAGCCGTTGCCGAGCTGCGTGATGCCGTCCTTGTCGAGATCCGTGAAGCGCTGGTCCTTCGCCATGGTCAGCTGCCCGAAGGTGCCGACCGGGCGCAGGCCGTACTCGATGAACGAGATCGCGATGTCGTTGAGGACCACGACGCGCTTCGGGGTGTGGTCGACCTTGACGGTCGCTCCGGTGGCGTCCTCGTACGACCACGCGCGGGAGGACGCGCTCGTGCCGTCGCCGGCGTCGTCGTATCCGCCGGTGCTCGAGCAGCCGGTCAGGATGAGGGCCGTCGCGGTGACGGCGGTCAGGAGGGCGGCACGGACCGTGCCGCGGCGGAGAGTGTTCACGTTAGGTGAGCCTAACCTAACCCGAATGGATGCACCAGTTCCGTGGTGGATCCCGGGCCGGGAGGCGTGTCAGACGTCGTGCTCGTCGGCCTCCGGCACCACCATGGGCGCCCCCGTCACCGGGTCCGGCACGACACGGGCGTGCAGACCGAACGCCTGCGCGAGGACGGCCGGGGTGAGGACCTGGGCGGGCGTCCCGTCGGCCACCACCCCGCCGTCGTGCAGCACCACGAGTCGGTCCGAGTACCGCGCGGCCAGGGTCAGGTCGTGCAGCACCATCACGACGGTCGAGCCCTGCTCGCGGTTGATCCGCCGGACGAGCCGGAGGACGTCGAGCTGGTGCGCCAGGTCCAGGTAGGTCGTCGGTTCGTCGAGCAGGAGCGTGTCCGCCCGCTGCGCCAGGACCAGGGCGATCCAGGCACGCTGACGCTGCCCGCCGGACAGGCTCGCGACGTCACGGTGGGCGACCTCGGTCAGGCCGGTCGCCGCGATGGCGTCCTCGGCGACGGCCGCGTCCTCCGCCGTCCACGGACGGGCCCACGACTGGTGCGGGTTCCGGCCGCGCATCACCAGGTCGAGCACGCTCGTGCCGGCCGGGGCGAGCGGCGACTGCGGCAGGATCGCGAGCTGCCGCGCGACTGCCCGGTTCGGTTCCTTCCGGATCGGCCTGCCGTCCAGCAGTACCTCGCCGGCCTGCGGCTTGAGCACCCGTCCGAGCGCCTTGAGGAGCGTCGACTTGCCGCAGCCGTTCGCGCCGAGGAACGTCGTCACGGTGCCGTGCTCGATCGTCAGGTCGAGGTCGCGGATGACCGGGGTCCGGTCGTACCCGACGGACAGGCCACGGGCCTCCAGGACGGGCGCGGTGTGCTCGAGGGCGGCGGCCGGCATCTCGGTCGGGACCGGGTGGGTCGTCGTGGTCATCGGGACATCTCCTTGCGGTGACGGATGAGGAGCCAGATCAGGTACGGGGCGCCGATCACGGTGGTGACGATGCCGACCGGCACCTGCCAGGGGAAGACCGAGCGGGCGAGCAGGTCCGCGCCGAGGACCAGCACCGCGCCGAGCGCTGCCGACAGCAGCAGCGGTGGCCGGTTCGTCCCCGCGATCCGCAGTGCGATCTGCGGCACCACGAAGGCGACGAAGCCGACCGGGCCGGCGGCGGCGACCGCGGCGGCCGTCAGGACGACCGCCAGGCCGATCACGAGCAGCCGGTGCCGCTGGACACCCAGTCCGACGCCGGTGGCGACCTCGTCGCCGAGCTGGCCGATGCCGAGCGCGCCGGAGGTGGCGAGGGCGAGCGGCACGCCGACGGCGGCGATGACGAGCAGCGGCCACACCGTCGTCCACGAGGTGCTCGACAGGCTGCCGACGAGCCACTGCGACGCGGCGGTGGCCTGGGTGATCTTCGCGCGGACGAGCAGGTAACTCGTGACGGCGTCGAGGGTCGCGCTGACCCCGATGCCGACCAGGATCAGACGGTGGCTCTGCACGCCGCCGCGCCAACCGAGCCCGTAGACGATCGTCGCCGCGACCAGAGCACCGATCGTCGCGGCGACCGGGATGCCGCCGCCGAGGACCAGCGCGCTCACCGAGGAACCACCGCCGCCGAGGACGACCGCCGCCACCGCGCCGACGCTCGCGCCGGAGGTCACGCCGATGATGTCCGGCGTGCCGAGCGGGTTGCGGGTGAACGTCTGCGTCAGGGCGCCGGCGACCGCGAGCGTCACCCCGACCAGCGCGCCGGTCAGGACACGGGGCAGGCGCAGGGTCGTCACGATGAACTGGTCCGGCCCGGACTCCAGGCCGAGCAGCGCACGGACGACGGTGCCCGGGGCGATGAACGTGGACCCGATCGCGACGCCGAGGACGACGAGCAGCAGGGCGGCGACGACCGCGACGACCGAGGTGGTGAGGACGCGGGGACGCCAGGCGAGACCGACGGGGCCGATGCGGACGCCGCGGCGGGGGCCGGTGGTGGTGCCCGCGGTGGTCCCCGTGCTGGTCGGTGACGGCTGTCCGGCGGGCCCGTCGGTCGGCCGGTCGGTGTCGACCCGCGTCGTGGCGCTCACAGGGACACCAGCGATCGGCGACGGGCGACGGCGACGAACACCGGACCACCGATGACGGCCAGGACGATGCCGACCTCGACCTCGGCGAACCCGCCGATCAGGCGACCGACCACGTCCGCGACCAGGACCAGCACGGCCCCGAGCAGCGCCGACGCCGGCAGGGTCCAGCGGTGCCCGGTGCCCACGACGGCACGGGCCACGTGCGGCACGGTCAACCCGACGAAGGCGATCGGACCGGCCGCGGCGGTGGCACCGGCGGCCAGCAGGGTGATGCCACCGAGGCCGACGAGCCGCGCGGTGAGCAGGTCCTCGCCGAGGCCCTTCGCCAGCTCCGACCCGAGCCCGAGTGCGTCGAGTGCGCGGGTGTTCCAGATCGCGAGCACGAGTCCGACGGCCATGAACGGCCACGCGGCAGCGAGCACGTCGAGCTGCCGGCCGGACAGGGACCCGACGACCCAGAGCCGGTACGCGTCGAGGGAGTCCTGGTCGGTGAGCACGATGAAGGACGTCAGTGCCCCGAGCAGGGCGGACACCGCGGCTCCGGCCAGGGCGAGCGGCACCGGGCTGGCGGTCCCGCTGCCGGCGACGGTCACCGAGAAGACGACGACGCTCGCGACGACCGCACCGACCAGCGCGAACCAGACCGAGGCGCTGGTGCTCGTGACGCCGAAGACGAAGACCCCGAGGACGACCGCCAGACCGGCACCGGCGGAGACGCCGAACAGGCCGGGGTCGGCGAGCGGGTTCCGTGTGTGCCCCTGCATGAGCAGTCCGGCGATCCCGAGGGCCGCGCCGACGCTCGCGCCGATCAGGGTGCGGGGGACACGGGAGCCCCAGACGATCGCCTCGTCGGTCCCGGAACCGCTGCGCATCAGCCCGGCGAACACCCGGTCGGCACCGATGTGGTTGCTGCCGAGGAGCATGCTCGCGACCGCTGCCACCACGACCAGCACGGCCAGCCCGAGCAGGACCGCCACCCGACGTCGGGCGGTCCGGCGGTGCACACCGGAGGCGCCGATCACCGCTCCGGGCAGGGCGGCGGGCGCGGTCGGGACGGCGAGGGGAGGGGGTGGCACGGAAGCCATATTAGGTTAGCCTTCCCTCATGGCGAAGATCCCGAGGCTGATGCCCGAGAACCCGCGGCTGTTCCGGGCGAGTGTCGTCCGCACCGAACGGCACACCCCGTCGATCCACCGCGTCACCATCGCGAGCGACGAGATCCGCGACTTCCCGTTCCTCGGCTTCGACCACTGGTTCCGCCTGTTCCTGCAGCGCCCCGAGCAGGACGCGTTCGTGATGCCCGAGCTCGACGGCGCCAAGTGGTGGCCGCAGTACCTCCGCATCGCCGAGGACGCCCGACCGCACTGCGCGAACTACACCGTCGCTGGACACCGCCCCGAACTCGGCGAGATGGACATCGACTTCGTGGTGCACACCGGCGCCGACGGCCAGCTCGAGGGCCGCGCTGCGATCTGGGCCTGCGGTGCCCGCCCCGGCGACGAACTCGCGCTCCTCGACCAGGGCTGCATCTTCGACTGCCCGGACGACGCCACCGAGGTCGTCATCGCCGCCGAGGAGACCGGTCTGCCCGCCGTCGTCGGCATCGCCCGCTCCCTGCCGCGGGACACCATCGGCCGCATCATCCAGGAGGTCCCGTCGGCGCTCGACATCCGCGACCTCGACGCCCCGGTCGGCGTCACCGTCACCTGGCTCGTCCGCGGTGACGTCCATGCGGTCCCCGGACGCGCGGCGCTCGCCGAACTGCAGCGGCACGTGCCGTCCGACGACCGCGGCTACGCGTTCGTCGTGGGGGAGTCCCGCCTGGCCACCGAGGGGCGCCGCCACCTGCACCGCGCCGGACTGCCGAAGTCGCGCATCACCTTCTCGGGGTTCTGGAAACACGAGGCCCGCCAGCCCGCGATGGCCTGACCGCGCGGCGTCCGCCTGACTGCTCGGATCACCTGACTGCTCGGATCGCCTGGCCGCGCGGCGTCCGCCTGTGGCACGCTGTCCGCATGGGGGGACGACGGACGACCGACCCGCGCCGGGGGCGCACCCGGCGAGCGAGCCTGGTGGGGGTGGTCCTCACCGCCGTCCTGCTGGTGACCGGCTGCTCCCTGATCCCCGGCAGCGGCTCGGGCAGCGCCGACACGGCGTCGAGCGATCGCTCCTCCGCCGGCGCGACGACGACTCCGCGTGCGACGCCCACCCCGACCCCCACCCCCACGCCGACGACACCGCCGGTCGCCGAGCTCACCGGCGTCACGCTCGACGCGGGGGACGTCGCCGAGGGTGCTCCCGGGACCGTCTCCGGCACCGGCCCCTCGGACATCGCGTTCCGGGTCCGCGGGGACTTCGGCGTCATCGCCGCCCTGGACTGTTCGGGGTGCACCGGTACCGCGACCATCACGGCACCCGGGCGGATGTCGCCGTTCGGCTCCGCTCGGGCACCCCTCAAGGCGTCGTTCGTGACCAGCGTCCTGAAGAACGACCCGAAGCAGCAGATGCTCATCATCGAGGCCGACGGCCCCTGGTCGCTCACGCTGAGCAGCTGGAACGACCTGGCCACCGTGTCCGGGCCGCAGTCCGGCACCGGGCCGGCCGTGCTGTTCTTCTCGGACGACGTCGGGCACGTGAAGGTCGACTACACGCCGGCCAGCGCGGACGACCGCTTCGGCCTCCGGGTCTTCACGACCTCGGACGCCACCCGGATCTACGGCGACACGGAGGCGTTCTCCGAGACCTTCGAGGCCGATCTGCCGGGCATCCTCGCGATCGCCACGAACGGCAAGTGGACCGTCACCCCGACACCCTGACCGGTCGGCGTCTCCCCAGGACCCGGTCGGGTGCCCCGCGGGTAGCCTCGCGCCATGAGCTGCCGACTGAGTGAACTGGTCCTCAACTGCGACGACCCCGAGGCCCTGTCCCGCTTCTGGTGCGCCGTCCTCGACTACGTCGAACTCGGCAAGGACGAGGACGGCATCGAGATCGGCCCGGCCTCCGGCTTCGGCGGCGCGACCCCGACGATCGTCCTGTCCCGGGTGCCGCACGCGAAGACGCAGCCGCTCCGCCTGCACCTCGACGTCAACCCGGTCGACCGCGACCAGGACGCCGAGCTCGAACGCCTCCTCGCGCTCGGGGCGCGACCGGCGGACGTCGGCCAGACCGGCGACGAGTCCTGGCACGTGCTCCAGGACCCGGAGGGCAACGAGTTCTGCCTCCTCCGGTCGCGGCTCGAGCCGCTCGCCGGCTGAAGGGCGCTCCATGGGTGCGGACCGCACCCATGACGGACGGGAGGCTCCCCACCAGCTGGTGGGGAGCCTCCCGTCCGTCACGTGGTCCGGACCGGACTGCCGGACCGGGCGTCAGCCCTTCAGGCCGGAGCCGGTGACACCCTCGACGATCTGCCGCTGGAAGATCAGGTACAGGATGATCAGCGGCAACGCCGCCAGGATCGCACCCGCCTGGATGTCCGCGTAGCGCTGACCGAAGCTGCCCTGGACCGTGGCGAGCCCGACCGGGATCGTCATGAGGTCCGGGTTCGACAGCACGAACAGCGGCAGCAGCAGGTTGTTCCAGACCCCGACGAACGTCAGGATCGTCACCGCGGCGATCACCGGACGCGACAGCGGCAGGATGACCGACCAGTAGATCTTCCAGATGCCGGCGCCGTCGATGCGCGCGGCCTCTTCCAGCTCCTTCGGGATGCCGTCGAAGAACTGCTTGAAGATGAAGACCGCGATCACGGCCGGCACCTGCGGGAAGATCACCGACCAGTAGGTGTTGAGCAGGTTGACCGCGTTGAGCTCCTGGAAGATCGGGATGATCAGGACCTGCGTCGGGATCATGATGCCCAGGATGATGAGCAGGAACGCGATGTTCCGGCCACGGAACACCAGCCGCGACAGCGCGAAGGCCGCCATCGACGCGAAGATCACCGTGAGCACCGCGGTGACGACGCTCGTGACACCGCTCGCCAGGTACCAGTTCCAGATGTCGCCGGACTGGAACAGCGACGCGTAGGAGTGCAGCGTCGGGTTCCAGTTCGACAGGATCGACTTCGCGCCGAGTGCGGCCACGCCGTTGTCGGACAGCGAGGTCTTCAGCGCGAACAGGCTCGGGATGAGCCAGATGATCGCGAACACCGTCAGGACGACGGCCGACGCGATCGTGAAGCCGCGGCCGCTGACGCCGATCTTCGCGGCGCTCGTGGGAGCGGCCGACGAGACGCCGGTGCGGAGCTTGGTGCGGCCGGTGGTGATGCTCTCGGTGGCGGTCATGATCAGGCTCCGATCTCACGCTTGGCGGCAGCGCGCTCGACGAGCTGCCGGATGATCGCGATGGCGACGATCACGATGAACAGCAGGACGGACGCGGCCGAGGCGGCGCCGAGTCGGTTGTCGGTGAAGCCGACGCCGGTGATGAGCTGCAGCGAGACCTGGGTGGAGATGCCCGGGCCGCCGTTCGTCATCAGGTACACCTGGTCGAAGATCTTCAGGCTGGCGATGATCTGCAGCAGGATGACGAGCGTCGTGGTGCGGCCGAGCAGCGGCAGGGTGATCGACTTGATCTGCTGCCAGTTCGAGGCCCCGTCAACGGCGGCTGCTTCGTACAGCTCGCGGGGGATCTCCTGCAGGCCGGCCAGGTACAGCACGAAGTTGAAGCCGAGCGTCCACCAGACGGTGGCGATGGCGACACCGATCATCGCCGTGTTCGGGCTGGACAGCATGCCGGAGCCGGGGGTCAGGCCGATCGCCGACTGGATCGTGGCGAACAGGCCGGTGGCCGGCGTGAAGATGAACACCCAGATCAGCGAGATCGTCGCCGACGGCAGGATGAACGGCAGGAAGAACGCCAGGCGGAAGAACCACTGGCCCTTGTTCATGCGGTTCGTCAGCACGGCGAACACGAACGCCAGGACCACCAGCGGCGGGGTCGTGTAGAGCGTGAACTGCAGGGTGTGCCAGAGCGACGACCAGAAGTCGGAGCGCCCGAGCATCTCGGCGTAGTTCGCGAACCCGGCGAAGCTGCCGAGGCCGGTGCGGACGGTCGAGGTGTTGAAGAAGCTCGTGACGATCATCCAGACCGTCGGGCCGAGCAGGAAGGCCACGTAGAACAGGCCGAAGGGGGCGAGGAACAGCCACCCGCTGCGGCCCTGGCCGCGGGTGAGGCTGCTCTTGTAGGTGCGGAGTCGTCGGGGCGCGGCGGCCGCGTCCGTGGGGCGGTCGAGGACAGGTGCTGTGGTCACGTCATCGTGCCTTTCGCGCGGTGTTCACGGTGGTCGCGTGCCCGTTCACAGGGGGCTCGGGGTGTTGAGGTAGGTCGCCAGCTGGCTCTTGATCGCGCTGAGTGCCTGCGCGGGACTCGAGCTGCCCTGCTGCACGAGGGCGAGCTGCGCGCCGACGGTGCCCTCGAACGTCGAACCCGATCCGCCGTACCAGGCGGCGTCGTCGAAGACCGCGGTCTCGGCGGCGGCGGCGTAGTTCGACTGCGGCTTGAGCTCCTTGTACTTCGTGCTGTCGAACGTCGGCATGTAGGCCGGCACGTGCCCGCCCTCGGCCCAGGTCAGGCTCTGCTCGAGCATCTGCTTGATGAAGAGCAGCGCCGCCTTCTTCTGCTCCGGCGTACGGTCCTTCTTCGGCAGGATGAAGGTGTGCGAGTCAGCCTGGGTGGCGGGCTTGTCGTACAGCGTCGGGATCGGCGCCATGCCGAACTTCAGTCCCTTGATCGACTGGGCGGTGCTGATCTCCCACTCGCCCTGCATGAAGAAGCCGGCCTTGCCGTCGAACATCAGCGACTGCGCGGTGGCGTAGTCCAGGGCCTTGTTCATCCAGCCCTGCTTCACCCACTTCTGGGTGCGGTTGGTGACCTCGTTGTAGGCGTCCTCGTTGACGGTGAGCTTCGCGCCGCCGTCGCTGATGAACGGCGTCGCACCGTTGATCTGGTTGTACATCGTCCAGAAGAAGCGCCACGGGGTCGCGGTCTCGGGCACGACGTTCGCGACGTTGAGCGCGGTCCCGCCGGTGACCTTCGACACGGCGGCCAGGGCGCTCTCGAACGCGTCCATGCCGTCCAGGTTCTTGAGCTCGTCATTACCGTCGAGCAGCCCCGCCTTCTTGCACACGTCCACGTTGTAGAACAGCACGAACGGGTGGGTGTCGAGCGGGATGGCGATGTTGGCGCCGTCGGTCTTCTGCGCGGCCCACGCCTTCTGGTTGAAGTCGCTGGCCTTGAGTCCGACGCCGGCCAGGTCGTCCGCCGTGATCGGGTCCAGCAGGTCGCCGTCCCAGAGCGGCTTCGCCCGGGTCAGGTGGGCGATCGCGACGTCCGGCGGCTTGTTCCCGACGGTCGCCAGTGTCAGCTTGGAGTAGTACGGGTTGCCCCAGGCGAAGGTCGTCGCCTGCAGGGACGACGAGCCGCCGTGCTGCTTGGCGTAGCCGTCCTCCATCGTCTGCATGCGGACACCGTCGCCGCCGCCGAAGAGGTTCCAGAAGACGAGCGTCTCGGGGTTGAGCGCGCTGCCGGCGAGTCCGGCGGAGAGCGGGCTGGAGCAGGCGGCGAGTGGCAGGACCGTGGCGGCCGCAGCTCCGGCGGCGAGCAGGCTCCTCCGGGTGAAGGTGGACCCGCGGAGGGGTGGGACGGATCGGTTCGGCATGGCATCACTCCATCGGGACGGGCCGAAGCGGGACGGTCATCCGGGGAGGAACGACGTCCCGATCGCGGGGCGTCGGTGCCCCGTGAGCGCTCACATTAGCGCCGCGCCGACGTACGCACCAGCCCTTCCGTCCCGTGTCGACACCCGATAGCGTTTCCTGCAGGTGAGCGCTCACTTCCGTGACCCTGCGGAACACTCGTGCTCGACGCACAGCCTGATCGAAGGAGATCCATGCCCCGCACACACCTCGTCCTCGACTCCGCGTTCACGGTGGGCCCGGTGCGGCGCCGACTGTTCGGCGGTTTCGTCGAGCACCTCGGCCGCCACGTCTACGACGGCATCCACGAACCCGCCCACGAGTCGGCCGACGAGCACGGCTTCCGCAAGGACGTCATCGAACTCGTCAAGGAGCTCGGCGTCACGACCATCCGCTACCCCGGCGGCAACTTCGTCTCCGGCTACAAGTGGGAGGACGGCGTCGGCCCGGTCGAGCAGCGTCCCCGCCGGCTCGACCTGGCGTGGCACTCGACCGAGACCAACGAGGTCGGCCTGCACGAGTTCCAGCAGTGGCTCGACTCCGTCGGCTCGGAGCTCATGCTCGCCGTGAACCTCGGCACGCGCGGGGCCGCCGAGGCCATCGAGCTGCTCGAGTACGCGAACATCCCGGGTGGCACCGCCCGCTCCGAGGAGCGCAAGGCGAACGGCCGCGAAGAGCCCTTCGGCATCACCATGTGGTGCCTCGGCAACGAGATGGACGGCCCGTGGCAGCTCGGCCACAAGAACGCCGAGGACTACGGCAAGCTCGCCGCCATGACCGCGAAGGCCATGCGGCAGATCCAGCCCGACCTCGAACTCGTCGCGTGCGGATCCTCGGGCGCGTCGATGCCGACGTTCGGTGAGTGGGAGCGCACCGTCCTCGAGCACGCCTACGAGGACGTCGACTACATCTCGGCGCACGCCTACTACGAGGAGGACCAGGACCTCACCTCGTTCCTGGCCTCCGGCGCCAACATGGACCACTTCATCAAGACGGTGACGACCGCCGCGGACCACGTGCAGGCGCACAAGGGTTCCGACAAGCGGATCGACATCTCGTTCGACGAGTGGAACGTCTGGTCGATCACGAAGTGGGAGGCCCAGCAGAAGACGTTCACGCTCGACGAGTGGCCGGTCGCCCCGCGCCTCCTGGAGGACGTCTACACCGTCGCCGACGCCGTCGTCCTGGGCGGTCTGCTCATCTCGCTCCTGCGCCACGCGGACCGCGTCGCATCCGCGTCGATCGCGCAGCTCGTCAACGTGATCGGCCCGATCATGACCGAGCCCGGTGGCGAGGCCTGGCGCCAGACCACGTTCTTCCCGTTCTCGGTCACCTCGCGCCTGGCGCACGGTACGTCGCTCAACGTCGTGGCCTCGGGTGACACGATCGACGGCGGCAAGCACGGCACCGTGCCGGTCGTCGACTCGGCGGCCACGGTCGAGGACGGCCGCGCCGCGGTGTTCCTCGTCAACCGCCACCAGTCCGAGAGCACGACGGTCACGATCGACCTGTCCGGCCTCGACGTCGACGGGGACGTGCACGCGGAGGGCATCTGGGACGATGATCTGCACGCCGTGAACGACCTGTCGAACACCTCCCGCGTCGGCCTGCGGACCAACGAGTCCGTGCGCCGCGAGGGTGACACGATCACGATCGAGCTGCCGCCCGTCTCCTGGACGGCGCTCTCGATCGGGTAGTCGCCTCGGCGCACGCTGCGTGCGGCGAGCGTCGAGTGAGCAGAGGACGCCGGGTCCCTTCGGGGGCCCGGCGTCCTTCTCTGTGCGGGCGCGCGGCGGGTGGCGGGGGCGGCGCGGGCCGAGCCTCGGCTGGGCGGGCATGTTGCGGCGTGCGCGTGGCGCGTTCTGTCCGCATGGCCGAGGCTCGGCACGTTTCGCGCTGGGGGACACCGCTCGCGGTGGCTGCCGCGCGGCCTGTCGCCGGGCGCGAGTCTCGTGCGGCCGGGAGGCGCGTGGCGGGCCGGCACCGTGCCTCCCGGGGCCGAGCCTCGGCTGGGTGGGCATGGTGCGGTGTGCGTGCGGCGCGTTCTGTCCGCGTGGCCGAGCCTCGGCGCGGTTCGCGTTGGGCGACGCCGCTCGCGGCCGCTGCCCCGCGGTCTGTCGCCGGGGGCGAGTCTCGTGCGGCCGGGAGGCGCGTGGCGGGCCCGCACCCTGCCTCCCGGGGCCGAGCCTCGGCTGGGCGGGCATGGTGCGGTGTGCGTGCGGCGCGTTCTGTCCGCGTGACCGAGGCTCGGCGCGGTTCGCGCTGGGCGACGCCGCTCGCGGTGGCCGCCCCGCGGACTGTCGCCGGGCGCGAGTCTCGTGCGGCCGGGAGGCGCGTGGCGGGCCCGCACCGTGCCTCCCGTCTGCCGAGCCTCGGCTGGGCGGGCATGTTGCGGTGTGCGCGCGGCGCGTTCTGTCCGCGGGGCCGAGCCTCGGCGCGTTTCGCGCTGGGCGACACCGCTCGCGGCCGCCGCCCCGCGGCCTGTCGCGCAGCGCGAACCTCGCGTGGTCGCCGGCCCGCCGCCCGCCGCTACCGCGCCGGCGGCGACGCCGTGCTCGCCCGCACGACGAGCCGCACCGGCACGAGGTCCGTCGCCGCCGTGGCGGCACCGCCCTCGATCTGCGTCAGGAGTGTGGCGACCGCGCGGCGCCCGACCTCGTCGAAGGACTGGTGCACCGTGGTCAGCGGCGGCCAGAACGAGTCGGACTCGGGGGAGTCGTCGAAGCCCACGACACTGAGCGAGGACGGCACGGCGCGACCGAGTTCGTGGCAGGCGCGGAGGACGCCGAGCGCGGTCTGGTCGTTCGCGGCGAACACCGCGGTGATCTCGGGGCGGCGGGCGATCTCGAGACCGGCCTGGTAGCCGGACTCGGTGCTCCACTCGCCACCGAGCACCGGCGGGACCGTGCGTCCGGCGGCGGTGAGGGTCGCGCTCCAGGCCGCCTGCCGCCGGGCTGCCGAGTACGAGGACGCCGGTCCGGCCACGTGCCAGACGGTGTCGTGGCCGAGGTCGAGCAGGTGCTGGGTCGCCAGGCGGGCGCCGTCGGCCTGGTCGGTGTCGATCGCCGGGTGCTCGGTGGTGCCGGTGGAGTCGACGACGACCATGGGGACGCCGTCGGGGAGTTCGACCTCGGCGGTGTCGATGACGTGCGACTCGATGATGATGACGACCCCGTCGACGGCCTGTTCGTGCAGGCGGGAGAAGGCGGACCGGACGCCCTCTTCGGTGCGGGAGGCCATCGGCAGCAGCGTGATGGTGAAGTCGGCGACCCCCGCTGCGTCGGCGATCGCCTCGAGCGTGCGCATGTTGCCGTACGAGGCAAGCGTGAACATGATCACGCCGATGGTCCGGAAGCGTCCGGAGCGCAGTGCCCGGGCGGCGCGGTTCGGCCGGTAGCCGAGGTCCGTCATCGCCTGCTGGACGCGGGTGCGGGTCTCGGGGCTGACGTTGTCGAACCCGCGGGCCACGCGGGAGACGGTCTGCATCGAGACCCCGGCGGCGTCGGCCACGGCAGCGAGCGACGGCGCGCGGCGGGGGACTGCGGTGGCGTCGGTGGTCGTCGAGATGGTCCACGCCCCCTTCCATGCGAACGGTGTGGGGCCGGGACGGGTGCGCAGCCTGGGCCGGGCACCGGTTCGCGGCCGGTGGACCGGCGTCGGTGCGCGGCCACTCCTGCTGACGCTAGCGCATGTTGACGTTGCCATGCTATGGTCGCCACCGTTCGATGTTGACGTCAACATCAGCGCCGGTCGCAGCACGACCGTCGGCGCTGAGAGTCCCATCGACGTCAGCCCGGAACACGACGAAGGAGTCACATGAGCACGCTCACCGCGCGGAGCCCCGAGGCCGCGCCGCGACGCACGGGCACCACGCCCGCACCGCGTCGCCGTGGGAAGCCGCGGGGTCGCATGACCGGCTGGCTGTTCGTCGGCCCGTTCGTCGCCGTCCTCGTGCTGATGCTCATCGTGCCGATCGGGTACGCGCTCTGGCTCAGCCTGTTCCGCGACCAGCTCATCGGCGGCAACCAGTTCGTCTGGTTCGCCAACTACGTGCAGCTCTTCCAGGACGCCAAGTTCTGGTCCGGCTTCGGCCGCGTCGCGATCTTCCTGGTCGTCCAGGTGCCGATCATGCTCGGCCTGGCCCTCGTCGCCGCCCTGGCCCTCGACAGCGCCCGCCTCTGGGGCACCGGGTTCTTCCGCATTGCGGTGTTCCTGCCCTACGCGGTCCCCGGTGTCGTCGCCGCCCTGATCTGGGGCTTCATCTACGGCAACCAGTTCGGCCTGACCGGAGCCGCGAACGACGCCATGGGCATCGACCTGCTCCAGCCGTTCAGCCCGAGCTGGGTCCTGACGAGCATCGGCAACGTGGTCACGTGGGAGTTCCTCGGCTACAACATGCTGATCTTCTACGCCGCCCTCCGCACCGTCCCGGGCGACCTGTACGAAGCGGCCGAGCTCGACGGCGCCGGCCCGATGCGCACCGTCTTCTCGATCAAGCTCCCGGCCCTCCGCGGCCCGATGGTCATCGCCACGATCTTCTCGATCATCGGCAGCTTCCAGCTCTTCAACGAGCCGAACCTGCTGAAGACCCTCGCCCCGAACGTCATCGGCAGTGCCTTCACACCGAACATGTACGCCTACTCGCTGTCCTTCAGCGGCCAGCAGTTCAACTACTCCGCCACCGTCGCGATCGTGATGGGCGTCATCACCGCCGTCATCGCCTACGTCGTGCAGGTCCGCGGTACCCGACAGGAGAACCGATGAGCACCCTGCAGGGTCCCGCCCCCCTCACCGTCACCGAAGCGACCACCACCCAGGGTGACCCGCGTGACCGCCGCACCCGTGCCTCCCGGAAGGCGGCCAAGCCCGTCGACGGACGCAAGGTGAAGCGCTCCGGTCTCCTGACCGCGGTCATGGTCGTCTTCGTCGTGTACTCGTTCGCACCGCTCTTCTACCTGCTGGTCAACAGCACGAAGACGCAGTCGTCGCTGCTGTCCACGTTCGGCCTCTGGTTCGGCGGGAAGTTCAACCTCTGGCAGAACATCGTCGACACGCTCACCTACAACGACGGCATCTTCGTGCAGTGGCTCGGCAACACGCTGCTCTACGTCGTCGTCGGCGCGGGTGGCGCGACGCTGCTCGCGACCGTCGCCGGCTACGGCATGGCGAAGTTCCAGTTCCCCGGCCGTCGCGCCGTCTTCGCCATCGTCCTCGGTGCGATCGCCGTTCCGGGCACGGCTCTTGCGGTCCCGACGTTCCTGCTCTTCTCGCAGGTCGGCCTGACGAACACCCCGTGGTCGATCATCCTGCCGTCCCTGATCAGCCCGTTCGGCATGTACCTCATCTGGACCTACGCGGTCGAGGCGATCCCCACTGAACTCATCGAGGCCGCCCGCATGGACGGCGCCGGCGAGTTCCGGATCTTCTTCACCATCGCGCTGAAGCTCCTGGCACCCGGTGTCGTCACGGTCCTGCTGTTCGCGGTCGTCGCCACCTGGAACAACTACTTCCTGCCGCTCATCATGCTGAGCGACCCGAAGTGGTACCCGCTGACCGTCGGCCTGAACCAGTGGAACGCGCAGGCCACCGGCTCCGGTGCGCAGCCGATCTACAACCTCGTCGTCACCGGCTCGCTCCTCACGATCATCCCGATCGTGGTCGCGTTCCTCTTCCTCCAGCGCTTCTGGCAGTCCGGCCTCGCGGCCGGCTCCGTCAAGGCCTGATCCCGCCCTCCGGCCCCGGTCAGCAGCACCGGACCCCGGCCGGGAGGCACGGAGCGGCCCCGCAACGGACCGCACCGACCAGTCCCACCACCAGCAACCAGCAGTCCCTCCACGAAGAAGCACCTTCTTCACGATGAAGTGAAAGGCACCACCATGCAGAAGCGTCTCCGGCGCGGGCTCAGCGCCCTCGCCATCGGCGTCACCGCCGCGATGGCCCTCGCCGCCTGCGCGTCCGGCGGCTCCGGCTCCGGCGGCTCGGCCTCCGACATCGACAAGGCCCTCGAGCAGGGCGGCACGCTGACCTACTGGTCCTGGACCCCGTCCGCCAAGGACCAGGTCGCCGCGTTCGAGAAGGCCTACCCCAAGGTGAAGGTCAAGCTCGTCAACGCCGGCACCGGCGCCGACCAGTACACCAAGCTGCAGAACACCGTGAAGGCCGGCTCGGGCGCTCCCGACGTCGCCCAGGTCGAGTACTACGCGCTGCCGCAGTTCGCCCTGTCCGAGTCACTGCTCAACCTGTCCGACTACGGCTTCGGCGACCTGAAGAGCAAGTTCGCCGCGAGCACCTGGAAGTCGGTCTCGATGGACGGCAAGGTCTACGGCCTGCCGCAGGACTCCGGCCCCATGGCCATGTTCTACAACGAGAAGGTCTTCAACCAGTACGACATCGCCGTGCCGAAGACGTGGGACGAGTACGTTGCAGCCGCCAAGAAGCTGCACGAAGCCGACCCCGAGAAGTACCTGGCCGCCGACTCCGGCGACGCGGGCTTCACCACGAGCATGATCGCCCAGGCCGGCGGCACCCCGTTCACCACCGACGGTGACAAGGTGACCATCAACCTGCAGGACGCCGGCACGAAGAAGTGGACCAAGACCTGGAACGAGCTCGTCGAGCAGGGTCTGCTGGCGAAGACCGTCGGCTGGACCGACGACTGGTACAAGCAGCTCGGCAACGGCCAGATCGCCACGCTGATCACCGGCGCCTGGATGCCCGGCAACCTCGAGGCCAGCGTCGCCGACGCCAAGGGTGACTGGCGCGTCGCCCCGATGCCGACCTACGACGGCCAGACCGCGGCCACCGCGAACAACGGCGGCAGCGCCGAGGTCGTCATGAAGCAGTCGAAGAACCCGGCCCTCGCCGCCGGCTTCCTCAAGTGGCTGAACTCGTCGAAGGCCTCCACCAAGGTCTTCATGGAGTCCGGCGGGTTCCCGTCCACCACCGCCGACCTCGAGTCGTCCGCGTTCCTCGACGAGAAGCCGGACTACTTCGGTGGCCAGCAGATCAACAAGGTGCTCGTCGACGCGTCCAAGGCGTCGGACAACGACTTCACCTACCTGCCGTACCAGGTGTACGCCAACAGCGTCTACGCCGACACCGTCGGGCAGTCGTACGAGAAGGGCACGTCGCTCGAGTCGGGTCTGTCGGCCTGGCAGGACGCCCTGGCGAAGTACGGCAAGCAGCAGGGCTTCACGGTCTCGACCAAGTAGTCCCACCACATCGACGCGGCCGTGCGGGTTCTCCGCACGGCCGCGTTCCCACGAGACGCGTCGGCACCGACGTGCTCCCACAGAAAGCAACGACATGCGCTTCGCCATCGGCGACACCGACTTCCTGCTCGACGGGCAGCCGCACCGGGTGCTCTCCGGTGCGATCCACTACTTCCGCGTCCACCCCGACCTGTGGGCCGACCGGATCCGCAAGGCCAAGCTCATGGGCCTGAACACCGTCGAGACCTACGTCGCCTGGAACGCGCACGAGGCCACCCCCGGCACCTTCGACTTCACCGGCGGGCTGGACCTCGGCCGGTTCCTGGACCTGGTCGCCGCCGAGGGGATGCACGCCATCGTCCGCCCCGGCCCCTACATCTGCGCCGAGTGGACCAACGGCGGGTTGCCGTTCTGGCTGTTCACCGACGGCACGGTCGGCATCCGCCGCGACGAACCGCAGTTCCTCGCCGCCGTCGGCCGCTACCTCGACGCCCTCGCCCCGATCCTGGTGCCCCGGCAGATCGACGCCGGTGGCCCGATCGTGCTCGTGCAGGTCGAGAACGAGTACGGCGCCTACGGCTCCGACCCGGTGTACCTCGAGAAGCTCGAGCGCATGCACCGCGACATCGGGCTCACCGTCCCCTTCACGAGCGTCGACCAGCCGATGGACTCGATGCTCGAGGAGGGCTCTCTGCCGTCGCTGCACAAGACCGGCTCGTTCGGGTCCCGCTCCACCGAGCGCCTGGCACGGCTGCGGCAGGCGCAGCCGACCGGGCCGCTGATGTGCTCGGAGTTCTGGGACGGCTGGTTCGACAGCTGGGGCGAGCACCACCACACCACCTCCGCCGCCGCCTCGGCCTCGGACCTGGACGACCTGCTCGCCGCCGGCGGCTCGGTGAACGTCTACATGTTCCACGGCGGCACGAACTTCGGCTTCACGAACGGCGCGAACGACAAGGGCGTGTACCGGCCGATCGCGACGTCGTACGACTACGACGCCCCGCTCGACGAGGCCGGCCGCCCCACCGAGAAGTTCCACGCGTTCCGTGACGTCATCGCCCGGTACGCGCCCGTCCCGGAGTTGCCGGCGTCGATGCAGCCCGGCGGGTCCGGTCGGCTCGCGTCCGGTTCCGGGCTCGCGTCCTCGTCGGTTGACGGCCTGGAGGCACGACCCACCCCCGCCGCGGACGTCGCCGTCCGCCTCGACCACGTCCTGCCGCTCGTCGACCTGCTGCCGACGATCACCAGCTGGACCACCCACGAGACGCCACCGACCTTCGACCAGTTGGGCGCGGCCTCCGGGTTCGTCCTGTACCGGACGGAGGTCGACCTGCCCACCGGTGGCGTGCTGACCGTCGCCGAGGAGGTCCGCGACCGCGTGCTCGTCCGGGTCGACGGTCGGACCGTCGGCGTCCTGGAGCGGGAGCACCACGACCGTGCGATCGCCCTGCCACCGGTGACGGGCCTCCTGGAACTGCTCGTCGAGGACCAGGGCCGCGTCGACTACGGTCCCCGGATCGGTGAGCCGAAGGGGTTGATCGGCGCCGTCCGGATCGGCGGCGACGTGCTGTCGCGCTGGACCGTGTCGCCCCTGGCGCTCGACCCGGTGCCGGAGGCGGCGCTCGACGCGCTGCGGACCGCACCGGTGTCGAGTGTGTCGGCTGTGTCGGCTGTGTCGGCTGTGTCGAGTGTGTCGACGGGGGAGACCCTCGCCGGTCCGGTGTTCGCGATGGGCTCGTTCGAGCTGCCGGAGCGCGGCGCGGACCTCGACCGCTACCTGGCGCTCGACGGGTTCCGGAAGGGCGTCGCCTGGGTCAACGGTTTCTGCCTGGGCCGGTACTGGTCGCGTGGGCCGCAGCGCACGCTGGCCGTGCCGGGGCCGGTGCTCCGGGCGGGTCGGAACGAGGTCGTCGTGTTCGAGGTGCACGCCTCGGCGGCGCGCACCGTGTGCCTGTGCGTCGAACCGTCACTCGGGCACACCGAGGGCTGAGTGGTCTGACCCGCCCGCACGACGAACGGCCCCGGGATGCCCGGGGCCGTTCGTCGTGTGGTGCGCAGTCGCTCGTCGTCAGCAGGTCGGTTCCGGCACGAGCACCGCGATCCGGCCGACCCGCACCACCGGGACGCCACTGCGGTCGCCGAGACGCTCACCGGCGAAGCGGACGAGCACCCCGGGCTCGGTCCGCTCGGCTTCGACGAGTGCGGCGGCCTGCGCCGGCGTCACCAGGAGCTCCCACGGTCGGCGGACGCCCGCGGCGTCCTCGGAGCAGAGTTCGAGCAGCACGCCGACCCGGGCGCCGGCCGGTCCCTCGGCCGTCGTCGTGCCGGTGCGCAGCCCCACCAGTGCGCCCGTGTGCGTGATGTCGTTCATGGTCCCCCTCGGTCCTCGGCGTCCTCGCCGCGACGAGCCTACGGCGGCGAGGATCGCTCGCACCTCATCCGGAAGGTGGGGAATCGCCGGAGCCGCGTCCATCGGACGGGTGAGCCGGGGGCGCGGTGCGCCGTGGCTGCCGCGCGGGGGCGCCGAGGTTGCACGACGCGCCGTCGCCCGGTCGCTGAAGTCGCACGACCGGCCGGGTCGGCGGTCCCCGGGCGGCAGAACGTGCGACCTCGGCTGACGGGTACTGCGTCAGAACGCCCGGGCGCCGGCCCATTCCCGGACGCGGAGGAGGCCCTCCCGACGCCAGATCCAGTACGGGGCGAACTTCGTGCCGTCGTCCTCGTAGGCCTTCGTCAGGAGCCCGATCTGTCGGCGGCGCTGGTGCCCGGTCTCGTCCACCCATTCGACGTACCCGTCGTCGAGCACGGTCGTGATCTGCGCGCGCGGCACCGACCAGCTCAGGACGTACCCGTCGTAGCGGAGCTCCTGGTCGCCCAGGCGCACCGCGACCCGCCGAGCACGAGCGGTCGTCCACGCGCCGAAGCCCACCATCAGTACCCCGAGGGCCACGATGAACACGCGAGCCGACGCTTCCGGGACGAAGGCGACCGCGATGAGGACAGCGCCGACCACGATCTGCAGGGGACCGAGTGCGGCGGTGTTCGCGCTCCGCTCCCACGCGGGAGCACGGATGACCTCGTCGTCGGTCACGGCGACTCGTCGAGCCAGTCGAGGTCCGCGAGGGCCTGCTCGGCCTGGGTCAGCCGCTCGGGCTCGGGTCGGGTCCACCACTCCGGCCCCCGCTCGCCGAGCCCGTGCTTGGCGAGGCCGTTCCGGTGTCGGGCCCGCGCGACGGCGTCCTCGTCCCCGGCCCGCTTCGCCAGCTTCACCCCGTTCCGCCCGCGGCGGAGGTGGGACCGGAGCCGAGCAGCGACGTCCTCGGGGAGCGCCGGGTCCGTCCGCCGCCACCGTCGTCCGTTCACGACGAAGAAGTGGTCGTCCTCCACGCCAGCGGTCATGCCCCGAGTCTGCCCGAGCGAGGTCAGAGCTGTCGGTGGTGGCGGGTACAACGGACTGCGATGACCGACTCCCGCATGCGCCCGCTGCTCGACGTCACACGCATCTACGCCGAAGACGCCGCCCTCGAACTGCCGCGGGGCCAGGAGATCATCGGGCGTTGGCCGGACGCCGAGATCGTCCCGGTCGCGTCGCACTGGCAGATCCCCGAGGTGCACGGCGACGAGCGCAACGTCGCGCGGTGGGTCCGGATCAAGACCGAGGCGCTCGTGCTCGGTGTGAAGAAGTCGATCGTCACGCGGCCCAACGGTCGCTCCGCCGACTTCATCGCGCCCTCGACCGCGAACGGCTGCGCGATGGCGTGCGCGTACTGCTACGTCCCGCGGCGCAAGGGCTACAGCAACCCGATCACCGTCTTCGCGAACATCGAGCAGATCACGAAGCACCTGGCCCGGAACATCCACAAGCAGGGTCCGAAGACCGAACCGAACCAGTGCGATCCCGACGCGTGGGTGTACGACATCGGCGAGAACAGCGACTGCTCGGTCGACGCGATGCTCAGCGACAACGTCCGCGACCTCTGCGACCTGTTCCGGATGACCCCGACCGCGAAGGCATCGTTCGCGACGAAGTACGTCAACCGGGACCTGCTCGACTGGGACCCGATGGGACGCACCCGGATCCGGTTCTCGCTCATGCCCCACGAGACCGCGAAGGTGACGGACATCCGCACCTCGCCGATCGCCGAACGGATCGCCGCCGTCAACGACTTCGTCGATGCCGGGTACGAGGTCCACCTGAACTTCTCGCCCGTCATCCTCACCCCGACGTGGGAAGCCGACTGGGCCGCGATGCTGCGGGAGGTCGACGACGTCCTGTCGCCCGCGGCGAAGGCCCAGCTGGCGGCCGAGGTCATCTTCCTCACGCACAACGAGCAACTGCACGAGGTGAACCTCGGCTGGCACCCGAAGGCCGAGGACCTGCTCTGGCGTCCGGAGCTGCAGGAGCAGAAGCTGTCCCAGAACGGTGCGGTCAACATCCGGTACCGCGCGGCGATGAAGGCGCGGCACCTCGAACGCTTCCGGCAGCTCGTCGCCGAGAACCTGCCGTCCTGCCGAATCCGGTACGCCTTCTGACGGTGTACACGATCCGTGTACACGTGTACCGATCCGCGGTACAAGCCCGGGAACGACGAACGCCCGCACCGCGAGCGGTACGGGCGTCACGTGGTGGTGCCGGCGGTCACTTGCCGTCGACGGCGTCCTTGGCCTTCTCGGTCTCCATGCGAGCTTCGCCCATGCCCTGGTCCTTGTGGCCCTGGGCGGTGAGCTCGGCGTCGTCGGTGTGCTTGCCGACGGCCTCTTCGGCCTTGCCGACGATCTTCTGGGTGGCGTCCTTGGCCTTGTCTGCGAGCGACATGGTGTTCCTTCCTGCGGGGATCCGCCGAGGGTCCCCGGCGCGTGCTGCTGACGGTAATCCGTTCGATCCCGCCGCTCACGGCCGGGGCCGAGGGTCGTGTACCCCGGCGGCGCTGACGCCGGGCGCAGGATGGTCGTTCAGCGCGGACGGCGGATGCGGATCGGCCCCTTGGCGGTGGACGGGTCGATGACGTTCCCACCCTGGGTGATCTCGACCTCGCCGCGGGCGACCATGCGTCGGGCAGCGCGGCGGGCGGGTTCCATCAGGTCCCGCCAGTCGTCACCGCCGATCGCACGGGCGGCGTCCGAGGGACAGATGCTCGAGGTCGCGGCACGGGCGTCGAGCAGCTCGTCGATGGTGCGCTCGAGGGTCCGGTCGGTGTCGTCGAGCTTGTGCCGACGGCAGGCGTCGGAGCACCACTTCGCGTCCGGGCTCGCCGAGTCCGGCATCCGGCGGCCGCACGAGGCGCAGGTGCGCTCGGCATGTGCGGCGTCGAGTCGGCGTGCGTCGTCCTCGGTGCGGATGGCTCGTCCCATGCACCCATGATCGTCCTCGTCACCGACGCGCTTCCAGGCTGGTGGTACCCCGATCCGCGGTTCCGGCCAGGCCCGGCTGGCAGCATGCAGGGATGGACCACGACGTCGACCGCACTCCCGAGCCCGCCTGGGTCGAGCACGTGATGTGGTGGCACGTCTACCCGCTCGGCTTCGTCGGAGCGGAGATCCGCCCGAGCAGCAGCACCGACAGCAGCACCGACAGCGGCGCCGACCGCCCGGTGGAGCACCGCCTCGGACATCTGGAGGGGTGGCTCGACCACGTCGTCGACCTCGGCCTCAACGGCCTGCTGCTCGGTCCGGTCTTCGCCAGCTCGACGCACGGCTACGACACGGTCGACCACTTCCGGATCGACCCGCGGCTCGGCGACGACGACGACTTCGACCGACTCGTCACCGCCGCCCACGACCGCGGCATCCGGGTCCTGCTCGACGGTGTCTTCAACCACGTCGGCCGCGAGCACCCTGCCTTCCGGGCCCTCGCCGAGCACGGGCCCGACGCCGAGACCGCTCCGCTCTTCGCCGTCGACTGGTCCGGGTGGCAGCCCGGGCAGCCGGTCCCCGTCGGGTCGTTCGAGGGGCACGACATCCTGGTCGCGCTCGACCACACCGCGGCCGCGACCGAGGACCTGGTCGTCCAGGTCATGACGCACTGGCTCGAGCGCGGCGTCGACGGCTGGCGGCTGGACGCGGCCTACGCGGTGCCGCCGGCGTTCTGGGCGACGGTGCTGCCCCGCGTCCGCGAGCGGTTCCCGGACGCCTGGTTCTCGGGCGAGGTCATCCACGGCGACACCGCGCGCATCGTCCGCGAGTCGACGATGGACTCCACCACCCAGTACGAACTGTGGCAGGGCATCTGGCACGGCATCGCGGACCGCAACTGCTACGAGCTCGCGCACGCGATCGAGCGCCACGACGAACTGCTCGCCACCTTCGCACCGAGCACCTTCGTCGGCAACCACGACGTCACGCGGATCGCCTCGGCGGTGGGGGAGCGCTTCGTCGGCCACGCCATCGCGGTGCTCTTCACGGTCGCCGGCACCCCGTCGGTCTACGCCGGTGACGAGTTCGCCTGGACCGGCGTGAAGGAGGACCGTGAGGGCGGCGACGACGCCGTCCGTCCGACCTTCCCGCCCGGCCCGCCGCAGGTCAGCGGCACGGCCGCTGAGGTCCTGCACGCCCACCAGACGCTCGTCGCGCTCCGCCGCCGGCACCCGTGGCTGCACCGCGCCCACACCGACGTGGTGCACCTGGACAACACGGCCCTCGTCCTCCGCACCGCCACCGACCGGGAGGCCGTGGTCACCGCCCTGAACCTCTCGCCTGATCCGGTGGTGCTGCCCGCCGCCGACGCGACGCGGGTGGAGGCGGGCGCGGGCGACCTGCGCGACGGGACCGTGCGTCTCCCGGCCGCCGGCTGGGCCGTCCTGACCCGCTGACCGGAGACGCGAACGCAAGCGCGGACAGAAACGAGACTCGGGCTGAGCGACGTTCCGCGCATCAGATGATGCGCGTCCTGTCGCCCAGCCCGAGTCTCGGCGGCGGTACTGCTACTTGCGGCTGCTGGCCGCGCGACGCTTGTTGAAGACGTCGAACGCGACGGCAGCGAGGAGCACCAGGCCCTTGATGAGCTGCTGGTACTCGGTGCCGACACCGAGGATCGACATGCCGTTGTTCAGGATGCCGATGATCAGACCACCGACGATCGCGCCCGGCACGGTACCGATGCCACCGGTGACGGCAGCGCCACCGATGAAGACGGCCGCGATGGCGTCGAGCTCGAACCCGTTGCCCGCGCTCGGCGAGGCCAGGTTGAGCTGACCGGTGAAGACCACACCAGCCAGGGCCGCGATGACGCCCATGTTCACGAAGAGCAGGAACGTGACGCGCTTCGTCTTGACGCCGGACAGCTGCGCGGCGAGCGGGTTGCCGCCGATCGCGTAGATGTGACGGCCGAACACCGAGCTGCGCATGACCATCGAGTACACGATGACCAGGACGCCGAGGATGACGAGCACGATCGGGGTGCCGTTGTAGCTGGCGAGCAGCACCGCGACGAACATGACCAGCGCGATGGTGAAGACGAGCTTCGTGATGAACCAGGCGAAGGGCTCGTCCTCGAGCTGGTACTTGCGACGGGTCGCGCGACCACGGAACGCCGTGATGACCAGGATCACCGAGGCGGCGAGACCGAGGATCATCGTGAGCGGCTCGTAGCCCGAAGTGCCGAAGGCCGGCAGGAAGCCGGAGCCCAGGGAGCGGAAGCCCTCCGGGAACGGCGAGATCTGCTGGTTCTGCAGGGCGATCTGGGCGGCACCGCGGAAGGCGAGCATGCCCGCCAGGGTCACGATGAACGCCGGGATACCGAAGTAGGCGATCCAGAAGCCCTGCCAGGCACCGACGAGGGCGCCGAGGACCAGGCAGAGGACGACCGCGATCGGCCACGGGATGTGCCACTGGGTGATCATGACGCCGGCCATCGCACCGGTGAAGGCGACGACGGAACCGACCGACAGGTCGATGTGGCCGGCGATGATGACCATCACCATGCCGATGGCGAGGATCAGGATGTAGCTGTTCTGCACCACCAGGTTCGAGACGTTGATCGGCGCGAGGGTGATCCCGCCGGTCGTCGCCTGGAAGAAGATCACGATGACGATCAGCGCGATGAACAGGCCGATCTGTCGGAGCTGCCCGGTGAGGTAGCTGGCGGCGGACTTAAGCGCGTTCATTGACTGGGGTCTCCCGTTCCTGGGTCATGTACTGCATGAGGGTCTCGGGCGTCGCTTCGGAGCGGGGGACGTCCGCCGTGATGCGACCCTCGGAGAGCGTGTAGATGCGGTCGCAGATGCCGAGCAGTTCAGGGAGTTCGGAGGAGATCACGATGATCCCCTTCCCCTGGTCGGCGAGTGCGTTGATGATCGTGTAGATCTCGTACTTCGCGCCGACGTCGATGCCGCGGGTCGGCTCGTCGAGGATCAGCACGTCCGGGTCGGCGTACATCCACTTCGACAGGACGACCTTCTGCTGGTTGCCGCCGGAGAGCTTGCCCGTGACGGCGTTCACCGTCGGGGCCTTGATGTTCATGTTCTTGAGGAAGCCGCGGGCGACCGTGGTCTCCTCGGAGCTGTTGACGAAGCCCCAGTTGGCGAGCTTGCCGAGGGCTGAGCCCGACACGTTGCGCTTGATGTCGTCGATCAGGTTGAGGCCGTAGCGCTTGCGGTCCTCGGTGGCGTAGGCGATGCCGTTGTCGATCGCCGCCGACACCGTGTTCGTCTTGATCGGGACGCCGCGCTTGTAGACGGTGCCGCTGATGCCGGTGCCGTACGAGTGCCCGAAGACGCTCATCGCGAGTTCGGTGCGTCCGGCGCCCATCAGGCCGGCGATGCCGACGATCTCACCGGCGCGGACCATGAGGTTCGCGTCGTGGATGATCTGGCGCGAGGCGTCGAGCGGGTGGTGGACGTTCCAGTCCTCGATGCGGAGGAGCTCTTCGCCCACGTTCGACTCGTGCTCCGGGTAGCGGCTGGACAGGTCGCGACCCACCATGCCGCGGATGATGCGGTCCTCGGAGATCTCGTCGGCGTGCATGTCGAGCGTCTCGATCGTTTGGCCGTCGCGGATGATCGTGACCTTGTCCGCGATCGCCTTGATCTCGTTCAGCTTGTGGCTGATGATGATCGCCGTCATGCCCTCGGCCTGCAGCGACTTGATGAGCTCGAGCAGGTGCGCGGAGTCGTCGTCGTTGAGGGCGGCGGTCGGCTCGTCGAGGATGAGGAGCTTCACCTTCTTCGACAGCGCCTTCGCGATCTCGACGAGCTGCTGCTTGCCGACACCGATGTCCACGATCTTCGTGATCGGGTTGTCCTTGAGACCGACCCGCTTGAGCAGTTCGGCCGCGGCGAGGTTCGTCTTGTTCCAGTCGATGAAGCCGGCCTTGGACCGCTCGTTGCCGAGGAAGATGTTCTCGGCGATCGACAGGAACGGGCTCAGGGCGAGCTCCTGGTGGATGATGACGACGCCGGCTTCCTCGGAGTCGTTGATGTTCGAGAACCGGACCTGCTGGCCCTCGAAGAGGATCTCGCCGTCGAACGTGCCGGCCGGGTAGACGCCCGACAGCACCTTCATCAGCGTCGACTTGCCGGCGCCGTTCTCGCCGCAGATCGCGTGGACCTGGCCGCGTTCGACCTCGATGGAGACGCCCTGCAGCGCCTTCACACCGGGGAACGTCTTGGTGATGTCGCGCATCTCGAGGATGGTGTCCGCCACGTCGACCGCCTTCCGTTCCGCGCGCTGGTGCGCGCTCGAAGTGATAGGGGGAGGACAGACCGGAGGCGCGGTGCGGGACCGCGCCGCGCCTCCGGTCCGTCAGAGGGGTGCGACCTACTGGAGGTCGGATTCCTTGTAGTAGCCGGAGTCGACGAGGACCTTCTTGTAGTTGTCCTTCGTGACGACCGTCGGCTGGAACAGGTAGGTCGGGACGACCTTGACCTTGTTGTCGTAGCTCTTGGTGTCGTTGACCTCGGGCTTCTTGCCCGTCAGCAGGTCGTCAGCCATCTTCACGGACTCGGTCGCCAGCTTGCGCGTGTCCTTGTAGATGGTCGAGTACTGCTGGTCGTTGATGATCGACTTGACCGACGCGGCCTCGGCGTCCTGACCCGTGATGGTCGGGAGCGGACGGCTGCTGGTGCCGTAGCCGGCGCCCTGCAGTGCCGAGATGATGCCGATCGACATGCCGTCGTAGGGGGAGAGCACGCCGTTCAGCGTGGTGCCGCCCGAGTAGGACTTCGCGACGAGGTTCTGCATGCGGGCCTTGGCGGTCGCCGGGTCCCACTGCTGCGTGGCGGCCTGCGTGAAGCCGTCCTGGCCGGAGCCGATCTTGATGGTGCCGTCCTCGATGTACGGCTTGAGGGTCTTCATCGCGCCGTTGAAGAAGAACGTGGCGTTGTTGTCGTCGGGCGAGCCGGCGAACACCTCGATGTTGAACGGACCCTTCTTGCCGGTCTTCTTGCCGTCCGCGTCGAGCACACCCAGCCCGGTGAGGAGCGAGGTGGCCTGGTCGACGCCGACCTTCTCGTTGTCGAACGAGACGTAGTAGTCGACGTTCTTCGAGCCGGTGAGGAGGCGGTCGTAGGAGATCACCTTGATGCCGGCCTTGGCAGCGGCGTCGAGCTGGTCGGACAGCGAACCACCGTCGATGGACGCGACGATGAGGACCTTCGCGCCCTTCGTGATCATGTTGCTGACCTGCTGGACCTGCTGCGGGATCTTGTTGTCTGCGTACTCGAGGTCGACCTTGTAGCCCTTCTTCTCGAGGTCGCTCTTGACGGCGTTGCCGTCCTTGATCCAGCGCTCCGACACCTTCGTGGGCATCGCGACGCCGACGAGGGCGCCCTTGTTGTCGGTGCTGCTGCCACCGTCGCCGGTCGCGGAACGACCACCGCCGGCGGAGCAAGCGGCCAGGGAGAGAGCGAGGCCGAGGGCTGCGACGCCCGCGACGATCCTGCGCTTCTTCATCGAAGTACCTCTGTTCCTCTCGCGTCGACATCGACGCGTTCAGGTGCGGGGCTGCTGTGTCCCGCTGGGGATGTGATGCTCCAAGTGAGCGCTCACATCATGTGGTCTCCGCCGAGCGGTGTCAACTCGTCGAGACCGGATCGGGATGTCGTGTCCCCGAACTGGTGTCGCGGTACGGTGACCGGATGACGACGACCGCGACGCCGAACGGCAGGGGAC
Organism: Curtobacterium sp. CFBP9011; assembly: GCF_034045095.1. Classification (NCBI taxonomy): domain Bacteria; kingdom Bacillati; phylum Actinomycetota; class Actinomycetes; order Micrococcales; family Microbacteriaceae; genus Curtobacterium; species Curtobacterium sp. CFBP9011. The sequence continues at coordinate 48,873 of NZ_JAXCWN010000003.1, forward strand.
GCAAGGCCCCGACGATCTTCGACGTCGCCGAACGGGCCGGCGTCTCCCACCAGACCGTCTCCCGCGTGATCAACGGGGACCCGACCGTCCGGGAGCAGTTCCGGACCAAGGTCACCGACGCCGTCACCGCCCTCGGCTACCGACCCCGGGCAGCGGCCCGGGCCCTCGCCGGCGGCCGTAGCCGAGCCCTCGGACTGGTCAGCGCGGGCGATGCGCTCTACGGACCGTCGAGCACCGCGATCGGCTTCGAACGCGCCGCCCGGACAGCCGGGTACCACGTGCTCCTCTCGACCCTGCCGGACGACCCGAAGCCCGCTGACCTCTCCGAAGCGCTGTCGACCCTGCTGGCGCAGGACGTCGCCGCGGTCGTCCTCGTCGCCGCCGACAACCGGGTGCTCGACGCCCTCGCGTCGCTGACGCTGCCGGTGACGGTGCCCGTCGTCGTCGCGAACGCCGTCCAGCGCGACGCCCTGCCGACCGACCTGGTCGTGCCGGGCAGCGGCGGAGCGACGATCTCCGCGGTCGCCATCGACCAGGCCGCGGGTGCGACCCTGGCGCTGGAGCACCTGTTCGCCCTGGGGCACCGCCGGATCGTGCACATCGCCGGGCCGACCGTCTCGCAGGAGGCCGAGGTGCGTCGTGCGACCTACGACCGGACCATGCGTGCCCGTGGCCTGACCCCGGTCGTGTTCGAGGGCGACTGGACCCCGGCGAGTGGCTTCGCGGCCGGCCGGGCGATGGACGTCCCCGCGGTCGACGCGGTGTTCGCCGGGAACGACCAGATGGCGCTCGGCGTCCTGCACGCCTTCGCCGAAGAAGGACTGCGGGTGCCGGACGACGTCGCGGTGATCGGCTTCGACGACGTGCCGGAGGCGGCGCACTTCACCCCGCCGCTGACGACCGTCCGCCAGGACTTCCAGGCGATGGGGGAGCGGGTGCTCGCCTCGGCGCGGGCGCTGCTCGAGGGCGGTCAGCACGACGACGCCCTGTTGCAGCCCGAGCTGGTGGTCCGGCGCAGCACGTGAGCGCACGCAGCGGGGGCGGACACCGACCGGTGCCCGCCCCTGCTGCTCGTCCGACCGGTCTCGCCGGCCCGGTCGTCAGCCCTTCAACGCGCCCGACGACAACCCGGCGACGTAGAACCGCTGCAGTCCGACGTAGAGCGCGATGCACGGGATCATCGCCACGACTGACCCGGCGACGAGGTTGCCGTAGGACACCTGCCCGTACGCCCCGGTCTGCAGGTTGAGCAGCGCCACCGGCAGCGTGTACAGCGAGTCCTTCGTCAGGAACGTCAGCGCTCCGAGGAACTCCGTCCACGACGCCAGGAACGCGTAGAGCGCCGCGGTCGCCGCCCCGGGCAGGAGCAGCGGGCGGAGCACGGAGACGACCACCCGGAAGCGCGAGGCCCCGTCGACGAAGGCGGAGTCCTCGAGCTCCGTCGGGATCGACTGGAAGGCGTTCCGCATCACGAACACCCCGAACGGCAGGTTCACCGTCGTGTAGAAGAGCACGAGCCCGAGCAGCGAGTTCGTGAGCTTCATCGCGTTCAGCTCGAGGTACAGCGGCGTCAGGATGGCCTGGAACGGCACCATCATCGTCAGCAGCACCAGCCCGAACACGACACCGGACCCGCGGAACCGGAAGCGCGCGAACCCGTACCCGGCCATCGTCGCGATCACCGCGGTGAGCACCGCCGTGACGATCGACACGACGAGCGAGTTGACGACACCGGTCAGCAGGTGTGACGACGACGAGAACACGGCGGCGAAGTTCTGCCACCCGAGCTGGAAGAACGTCGCCGGGTCGGGTGCCTGGGTGATGACGGCCTCGGACTGGAACGCCCGCAGGATCGACCAGAGCAGCGGGACGCCGAACACCAGCGCGGACCCGACGCCGGCGATCGCGTAGAGGGTGCGCTTGACCGCGGTGTCGCGCGGGTGTTGGACGCTGCCCTGCTGGTGGCGGCGACGACGCCCGTCGCCGGTGGTGGTGAGGGTGCGCGTGGACAGGTCCGGCGCCCCGAGGGCGGCACGGGAGGTCGTGGTGCTCATGGCGTCAGTCCTTCTCTCGCAGTGCCCAGAACTGGACCACCGTGACGGCGGCGATCACCACGACCAGGGCGATCGACTGGGCGGTCGCGGCCCCGAGCTGCAGGTTCACGAACCCGCGGTTGTAGATCGCGTTGACGATGGTCGTGGTCTCGGTGCCCGGCCCGCCCTGGGTCAGGATGTAGAACTGGTTGAAGGCCAGCAGCGACCCGATGACCGAGATGATGACGCTCAGCGCGATGGTCGAGCGGATCATCGGGATGGTGATGAGCCGCTCGGTCTGCCACCACGACGCGCCTTCGAGCTGCGCGGACTCGTAGACCTCGTCGGGGACGCCCTGCATCGCCGACATGAGCAGCACCATCGTCAGCCCGGACACCGCCCAGACCACGAGCACGCAGATGAGCACCGTCGCCAGCGGGCCGTTGACGAGCCACGCGGTGCTGCCGTCGGTGATCCCGAGCCAGCGGAGCACCAGGTTCACGGCGCCCGAGTTCGGCTGCGCCTCGAGGACGAGCATGAACGACAGCGTCGTCAGCCCGACCACGTAGGGCAGGAAGAACACCGTCCGCAGCACGGTGCTGCCACGGCGGCGGGCCCGGACGAGCACGGCGAGGAAGTACCCGAGCGCCAGGATCGGCAGGGTCACGATCGCCGTGTAGAGCAGCGTGTACAGGATCGCGTGCACGAACGTCGGGTCCTGGAACAGCGTCAGGTAGTTCTGCAACCCGATGAACCGGTACGACCCGATCAGCGGCCAGTTCGTGAACGAGATGTACAGCGCGAACACGAGCGGCGCGAGCACGAAGACGGCGACGAACAGGATCGCTGGCGCGACGAGCACCGCGCCGGTCCGGGGCGGGTGGGTGAGTGAGTTGCGGGGCCGAGCCGGGCCGCCACCGGGGCCGCGGCCCACGGTGGGACGGCCGACGCCGGTCCGGCCGGCGGGGCGCCGGGTGGAGATGGTCGACATGCGTGCACCTCTCTGTGCATCAACGAGAGCGAGACGAGCGAGACGAGCGAGACGAGCGGGAGCAGGACGAGGAGGCTCAGGCCTGGACCTGGTCGAGGATCCGCTGGTAGTCGGACTGCGCCGTCCGCATGGCGGCAGCGCTCCCCGACCCGAACACGGCCTCGCGGAACATCGCGAAGTACGGCGACGACGGCTGGTTGTTGAGCAGGTTGTACGCCAGCGTCCGCGGCGCGTAGCCCTTCTCGAAGGAGTCCAGCGGCCCGGAGGCCAGCGGGAACCGCTTCCGGTACTCCGGCGTGGCGGCGTCGGACCGGGTCGGGAAGTACCCGCCGTCCGGCAGCGCCTGCTGCTGCCGGAGCCCGTTCGCGTACTGCATGAACGCCCAACCCCCGGACGGGTTCGCCGCCCCGTTCGGGATGCACATGTTGTCGCCGCCGTCGAAGAACGACCGCTTGCCGTCCCACGACGGGATGAGCACGGTCTGCATCTTCGCCCGCATCGCCTTCGTCGCCGCGGGCACGGTGGCCCCGTACGAGGTGGGGAAGATGCCGACCTTGCCGGCCCGGAAGTCCGCGCCCCACGTGGTGCCGGCATCGGAGTAGGTCGCCTTCGACAGCACCCCGTCCTCCCAGAGCTGCCGGTAGAACTCGAGCATCCGTTCCAGGGCCTCGTTGCCGATGATGTTCGCCCGCTGCGAGCCGACCTCGCCGGACATCATGTCGACGCCGGTCGCCCACACGTGCGGCTGGGTGACGAAGCCGATGATGCCAGCAGCGTTGCCCGAGATCGACCAGCCGTACACGTCGTCGCCGGTCTTCCGGATCGCCTTCGCCGCGTCGAGCAGCGTCGACAGGTCCTTCGTCGACTCCTGGACGTCGAGGCCAGCCCGCTCGAACAGTTCGGTGTTCACGAACAGCTGCGAGTTGTCCGCCAGGTACGGCAACCCGTAGTACCGGCCGCGGTACTCGAGCAGGCGCAGGTGGCCGGGCGAGATCGCATCGACGTAGTCGAGGTCCTGCACCACGTCGGTCAGGTCGGCGAACGCGTCGCGGAAGATGAACAGCTGCGAGTTGATGTCGTCGATGTCGACGACGTCCGGGGGCGTCCCGCCACGGATCGCGGTCGCGAGCTTCGTCACGTACTGCGCGTCCGGCACCGGGGTGAGCTGCACCTGCAACCCCGGGTTCGCGCGGTTGAACCCGGCGACGGCCGAGGTCAGACCGGCCTGGGTCGCGGACCGGCACCAGACCTGCACGGTGCCGGTCGCGCCCTTGCCGAAGACGGCCGGCTTCGCGACGACCTTCGGCAGGCTGCCGGAGCACCCGGCCAGGGCGAAGGCTGCCGCACCGGCGACCCCGCCGACGAGGAACGACCTGCGGTCCACGACGTCACCGTGCCAGCGGGAGCCAGACGCGCATCGGCGCGGCCCCTCGGTTCGCCCAGGCGTAGTACGGGACGGCCGTCGCGGTGACCGGTGATCCGGCCGGGAGGCGCGGGGCGCGGTCGTCGGACCCGGCCACGTCGTCGACGCTGGTCGCCTCGCCCGCGCGATCTGTCCCTCCCGGCCCGTCCAGCCGCCGGTACGGCCACGCCGGCTGCACGTGCTCGGCCGGTGCGTGCCCCGGGACCCGTAGCGTGACGACCCCGTCGAGCAGGTCGTCGCGGTGTTCTTCGGTGATCGGCGCCGCCGGGTCCACCGTCAGGTCGTCGACCGTGAAGCCCTGCTGGTCCGCCTGCTCGACGGCGTAGACGAGCGGACCGCGTTCGATGGCGACCTGCCCGCGGGCGGCGTCGATGCGCGCGTCGGCGACGTAGCGGTGCGGCGTCGTGTCGAAGGTGAGCTCGACGGTGTCGCCGGCCGACCACTCGCGGTCGATGACGTGCAGGGTGCCGGCCGACGGACTCGCCTGACTCGCCGGGCCGTCCGGGCCGGTGACGGTCGTGGTGTCCGACCAGGCGGGGATCCGGAGTCCGAGGGCGAGTGGTCCGTCCTCGGTGACGGTGATGCGCACCCGGCCGTCGTGCGGGTACCCGGTCTCGACCTCGACGACGCCGAGCGAGGCGGTCGCGTACTGGTGGACCTGCAGCCCGCCGTCGGTCGCTGTCGCCAGGTACCCGTCGAGGCTGGCGAAGGTTCGCATGATGTTCGGCGGGCAGCAGGCGCAGTCGAACCAGCCGCGGCGGCCGTGGGCGGGGGAGCGGTTCTCGTCCTGGTGCGCGTGGTCGCGCTGCTGCAGCGGGTTGACGTAGAAGTACTCGGTGCCGCCGAGGCTCACGCCGGCGAGGAACGCGTTGTACAGCAGGCGCTCGATCGCGTCGGCGTAGGCGGGCTTGCCGGTCGCGAGCAGCAGGCGCCAGGCCCACTGCACCCCGCCGATGGCCGCGCAGGTCTCGGCGTAACCGCGGTCGGTCGGCAGCTCGTACGGGTCGCCGAACGCCTCCCAGTCCCAGCGTGCGCCGAGGCCACCCGTGATGAACGCCTTCGTCGCCATCATGTCCGCGAACTGCCGCTCGCTCGCCGCGAGGAGCTCGGTGTCCCCGGTCTCGATCGCGACGTCGACCGCACCGGCCGCCAGGTACACGGCACGGACCGCGTGGCCCTCCACCGTCGTGGCCTGCCGGGTCGGCACCCGGTCGGAGAAGTACGTCGGCTCGCCGCCGGCCCGCTCGATGATGCCGTGCCCGCGGGCGTCGACGAACCAGTGCGCCAGGTCGAGGTAGGCGCGGGTGCCGGTCTCGCGGTACAGCTCGACCAGGCCCATCTCGACGACGGGGTGGCCGTCGACGTCGCGGGTCTTCGGCGTGCCGTCCGGTGCGGTGCCGTCGCCGAACGTGCGGACCAGGTGGTCGGCGTTCCGGATCGCGACCTGGAGCAGCGCGTCGTCCCCGGTGGCGCGGTGCTGGGCCACGGCCGCCTGGTACAGGTGCCCGGCGCAGTACATCTCGTGGCTCCACTTGAGGTCCGTGTACCGCTCGCCCTTCCCCCGGATCTGCTGCACGGAGTCGAGGTAGCCGTCGTCGGCCTGCGCCTGGGCGTACAGGGCGGTGACCTCGCGCTGCAGCGCCAGCAGGTCGTCCGACGGGGCGCGGCCGTACTCCCACGCCACTGCCTCGAGCCACTTCGTCACGTCGGAGTCCATGAAGACCGGCCCGACCGCCTCGCCCTCCTCGAGCCCGGCGGCGATCCGGAGGTTCCGGAAGTTCCCGGCGGCCTCGAGCAGGGCGTGGGCGCCGCGGATCGCGTCGCGGCCGTTGCGCTGCTGTCGGAGCGCCCAGAAGCCCCCGGTGATCCGCGCGTCACCGGTGGGCAGCGGCCGGAGCGTCAGGCGCGCCTCGGCGGTCGGGAGGACCGGGGTCGCGGTGTGCGCGCCGCGGTCGGTCGCGAGCGTGGTGGTCATGTCGCCTCCTTGCGATGTGACTGGTGCCGTCCGGACTGCATCGTCGCGGGACGGAAAACGCTTTCTGCGGTGGACGTTACGACACGGACGGGAGGCGCGCAAGGGCTTCGTGCACCGGCTTGCGTATGATCATTCGAACGTCCAGAACCTCGGAAAGGTGGTTGCCGTGACGCTCGAACGCACCGGTCAGCCGATCCGGATCACCGACGTCGCCGCGCTCGCCGGGGTGTCGATCGGCACCGCGTCGAAGGCGCTCAACGGCACCGGACAGCTGCGTGACACCACCCGGCAGCGCGTGAAGGACGCCGCCGAGAAGCTCGGGTTCGTCGGTGACGCCCGGGCCCGAGCGCTGTCCTCGGGGCGGACCTACACGGTCGGCATGATCACCACCGACTCGTTCGGTCGGTTCTCGATCCCGGTGCTGCTCGGTGCCGAGGACGCCCTGTCCGCCGGACAGATGGCCGTGCTGCTCTGCGACACCCGCGACGACCACGTGCGCGAGGCCCACTACCTGCGCTCCCTGGCGGCCCGGGGCGTCGACGGCGTCATCGTGACCGGCCGTTCCGCCGACGCCCGGCCCCCGATCGACGTGTCGATGCCGGTCGTCTACGCCTTCACGCCCTCCACCGACGACGCCGACGTCTCGATCACCCTCGACGACGCCGCCGGTTCGGCGCTCGTGGCCGCACACGTCCGCTCACTCGGACGCCAGCGGGTCGCCGTCGTCACCGGACCCGGACGGCACCGGTCCGCGGTGCGCCGGACGGACGGCGCGTCGTCGGTGCTCGGGTCGCACCTGGTGACACCGCCGCTCTTCGGCGAGTGGTCCGAGCGCTGGGGGCGACAGGCCGTGGACGTCCTCGCGCGCCAGGCGCCCGACGTCGACGCGATCGTCTGCGGCAGCGACCAGATCGCCCGTGGCGTGTGCGACCGACTGCGGGAGACCGGACGGTCCGTACCCGGCGACGTCGCGGTGACCGGCTTCGACGACTGGGACGTGATGGCCCTGGCGAGTCGCCCGCCGCTGACCACGGTGGACCTGCGGCTCGAGGAGCTCGGCCGGGTCGCCGGGCAGGCGCTCCTGGCGCTGATCGACGGCGGGACGGCCGCGTCCGCATCGGTCACGCCGTCGCTCGTCATCCGCGAGAGCACCGTCGGCGCCTGACGCCGGCACCCTCCGGTGCGCTCGGCGGCGACACGGCCGGACGAGTTGTCCACGTGAGCGCTCACGCGCTACGGTGTGAGCGCTCACTCGACGGCGAGAGCAGGAGGCCCACCATGAGCGACGACCGGACCCGCGAGATCGCGGACGGCCGCACGACCCTCGGCATCGAACTCGGGTCGACCCGCATCAAGGCGTGTCTGGTGGGTGAGGACCTGACCGTCATCGCCTCCGGCAGCCACGAGTGGGAGAACGAGTTCGTCGACGGTCGCTGGACCTACCCGCTGGCAGCGGTCGAGACCGGTGTCCGCGCCGCGTACGCCGCGCTGGTCGCCGACCTGCAGGCGCAGCACGGCACGGTGCCGACGACGTTCCGCGCCGTCGGGGTCTCGGCGATGATGCACGGCTACCTGCCCTTCGACGCCGACGGCGAGCTGCTCGTGCCCTTCCGCACCTGGCGCAACACCTCGACCGGCCCGGCAGCCGCGGCCCTGAGCGACGCGCTCGGCTTCAACATCCCGCTCCGCTGGTCGATCGCGCACCTGTACCAGGCCGTCCTCGACGACGAGCAGCACGTCGCGCAGACCACGGGCATCACGACGCTCGCCGGGTACGTGCACCGGCAGCTCACCGGGCAGGACGTCCTCGGTGTGGGGGACGCCTCGGGTGTGTTCCCGATCGACCCGGCCACCGGCGACTACGACGCCCGCATGCTCGACACCGCACAGGACCTCATCGGGGTCCCCGACATCCGCGCACTCCTGCCCGAGGTCCGCGTCGCCGGCCAGGACGCCGGCCACCTGACCCCCGCGGGCGCCGCCTGGCTCGACCCCACCGGCACCCTGCAGCCCGGCGCCCCGCTCTGCCCGCCCGAGGGCGACGCCGGCACCGGCATGGTCGCCACGAACGCGGTCGCCCAACGCACCGGCAACGTCAGCGTCGGCACGAGCATCTTCGCGATGGTCGTCCTCGAGCGTGCGCTGTCCACCCCGCACGAGGAACTCGACGTCGTCACCACCCCCGCCGGTGACGCCGTCGCGATGGTGCACTGCAACAACGGCGCCAGCGAGATCGGCAGCTGGGCACGCGTGTTCGGCCGCTTCGCCGAGGCCGCCGGCACCGCGACGGACGCCGACACCGTGTTCCGCACCCTGCTCGACGAGGCCGCCACCGCCGACCCCGACGCCGGCGGACTGCTCGCCGTCAACTACCTGGCCGGCGAACCCGTCACCGGCGTCGAGGACGGCCGACCGCTGCTCCTCCGCGCCCCCGACGCCCGGTTCACGCTCGGCAACCTGGTCCGCGCCGAACTCATGGGCGCGTTCGCGACGCTCGCCATCGGCATGGAGGTCCTGCACGCCGAGGGCGTCGCCGTCGACCGGATGACCGCACACGGCGGACTCTTCCGGACGCCCGGCCTGCCGCAGCGCCAGCTCGCCGCCGCACTCCGCGTGCCCGTCGCGCTCGAGGCCACCGCCAGCGAGGGCGGGGCGTGGGGCATCGCCGTCCTCGCCGCCTACCTCGAGCACGCGGCCGACACCTCGCTCGCCGAGTACCTCGACACGACCGTGTTCGGTTCGGCGGCGTCGGACGTCGTCGACCCGGAGCAGCGCGACGTCGACGGGTTCACGACGTACCTCGACCGGTTCCGGGCAGCGCTGCCGATCCAGGCGATCGCAGCAGGCGTGCCGGGCGCGACCGCGACGCCGGGCGCGACCACGGCAGCCGGCGAGCCGACGACGGCAGCCGAGCCGGGCCTCCAGGCCGAACACGACAGCAGCGCCGACGCGCACCAGCAGGAACAGGACGTGAACTGATGACCGACGACACCACCAAGGCCGCCGTCGCCGCAGCGCGGGAGCGCGTGGCCCGACTGCACGGCGAACTCGTCCGCTACGGGCTGGTCATCTGGACCGGCGGCAACGTCTCCGAGCGCGTGCCCGGCACCGACCTGTTCGTCATCAAGCCGAGCGGCGTCGTCAGCGAGGACCTGACCCCCGAGAACCAGGTCGTCTGCACCCTCGACGGTGTGCCGGCCGAGGGCTGGGGCAACGCGCACGGTCCTTCCTCCGACACCGCCGCGCACGCCTTCGTGTACCGCAACATGCCCGAGGTGAACGGTGTCGTGCACACCCACTCGACCTACGCCACCGCCTGGGCCGCCCGCGCCGAGGAGATCCCCTGCGTGATCACCGCGATGGCCGACGAGTTCGGCGGCCCGATCCCGGTCGGCCCGTTCGCGATCATCGGCGACGACTCGATCGGCCAGGGCATCGTCGCGACGCTCAAGGACCACCGGTCCCGCGCCGTGCTCATGCAGAACCACGGCGTCTTCACCATCGGCAAGGACGCGAAGGACGCCGTCAAGGCCGCCGTGATGTGCGAAGACGTCGCCCGCACGGTCCACATCGCGAAGCAGGGCGGTGACCTCGTGCCGATCGCGCCCGAGGACGTCGACCGCCTCTTCGACCGATACCAGAACGTCTACGGACAGAACCCCGAAGGAGCCATGCGATGACGCAGGACACCCCCACCACGACGGACGCCGTCGACCCCCAGGCCACGCTCGAGCGCTACGAGGTCTGGTTCCTCACCGGCTCGCAGGGCCTCTACGGCGAGGAGACCCTCCGCCAGGTCGAGGAGCAGAGCCGCGCGGTGCACGAGTCGCTCGCCGGAGCACTGCCGGTGACGCTCGTGTGGAAGCCCGTGCTCAAGGACGCCGACGGCATCCGCCGCGCCCTCATCGAGGCCAGCGCGGACGACAACGTCATCGGTGTCACGACGTGGATGCACACGTTCAGCCCCGCCAAGATGTGGATCGGCGGCCTCAACGCGCTGACCAAGCCGCTGCTGCACCTGCACACGCAGGCGAACGTCACGCTGCCCTGGGCGGACATCGACTTCGACTTCATGAACCTCAACCAGGCCGCGCACGGCGACCGCGAGTTCGGCTACGCCCTCGCCCGCATGGGCGTCCGGCACGCCACCGCCGTCGGCCACGTGAGCGACCCGCGCGTGCAGCAGCGCGTCGCCGACTGGACCCGCGCCGCCGCCGGTGCCGCAGCGATCCGCGAGCTCAAGCTCACGCGCTTCGGCGACAACATGCGCTACGTCGCCGTCACCGAGGGCGACAAGACCGAGGCCGAGATCGAGCTCGGCGTGCAGGTCAACACCTGGGCCGTCAACGAGCTGGCCGAGGCGGTGTCCGCCGCGCGTGAGCAGGACATCGACGCGCTCGTCGCCGTCTACGACGAGTCGTACGAGCTCGTCCCGGAACTGCAGGACGGTGGCGCGCGGCGCAGCTCGCTCCGCGACGGTGCCGCGATCGAACTCGGTCTCCGCGCCCTCCTGGCCGAGAACGGGTCCGCCGCGTTCACCACGAACTTCGAGGACCTCGGCACGCTCAAGCAGCTGCCCGGCCTGGCCGTCCAGCGGCTGATGGCCGACGGCTACGGCTTCGGCGCCGAGGGGGACTGGAAGACCGCCGTCCTGGTCCGCGCGATGAACGTCGCCGGCGCCGGACTGCCCGGTGGCGCCTCCCTGATGGAGGACTACACGTACGACCTCACCCCGGGTGCCGAGAAGATCCTCGGCGCGCACATGCTCGAGGTGTCGCCGACCCTGACCTCGTCGACCCCGACGCTCGAGATCCACCCGCTCGGCATCGGCGGCAAGGACGACCCGGTGCGCCTGGTCTTCACCGCCGACTCCGGCCCCGCGGTCGTCGCCGCCCTGAGCGACACCCGCGACGGCTTCCGCCTCACCGCGAACGTCGTCGAGGTCGTCCCGCCGACCGAGGCACTGCCCAACCTGCCCGTCGGCCGTGCCGTCTGGGAGCCGCAGCCGTCGTTCCCCGTCTCGGCCGAGGCCTGGCTCAGCGCCGGCGCCGCCCACCACACCGTGATGACGACCGCCGTCGGCATCCAGGTGCTCGAGGACCTCGCCACCATGATCGGCACCGAGTTCCTGGTCATCGACGAGCACACCACGCTGCGCGGCTTCCGCGACGAGGTCCGCACGCAGCAGACCTGGCACCGGCTCGACCGGGGCTTCTGAGTCAGGTCGGGAGGCCTACCATGAGCGACGTGATCGACGACGACACCACCACTGCAGCCCACACCCGCACCAACTGGGCGGGGAACGTCACCTACTCGGCGAGCCAACTGGCAGAACCGACGACCGTGGCCGACCTCCAGCGGCTGGTCGCCTCGACCCCGCGCCTGACGGCGCTCGGGTCACGGCACTCGTTCAACACCATCGCCGACACCGACGCGGTGCAGGTGACGCTCACGGGCCTCCCGCCCGAACTCGACGTGGACTCCGACCGGCGCGTGGCACGTGTCGCCGCCGGCCTCACGCACGCCCAGGTCGCCGTCGGCCTGGAGGCCCGTGGCTGGGCCCTCGCGAACCTCGCGTCCCTGCCGCACATCTCCGTCGCCGGCGCCGTCGCGACCGGCACCCACGGATCCGGTGTCGGGAACGCGTCGCTCGCCCAGTCCGTCGTGGGACTCGAGATCGTCCGGGCCTCCGGCGACGTCGAGGTCGTCGGCGTGGACGACCCCCGGCTCGACGCGCACCGGGTCGCCCTCGGCGCGCTCGGGGTCGTCGTCGCGGTGCACCTGGCCGTCGAACCGACCTACCGGGTCGCCCAGACCGTGCACACCGGGCTCGGCTGGGACGTCGTCGACGCGCAGTTCGAGTCGATCATGTCCGCCGGCTACAGCGTCAGCATGTTCACCGGCTACACCGACGACGGCATCCGGCAGATCTGGACCAAGCGGCGCGAGGACCGCGACGACGCCGTCATCGACCTCGCCGCCCTCGGTGCCGTGGCCGGTGCCGAACCGATCCACCCGGTGCCCGGCAGCGAGACCGCCGGTGTCACCGAACAGGGCGGCGTGCCCGGCCCCTGGCACGAGCGACTGCCGCACTTCCGGTCGTCGTTCACGCCCTCGGCGGGCGAGGAGATCCAGGCCGAGTACATGACCGACGCGCAGGACGCCGTCCCCGCGATCCAGGCGCTCCGGGGCATCGGGGACGCCATCGCCCCGGTGCTCTTCGTGTCCGAGATCCGTCGCATCGCCGCCGACGACGCCTGGCTCGCGCCGAGCTCCGGCCGTGACTCGGTCGCGTTCCACTTCACGTTCCGCCGTCAGACCGAGGACGTGGCGGTCGCGCTGCCCCTCATCGAGAACGCCCTCGCGCCGTTCGGGCCTCGGCCGCACTGGGGCAAGGTCGCGGCGGCGAGCCCGGAGCGGCTGCACCATGTCTACCCGCAGCTCGGGGCGTTCTCGGCGCTGGCGCGGGACCTCGACCCGGAGGGGCGCTTCCGCAACCCCTTCCTGGACCGCGTGCTCGGCTGACCCCGCACGACGGGAGCGCCCCGCGCCGCTGGATGCGGTGCGGGGCGCCCTCGTTACTGGCCCTTGCGGCTCAGGTCGTGCAGGAACCGTGCGAGGGTCACGAGCAAGCTCGCGATCCCCAGCCACGGGACCTGACGCCTGGGCCGGCGCTCGTCGTCGTGCGACATCGAGTACCTCCTGGTGTCATCGCCGGCGGACACGAGGAGCGTCAGGCCAGGGGTGTGTCGCCGAGCGGGCTCGGCTACACTGCTTCCCGAGTGCTGAACTCGGGGAACGGTGTCTTCCCCTGGCCCTCCACTCGGAGAGCGAACCGAAGCCCGGGACTGTTCGTGCAGTCCCGGGCTTCACTCGTTCGCTCCGAGCGCGGTCCGGCGGTTCCGCGCTCGACGGCCAGCCTACCGGCGTGATACACGTATTCCAGTGACATCATGGCTCGGAAGGCGCAAGGGCATGGACTTCATCGGATCGCACCTCGTGCCGTTCCTGGCGCTCGTCCTGCTCGGCACCGTCGGGCTCTGCGGCGCGTTCGCCTGGCAACTCACTGCGCCGCTCCGGCACCCGTACCGAGACGACGTCGGCGGCGTCGTCGGCGGCGGCGGCGTCGGACCGACGAAGCCGGAAGACGTCGACACGGAGTGACGATCATCAGGGGCGCGAGCGCAGGCGCGCCTCTCTCGCCGTTCACAGGGGATGTCGGGGGACTGCACCGCCGTTCCACCGGGTCGTCGCCGGGGCTGTCCATGTGTGGACGCAAAGGTCAGGCATGGCGAACCTGAACCGCATCCTCGGCATGGCCTCGAAGGTCATCGACAAGCAACTGCAGAAGCGCTCCGGCCAGCAGCCCGGGGGCGTGCAGCAGTACCGACAGCCGGCTCATCCTGGCGGGACCGATTGGCGGGGGCTGGTCCGGACGGCGGCGGACAAGCTGACCGGCGACGACCGCAGCACGCAACCGCACGCGGAGCCGCACGGGCAGCCCGCGCCGTCGCCGCACGGACGCCAGCAGCAGCCCCCGATCGGCCACCACCAGCCCCGGACCGGCGCACTGGGCGAGGCCGACCGCGTCGCGATCGCGAAGTACGACTACCTGCTGAAGACCGCCGATCCCGAGCGTCTCGAGCAGGCCCACCACGACGCGTTCGCCCGACTCACCCCGGAGCAGCGCCAGCAGGTCCTGCAGCGGCTCAACGCGGAACTGCCGCAGCACGACCGGGGGACCGATGCCTCCGCGGCAGGTCTCGCCCGGACCGCGACACGGGGCGAGACGAGCCGTCCCGGGACCATGCGCAAGGTGCTCGGCGGCGCCGCGCTCGGTGGTGGCGCCCTGGCGGTCGGCGGCCTCGCGGTCGCGGTCGCCGGCGGCGCAGTCCTGAGCGCAGCCGCGGGACCGGTGCTCGCGCAGGCGGCGAACCTCGGCGTGGACTTCGAGGGCGTCGCGGCCGGCCTCGGCGACACGGTGGGTGGCGGCCTCGGCGACCTCGGCGGCAGTGTCGAGGGCGTGGCAGCGCAGGGGGAGCAGGCGCTCGGGGGCCTCGGCGAACAGGTCGGGAACCTCGGCGAGGGCTTCCAGTGGCCGGGGATCAGCGACTTCTTCGACCGCTAGGCCGCGTCCGCAAGACCCGACGGTCTCCAGATCGCGACCGCCGTTCGGGAATGGCGGGCGCCGCCGACGACTTGGAGTGTTTCGTTGTGCGTCGTCCCGCACGCGCGGGATTCGGAACGGATCCGGGCGCGGTGCCAGGATGGACGCCGCCCACCCGGCACCCCCGAACAAGGAGACCCGTCGTCATGAGACGTCCGAAGCGCCTGACCATCACCGCGGCCGTCGCCGCCGCAGCGGCCCTGGTCCTCACGGGCTGCTCGGGCGGCAACGCCTCCGACGACGCCAGCGGCGGGACGGACAAGGGCGGCACGCTCAACATCCTCACGTCGCAGACCACGTTCCACCTCGACCCCGCGACGAGCCAGAGCCTCGGCATCACCTCGATGGGCCTCGTCGCCCGTCGCCTCACCACGTGGGACGTCGAGCCGGGCAAGACCGCGAAGGTCGTCCCGGACCTCGCCACGAACACCGGTGTCGCGAGCGACGACGGCAAGACCTGGACTTACACCCTGAAGGACGGCGTCGAGTTCCAGGACGGCACGCCGATCACCACGAAGGACATCAAGTGGGGGATCGAGCGCTCGTTCGCGCCGACCCTCTCCGGTGGTCTCAGCTACCACAAGTCCCTCCTGGTGGGCGGCAGCGACTACAAGGGGCCGTTCGAGGGCAAGAGCCTCGACAGCATCGAGACCCCGAACGACAAGACCATCGTCTTCAAGCTCAACGACGCGTACGGCGACTGGCCGTGGCTCGCGTCGATGCCGGCGTTCACCCCGGTCCCCGAGGGCCAGGGCACCGACACCGGTGCGTACGACCTCAAGCCGGTGGCGTCCGGCCCGTACCAGGTGCAGTCGAACCAGCAGGGCTCGCAGGTCACCCTGGTCCGCAACAAGGCCTGGTCCGCGAAGACGGACGAGGTACGCACCGCCGGGCCCTCGAAGATCGTCTTCAAGGAGAGCCAGGACCCGTCCACGATGACGCAGACGCTGATCGCGGACAACGGTGACGCGAAGAGCTCCTTCGGCGCGATCTACCTCGGTGCCGCCGAGCTCAACCAGGTCCGGAGCAACCCGTCCGCGCAGGACCGCCTCGCCACGTCGAAGGCCGGCCCGATCAGCTACATGGCGATCAACACGCAGCGCGGCGAGCTGAAGGACCTCAAGGTCCGTCAGGCCCTGCAGTACGCGGTCGACCGCAAGTCGTTCCGGATCGCCGCGGGTGGAGCCCTCGCCGGCACCTACGCCTCGACGCTCATCACGCCGGGCATCGCCGGTCGCCAGGACTACGACCTCTACAAGACGAGCGCCACGGGTGACGTCGACAAGGCGAAGTCGCTGCTGAAGCAGGCCGGGGTCTCGAACCTCAAGCTGACGCTCGTCACGCAGAACGACCCGACCTACCTCGCGCAGGCGCAGGCGCTGCAGGCCGGTCTCAAGCGCGCCGGCATCACGGTCACGCTGAAGCCCCTCGACTACGACTCGTTCACGCAGGCCACCACGAACGGCACCGACTTCGACCTGTCGCTGTCCAGCTGGCAGCCGGACTTCCCGAGCGCGAACGCCAACCTGCAGCCCCTCTACGACTCGTCGCAGATCGGTGGCGGTGGCTACAACGTCTCGAAGTACAGCAACCCGGAGGTGGACGCCCTCATCGCGAAGGCCAGCGCCACGGTCGACCAGTCCGAGGCGCAGAAGACCTGGGCGCAGGCAGACAAGACGATCATGGCCGACGCCCCGGTCGTCCCCTTGATGTACGCGAAGCAGTCGTTCCTGGCCGGTTCGGACGTCGACAACTTCCAGATCGCCGACTTCCCGGCGTACCCGAACTACCTCAAGGTCTCGCTCAAGCAGTGACCGATCCCATCCTGCAAGTCCGGGGGCTCCGCGTCGCGTTCGGCGACGCGGAGCCCGTCGTCCGTGACGTCTCCTTCGACCTGACGCCCGGTCGTGTCCTGGCGCTCGTCGGCGAGTCCGGCTCCGGCAAGTCCGTCAGCGCGATGAGCGTGCTCGGACTCCTGTCGCCGCAGGCGCGCGTCGAGGGCAGCGCCCGGTTCCGCGGCGAGGAGCTCGTCGGCGCACCCGTCGAGGAACTGCGCCAGGTGCGCGGCGCCGGCATCGGTGTGGTGTTCCAGGAGCCGATGAACTCGTTCACGCCGGTGCTGTCGATCGGGACCCAGATCGCCGAGGCGGTCCGGGCACACCCGACCGCCCTCGACCGCGCCGGGGTGTCCGCCCGGATCGACGAGCTGCTCCGGTCCGCCGGCATCGCCGATCCGGCGCGGATCCGGAAGGCCTTCCCGCACGAGCTCTCGGGCGGACAGCTGCAGCGCGCGATGATCGCGATGGCCCTGGCCGGTGACCCGGTCGCGCTCATCGCCGACGAGCCGACGACGGCGCTCGACGTCACCGTGCAGGCGGGGATCCTCGACCTGCTCCGGACCCTCTGCCGCGACCGCGGGCTCGCGGTGCTGCTCATCACGCACGACATGGGCGTGGTGGCGGACGTCGCCGACGAGGTGCTCGTGATGCGTCGCGGTGACCCGGTCGAGCACGGCACGGTCGTCGACTTGTTCGCGCGCCCGCAGGCCGAGTACACGCGAGCGCTCCTCGCCGCCGTGCCGGCACTGGGCCCCCTCGTGCCGGTACCGCCGCGCCGCGGAGCTTGCGGAGCGGCGGGGCGGCCGAGCTCGCGGGGAGAGGCGCGGCCCACCTCCGCCACGGACGGTGCCCCGGCCGAGACTCGCGCTGAGCGACCGGACTCGCGTCCGACAGTCCGAGCCACGTCGCCCAGCGCGAGCGACGCGGACGACGCGGGGCGCGCCTCCCGGCCGGTGGTCGCGCGCCTGCGCGACGTCGGCGTGCGGTACTCGCGCCGTGGTGACCCGACCGTGTCGGGCATCGACCTCGAGCTGCACGCCGGCGAGACCCTGGGCCTCGTGGGGGAGTCCGGCTCGGGCAAGACCACGATCGGCCGCGCCCTGGCCGGCCTCGTCCCGGTGGTCGAGGGCACGGTGGACGTCGACGGGCAGGACCTCCGCACCGCCCGAGGCCGTCGCCTCCGAGACATCCGCAAGCGCGTCGGGATCGTGTTCCAGGACCCGGCCTCGTCGCTGAACCCGCGGCAGAGCATCGGTTGGAGCATTGCCGAGCCGCTGCTCGTGCACGAACCGAGCGCCGACCGACCGGCACGCGTCCGCGAGCTGCTCGAGGCCGTGCAGCTCGACCCGTCGTGGGCCGAGCGGTTCCCGCACCAGCTCTCCGGCGGCCAGCGGCAGCGTGTCGCCGTGGCCCGGGCACTGGCGCTCCGGCCGGCACTGCTCATCGCCGACGAACCGACCTCGGCGCTCGACGTCACCGTGCAGGCCGCAGTGCTCGACCTGCTCCGTGACCTGCAGGACGAGTTCGGGTTCGGGTGTCTGCTCGTCAGCCACGACCTGGCCGTCGTCCGGCAGCTCGCCGACCGGGTCGCCGTGCTGCACCACGGCCGGATCGTCGAACACGGCACGACGCAGGCCGTCCTCGACGACCCGCAGGAGGACTACACACGCATGCTGCTCGCCGCCGCACCGGTCGCCGACCCTGCCCGACAGGCCGAACGCCGCCGTGCCTGGCGTGAGTGGGAAGGGGTGGTCGCATGACCGCGAACGTCGTCGACCGTCCGGTCCGTCCGACTCCGGGCTCCGGCACCGGCTTCCGCGCCGTCGTCGGACGCATCCGTCGTGACCGGTGGGCCGTGACCGCCGCGGTGGTCATCGCCGTGTTCGTCGTGGTCGCCCTCGCAGCGCCGCTCATCGCGCGGATCAGCGGGCAGGACCCCTACGGGTACCACGTGGGGGCGCTCAACGACTTCGGCGCACCCCGCGGTCCCCTGGGCGGGATGAGCGCCGAGCACTGGTTCGGTGTGGAGCCCCTGACCGGGCGCGACCTCTTCGCGATCGTCACCTACGGTGCGCGGACCTCGCTCGGCATCGGGCTCGCCGCGACCGTGTTCTCGCTGGTCATCGGGGTGCTCGTCGGCGTCACGACCGGCTTCTTCGGCGGCTGGTACGACCGCGTGCTCAGCCGGGTCGTCGACGTGATGTTCGGCTTCCCGTCGCTGGTGTTCATGATCGCCCTGACCGCGATCGTGCCGACGTCGTTCCCGAAGCCCGTCCTGGTCGTCCTGGTCATCGGGTTCTTCGGGTGGCCGGCGGTCGCGCGTGTGATCCGCGGACAGACGCTGTCGCTGCGCGAGCGGAACTACGTCGTGGCCTCGACCGCGATGGGTGCCGGACGCTGGCACGTCATCCGGACCCAGCTCCTGCCGAACCTCGCCGCGACGATCACCGTCTACGCCACCATCTCGATCCCGTCGATGATCGGCGCCGAAGCTGCGCTGTCGTTCCTGGCCGTCGGCGTCACCCCGCCGACCCCCTCGTGGGGCCGCAGCATCGGCGACGCCGTCGGGTGGGTGCAGACCGACCCGATGTACCTCGTCTTCCCGGGAGCCGCCCTGTTCCTCGTCACCCTGGCGTTCAACGTGCTCGGCGACGCCCTCCGCGACGCCCTCGACCCGAGAGGAGGCAGCCGATGACCGCACTCCGCTTCGTGCTGTTCCGGGTGCTCGGCGCCGTCGTCGTGCTGCTCGTCGTCGCCGCGATCACCTACGCCCTGTTCATGCTCCTGCCGACGAACCCGGCGCGGGCGATCTGCGACAAGCCCTGCACCCCGGACCGACTGGCGCAGGTGCAGGCGTTCCTCGGTACCGACAAGCCGTGGATCCTGCAGTTCACGGCGTACCTGGGCGGGATCTTCACCGGACGCTCGTTCGGCAGCGGTGTCTCGGCCGTGCAGTGCGCCGCGCCCTGCTTCGGCTACTCGTTCCAGCTGCACGAGAGCGTCACCACGCTCATCGTCGACCGCTTGCCCGTCACGGCCTCGATCGCGATCGGTGCGGCGCTGCTCTGGCTCGTCGCGGGTGTGCTGGGCGGGACCGCCTCGGCGCTCCGCCCGGGTTCGGCGCTCGACCGCACCGTGATGACCGTCGCGGTGGCCGGGGTGTCCTCGCCCGCGTACCTGATCGGGCTGCTGTCGATCCTGCTGTTCGGCTTCGTGCTCGGGATCCTGCCGACCAGCGGGTACGTCCCGTTGACCGAGGACCCGGTCGGCTGGCTGACGCACCTGGTGCTGCCGTGGTGCGTCCTCGCGTTCATCAGCGCCGCGATCTACGCCCGACTGACCCGCGGCGAGATGCTCGAGGCGATGGGGCAGGACTTCGTCCGGACCGCCCGCGCGAAGGGCCTCCGCGAGCGCCAGGTCGTCGTGCGGCACGGGCTGCGGACGGCGATCCTGCCCGTGGTGACGCTGTTCGGGCTCGACCTCGGCACGCTGCTCGGTGGTGCGGTCATCACCGAGAAGGTGTTCTCGATGCAGGGCCTCGGGGCGCTGCTCATCGACGCGGTGCACACGCTGGACCTGCAGGTCGTCGTCGGGTTCACGGTCTTCTCGGCATTCCTGGTCGTCACCGCGAACGTCGTCGTCGACCTGGTCTACGCCGTGGTCGACCCGCGAGTGCGCCGCCGGGCGTAGGGCGGCCGAGGGCATCGAAACACCGGTGTTCGTCCAACGAACACCCGCAGGACGCGGCGTCGCCGACGAACACCGGTGTTCCGCTGCGCAGCCCGCGTCAGAAGGCTGCGCAGCCCGCGTCAGAAGTACGTGATGCCGTGCGGGGTCCGGGGCGGGGTGAGCATCGCGCGGAGGAGCACCGGCGCCGCCGGGTCCGCCGCACGCAGCAGCCCCGCGGCCGCGAGCGTCACCGGCGAGACCGACCCGATCAACAGCGCCCCCAGGTCGGCGACGTCGAGCGCGATGTCTGAGCCGGCCACGTCGGCGTCGGGTGCCAGGCGGTTGACGGTGCCACGGGCCTCCCGGACGTCGAGGCGGTACGTGCCGGACGCGTGGCCGAGCGAGTCGGCGACCGCGATCGTGAGCGAGCCGTCGGCCGCGTACGGGCGGGACTCGAGCACGGCGGCGGCGTCCAGGACGCGCAGCCAGACGTGGTCCTCCTCGTGGTCGACGTCGTAGGA
Organism: Curtobacterium sp. CFBP9011; assembly: GCF_034045095.1. Classification (NCBI taxonomy): domain Bacteria; kingdom Bacillati; phylum Actinomycetota; class Actinomycetes; order Micrococcales; family Microbacteriaceae; genus Curtobacterium; species Curtobacterium sp. CFBP9011. The sequence continues at coordinate 69,490 of NZ_JAXCWN010000003.1, forward strand.
GCGCGCGTCCGCCAGCGCCGCGACGATCGGGTCGTCCAGGCGTGAGCGCTTGTAGACGACGACGTCGTTGAGGTCGATGGAGAGCAGGAACTCCCACAGCGACAGGTAGGCGGCGTCGGTCGTGTACACCAGGTCGACGATCTCGACGCGGGTGTCCTCGCCGGTCTTGCCCTCGACGACCCGCCAGGTGACGTAGCCGTCGACCTCGTCGGAGCCCTCGGGCCGGTGCACGGCGGCGCGGACGTCCTTCGCCTTCTGCCCGTCGGGGCCGAACTCGCCGAACACGATCGGCCAGGTGCCGGTGTTGCGGACCATCGAGCCCGGGGTGCGGGCGTGGAAGCGGGCGAAGACCTCCTGGCCGACGCCGTCCGCCAGCCACTGCGTGGTGACCATGACGACGGTGCCGCTGGTCGGCGCGAGGAACGGCAGCGCCCGGTCGCGGCGGACGTGCACGGCCCGCTCGCGGATCGCGCAGCCGAAGCCGAACCGGCGGTAGATGGTGCCCTCGGAGGCGGTCAGCGACGCGACCGCGTAGCCCTCCGCCACCCCGCGCTCGAGCGCGTGCGTCATCATCTGGCGGAGGATCCCGCGACGACGATCGGTCGGACGCACGGTCACGGCGGACACCGCCTGCGTGCGGACGGCGGAACCGTCGCCCCAGCTGAGGTCCTTCGGGAACCAGGTGAACGTGCCGGCGGGCCAGGTCTCGTCGACGGACCCGGCTGCGGGTCGGTTGACGTAGACGCCGAGGAAGGTCTCCTGGTCGGCCACGAAGTGCGACGCCATGCGGGCGGCGCCCTCGTCGGACTCCGGAGGCTCGTGGAACCCGACGCCGACGGCGTCCATCCAGGCGCGGGTGGTGGCGTCCGGCGCCCCCTGGTCGTCGGTCTGCGGGCGGAACTCGCGGAGGTCGTAGCGGTCGGTGGATTCGTCGTTGATCAGAGCCACGATCCGACCCTACCGGGCGGTCTCACGGCGTCTGCCGGGCTGCCTCCTGCGCGACGACGGCCGCCAGGTCCGGCATCGCCCGCATCTGCTGCAACGGGCGGTGCATCCGCGGGTTCCGCCGGAGCGCCGGTTCCGCGCGTTCCAGGAACGCCCAGTACCCGGCGGTGAACGGGCAGGCGTCCTCGCCCAGGCGCGTGGTCGGGTCGAACCGGCAGCCGCCGCAGTGGTCGGTCATCCTGTCGATGTACCGCCCGCCGGACGCGTACGGCTTCGTCGCGACCACGCCGCCGTCGGCGTGCTGCGACATCCCGATGACGTTCGCGGGCATCACCCAGTCGGTGCCGTCGACGAAGACGTCGGTGAACCACTCGGTCAGTTCGAACGGGTCGTACCCCCGCTGCAGTGCCCAGTTGCCGAGGACCATGAGCCGCTGGATGTGGTGCAGCCAGCCGTGGTCGCGGACCCCGTCGAGGGCGACGGTCAGGCAGACCGCGTCGACCTCCGTCGCGTCCAGCTCCCGCCACCAGGCCGGGAGGCCCGTCCCCGCCGCGTGCGCCGGTCCGGCTCCGGCAGGTGGTCGCCCCCCGAGCACTTCGACGTCCGCCCCGTAGTCGTCCCCGAGCCACCAGTAGAGGTGCCAGACGTAGTCCCGCCACCCAGCGACCTGCCGCACGAACCCCTCGACGCTGGCGAGCGGCGCCGCTCCGGAGGCGTGGGCCGCCAGCGCCGCGTCGATCGCCTGCCGGGGGTCGAGCACGCCGAGGTTGAGCGGCACGCTGAGCAGCGAGTGCGCCATCGTCCAGTCGTTCGTCAGCACGGCGTCCTCGTACGGCCCGAAGTCGCCGAGCCGTACCGCGACGAAGTCGTCGAGCGCTGCCTGGGCCTCGTCGGGCGTCACCGCGAAGCGCCGCCGGTCGTCCCGCCCGACGAACTGCACGAGGCCGTCGCGCTCCCACCGGTCGAGGTCGGCCCGGACCTCGTCGTCGACCTCGTCCTCGGTCGGCCACCAGGGGTCGGGCAGCCCGAGGGTCGTCGCGCCCCGGGGCGGGGGCTGCCGGTTCTGCGCGTCGAGGCTGAACGCGCCACCGAGCGGGGCGTCGTTCGCCATCAGCCAGCCCTCGCGTCGCCGGACCCGTTCGTAGTGCGCCTCCATCAGGAACCGCCCGCCGCGCTCGGCGGCCCAGACGGCGAACTCGTCCTCGTCGGTGACGAACCCGCGGCTCGGCAGGATCGTGGTGCCGTGTCCCCAGTGCCGGACCTGGCCGCGCTGCACCCGGGACGGCGGGTCGATGACCTCCAGATCGTCCTGCCCGACGAGGGCGTCCCGCAGGTGGTCGACCCGGACGTGCTCGGCGCGGTCGCCCAGGTCCCGCACCCGGTGTCGCAGCGCGCTGAGCCAGAGGTGCGCCTTCGTCCGGTGCACCGGGCGTGCGGTGAAGAACTCGCGGGCCTCGACGACGACCACCGGTCCGCCGTCGTCGAACGCCGGGCCGTACTGGCCGGGGAGCAGCAGGCGCCGCCGCACGGCTGCGGGGGCGGAGTCGGTCACCCGGCAGACGCTACGCGGCAGCGCTGACGGCGGCTCGTACCCCTAGTCCGTCGCACCCGGCGGTGGGTCGACGAGCAGCCCGACCCGGTCGGCGAGGTAGTCCGCCAGCGGGACGTCGGTGCCGGCGGTCGCGGACCAGCGGACGCGGGGTTCGTCGTCGCGGACGAACAGCGCCGTGTCGGCTCCGACGAGCGAGGCGTCGAGGGGGATCGGCGTCGCGCTGTGGTTCACGGTGTCCCCGGGCGCGAAGTGCCCCTTCGCCGCCGCCGCCCGGTAGGCCCGACGGACCTCGGCGGAGACGGAGACGAACTGGGAGCGTCCGGCCTCGGTCACGCGGGTGATCGCCCCGGTCGCCCAGACCTGGCCCGCGGTCTCGGGGGAGGACCCGAGCAGCAGTGCGCCGACCCGCCACACCCGCCCGAGGGAGCGGATGGTCGGGTCCCGGCGGATGCCGAGCACGGGCTTGGGCTCGACGTACTCGCCGAGTGCCTCGTCCCGGGCTCCGGCCGTGCCGAGTCGCGTCGCCGCGTCCTCGAGCATGGCCCGCGCGCTCTGCACCCCGTCGGTCCGACCGTCCGTCACCCGCCAGAGCCTAGACCGACGTCGGCCGGGGTACGAACGCCTGTGGCACCACTCGGACCGGCGCGCGTTGACTGACCCTCCCTGATGAGGAGGACCGCCGTGCCACACGCCTTCGACCCCGTCCACCCGCACCCGACCCGGCTCGCCGACGTCGCCGCGGCCGTCGGTGCCCGGTCGCTGCCGTCGACGCACACCGACGTGTCCGTGACGGGCGTGGCGGTCGCGACCGAGGACCTCCGTCCCGGGTGGCTCTTCGTCGCCGTGCCCGGTCGACGCGGACACGGTGCCCGGCACGCCGACGCCGCGCGCGCCGCCGGTGCGGTGGCGGTGCTCACCGACGACCACGGCGCCGAGGCGGCAGCAGGCTCCGGCCTGCCCACCGTCGTCGTCCCGGACCCACGGGCCGTCCTCGGCACGGTCGCGCAGACCGTCTCGGGCACCGACGACCTCGGCTTCCCCCTGCTCGGGGTGACCGGCACGAACGGCAAGACCACCACCGTGTCGGTCCTCGACGCCCTGATGCGCCGGCTCGGGTGGACGACGGCGATGACCTCCACCGCCGAACGGCGGATCGCGGACGACGTCGTCCCGAGCCGCCTGACCACCCCCGAGGCCACCGAACTCCACGCCTTCCTCGCCCGGGCCCGCGAACGATCGGTGGACGGCGCGGCCGTCGAGGTCAGCGCCCAGGGGCTCACGCGGCACCGGGTCGACGGCGTGCGCTTCGCCGTCGCCGGGTTCACGAACCTCAGCCACGACCACCTCGACGACTACGCCGACATGGACGAGTACCTCCGGGCGAAGCTCCGCCTGTTCCAGCCGGACCGGGCCGACCGCGCGGTCGTCTCGCTCGACTCGGCCGCCGGACGCGCGGTCGTCGCCGCGAGCGGGATCCCGGTCGAGACGATCACGAGCGAGCCCGACACCGCGGCCGATTGGCGGGTCAGCGTGCTCGAGCTGCACGCCGCGGGCACGCGGATGCGGATCGACGGACCCGACCTGTCGGTGACGACCGAGGTCCCGCTGCTCGGCCGGCACATGGCCGCAGACGTCGGCCTGGCGGTCGCGATGCTGCTCGCCGCCGGAGTCCCGGCTCCGGCCCTGGTGTCGGCCGCCGGCGGCTTCCTCGACGTCGTCGTCCCCGGTCGGATGGCCGACGCGTCGGGCGTCACCGGACCGCGCGTGTACGTCGACTTCGCGCACACGCCGGACGCCTTCGCGAAGAGCCTCGACGCGATCCGGGCCGTCGCCACCGGCCCGGTCGGCATCGTCCTCGGTGCGGACGGCGACCGGGACCCGAGCAAACGGGAGGCCATGGGCGCGGTGGCAGCCACCCTGGCGGACGTCGTCGTGGTCGCCGACCACCACCCGCGGTTCGAGGACCCGGACCACATCCGCGCCGCGATCCTGCAGGGTGCCCACGCGGTCGGCGGCACGGCCCGTGTCGTGGAGCTGGCCGACCCGGCGCGCGCGATCCGGCACGCGGTGGCCGCGGTCGGGGACCACGGGGTCGTCTACTGGGCGGGACCGGGACTCACCGACTACCGGGACGTCCGTGGCGAGCACGTGCCGTACTCCTCCTTCCGGGACGCGCAGGCGGCGCTCGCCGAAGCGGGTCACGGGGTGCCGGCAGGTGTCCTCTGTCGGTGACGACCCGCGGCACGGAGATCGCCTGAGGACGCACGTCGAGCGGCCCGGCGGCGACGGACCGTCGACACGACGCCCAGGGTGATCATCACCGCCGCGTAGCCGAGCAGGAGCGTGGCCGCGGTCGGGATCAGCCACGACCGGGACCCGTTCACGAACTGGTTGACCGTGCCGATCTCCGGCAGGCTGTACCAGACGGTGCCGCGGATCTGTGCGGGCAGGACCGGTCGGCTGTCGGCCACGGCGTTGTTGTCGCCCTTGGTGGTGAACGTCCGGCCGCCGTCGGACGACGAGCTCACGGCGATGACCCGATGCGTGACCACGGCCGCCTGGCCGGAGGTGATCTGGTACGTGACGACGTCACCGACCTCGATCCGGTCCGTGGCGACCGGCCGGACGACGACGAGGGTGCCCGGCGGCAGGGTCGGCTCCATCGACTGGGTGAGCACCGTCAGCGGCATCGACCCGGTGGCCTTCGGGATGACGATCAGGACGACGGCGAGGGCGGCGACGAGCAGCACCAGACCGGTGCTCAGCCCGAAGCCGACGGCGCGGAGCACCGAGACCAGCGCGCTGCGGTCGGCGGGTTGTGCTCCGGCTCGGCGGCTCCGCGAGCGCGTGTGTGGCGCACGTCCCTGCGAGGGGCGGGCCGGGTCGCGGCGCTGGTCCGGGCCTCCGGTCCGACGCCCCGCGAGGTGGGCGCTCACGACCCGCACCGCACGGCCGGACCGTTGTTCTGCGTGAACAGCGTGATGGTGCCGGTCCCCGCGTCGGTCGTCGTCGGCTTCCCGGCCGAGTCGAGGACGAAGACGTCGACCGTGACCGTGCCGCTGGTCGCGACGGAGGACGGGATCTGGCTCGGGGCGATGGTGACGCGACCGAAGTAGGACTGCTGGCGGTCGCCGATCTGGACCCCGTGGACGAACGCGCCGTACCAGGTGTCCATCGAGCGACCTGCCGCCTCCCAGGCGACGTCGACGTAGTTGCCGCCGTGGTCCGTGCAGACCAGGGCCGGTGCCGCTGCCGCGGTGGTCAGGGAGAACGTCCCGCGGACGGCGTTCGCCGTCCAGCTGGCGTTCGTCAGGGTCACGTCGAGGGCGACGTCGGCGCGTGCCGCGGCGGGGGCCGCCGTGCCGGCGGTCGACCGGATGCACCAGACGGTGCTGCCACCGGCGCTGGTCTTCGACGTCAGGCTCGGCAGGGAGGCCCAGGTGCCGACGACCGCGCCGGACGCGACCGCGGTGCTCGCCGTGCAGGTGCCGGTCGACGCGACCTGCCAGGCGCGGACGTCGACGGCGCGGGCGAGGGCGGTCGAGCCGCCGGCGAGGACGGACGCGGTGGTGCTCACCGTGCCGGCGATCGTGCCGGTGTTCGTGACGGTGACGGGCGTCGTCGTGGTGGTGGTCGTCGACGAGAACGCGGTGGTCAGCGCGTCGGTGCCGCCGACCGTGACGGCGATGCGACCGACCGCGACGCTGGTGGTGGTCGACGCCGAGGCGGTCCAGAGCGCCCAGGCGGCGGAGGACCCACCGCCGACGAAGGCCGCGACGAGCAGGACGGTGACGAGGAGTCGGAGGCGCGTGGTCACGAGGCCACCTGCGTCCCGGTCACCGTGAGGGTCACGGCCACCCCGGCTCCGGCCACGCTCTGCGGTGCGTCGGTGTCGAGGTCCATCTCGACGCAGCCGATCCGCCGACCGCCGGCCGGGACACTGCCGCTGTCGGTGCCCGAGTCGAACGCGGCGACCCGGCCGGAGGCGCCCGCGGTGCCCGCACGGCACGCGCTGGTCGACGTGACGACCGAGTAGCGCAGGGTGACCTCGCCGAGCACGGTGGTGCTCGCGGTGCTGGTGCCGGTGACCCGCGCGGACGTCGTGACGACCCGGGTGCTCAGCGGCACGGTGCCGGTGTTCGTGACGGTGAAGGTGCCGGTGCTCGCCGCTCCGGGTGCCAGGGGAGCGGCGCTCATCGTCAGCTGGCTGACCGTGAGGGTGGCGGTGCCCGAGCGGACGGTCGAGGACGAGGTGCTCGCGGCCTGGTTCCAGAGGGCGTAGGTGCTGCTGGTGCCGAGCAGTGCGGTGACGACGGCGACGACGACCGCCACGACGAGGGCGAGCACGGTGGGCCCCAGCCAGCGGTTCCGTCGGGGTGCGCGGTGGCGTCCCGAGGCCGTCGTGCTGGCGCTCATGCTCGTGTCCTCCTCGGGCGGTGTGGTGGTGCGGGCGCGTGTGGGGCGGCGCGTGCGACGGGTGCGCGCGATGGCGCGGGTGCAGCGTTCGGGCAGCGCGTGAGACGGGCGGGTCGTCAGCCCGTCGCACGCGGTCGGTCACCCGGGGGTCAGGACCCGATGGCGGTCTGCGTCAGGGTGAAGGCGAGTGCGCCGACGTTGACGGTGCCGCCCTGCCCGGTGGTCGCCGAGGACGGCAGGGCGATGGTGAAGACGACCTTGACGGTCGAGGTCGCGGTCGACGGGGACACGACGAACGTGTTGGCGGTGCCGCTGGCCGGGACGACGGAGGCGCTGGTCGACGTCACCGCGAGGGTCTTCGTCGTCGCGGCGATGAGTGCCTGGTCGCCGGTGATGCTCTGCTGCGCGTAGGTCAGGTTCGCCTTGAGGTCCTGGCCGGTCGCACCGACGGTGAGGGTCTGCGTGAACTGGTACGTGTTGCCGGGGACCATGAGGACGGACGCCGGGTTGATCGTGGCGGAGCGGCCGTTCGTGATGTCGGTCCAGACGCCGTCGTTGTTCGCGGTGAGGCTCAGCGTGCCGGCGCTGACGGCCGAGGCCGCGCTGCTGGCGCTCGCGTTCCAGAGCGCGAAGGACCCGGCCCCGCCGAGGAGGAGGGCGACGCCTGCTGCGCCGGCGATGGCTCCGGTGACGATCTTGTGCATGGGGTGGTTCCGTTCTGCGCCCCTGACGGGCGCGGTGAGGCCGTCGTCGGCGTTCGGGTGTGCTCGCGCACGGCGACGTGGTCGGTCCCGGGGTGAGCGGGACCGCAACCGAGGTGTGCGGGAGAGGGGCGGTCGCCGGGCTCCGAGGCGGGGGAAGGTGCTCGGGCGGGCTGGACTCGCTTGATGGTCAGAGCGTACGCGTCCCCCAAAATGTGGACAAGCACGGATCGGCCTCGGAGCACCCCCAGAACGGGGGTCATCTCTCGTTCTCCGGACAGCCGTCGGAACGGGTCGGTGTGGCACAGCGGGCGGAATGCCCGCGAGGTCTGTGCAGTTGCATCGACCGGATCGAGGAGGTCTCATGGGCATCGTGCGGTGGTTGTTCGACGCGCAGCTCGTCATCGGCGACCAGACGGTGCTCTGGCGCGAGGTGATCGGCAACGTCTTCGGGCTGCTCAGCGCCCTGGGCGGCATGCGCCGCAAGGTGTGGGCGTGGCCGGTCGGCATCGCGGGCAACGCGCTCCTCTTCACGGTCTTCATGGGGGCGCTCTTCGACACCCCGAACCCCGTCAACCTGCTCGGACAGGCCGGACGACAGGTCATGTTCATCCTGGTCAGCGTCTACGGCTGGTACCGCTGGACGCACCGCGCGGACGAGGCGACCACCGTGCTCGAGCCGAAGTGGGCCTCCTGGCGGGCACGTGCGCTGCTCGTCGTCGCCCTGGTCGGCGGCACCGCGGTCCTGACACCGGTGTTCCGTGCGCTCGGCTCGTACGAGCCGGTGTGGAGCGACGCCTGGATCTTCGTCGGGTCGCTCCTGGCCACCTACGGCATGGCGAAGGGGTGGGTCGAGTTCTGGCTGATCTGGGTCGCGGTCGACCTGGTCGGTGTGCCGCTGCTGTTCTCGGCCGGGTACTACGCCTCCGGGCTGATGTACGTCGTCTACGGCGCCTTCACCCTGGCCGGGTTCTTCGTCTGGATGGTCCAGGGGCGGAAGCCCGCGGCGGCGCCGGTCACCGTCGGCTGACACGGCGGAGCGCGCCGCCCTGGCAGCCGGACCCGCGCGTCAGCGCGAGCGCGGCAGCGCCTTCGACCGCCGCCACCCGGCGATCTGCTTCAAGCTCACCTTCGACCCGTACTGGGCGACCGAGTGCCGGAACAGGTACTCCGCGAACCAGAGCAGCACGCCCGCGACCACGAACACCTCGACGATGCAGGCGATCGTCTCGACCACGGACAGCGACCCCACCGCGTTCCGCACCATCGCGGTCACCGGCGTGAACGTCGGGAAGTACGTGAAGAAGGCGGCGATCGGCGACGACGGTGTCGTCATGACGAAGAAGGCGGCGTAGAGCGGGATGATCACCGCGAACAGCGCCGCCGACTGCAGCGTCGAGGCGTCCTTGATCGTCGGCACCGAGGCACCGACCGCCACGAACAACGCTGAGGCCAGCAGCACCCCGCCGACGAGCAGCAGTGCTCCGGCCACCATCCGCCACGGGTCGAGTGCGAACGAGCCCACCCGCCCGGCGACCAGCGGCAGCAGCACGGCGAGCGACAGCAGACCGGGCACCAGGAACACACCGACCTGGACGAGCCCGACCAGCAGCATCGCGATGACCTTGCCGCGGATCAGGGTGCCCGCCGTGACGGTGGTCAGGATCATCTCGGAGATGCGGTTCTCCTTCTCCTCGACCACGACGGTGACCATCCGGGCGGCGAGCAGGATCACGAGCCCGAAGAACGCGGCGACGTAGAGCAGCGGCGGCACGATCGACAGCCAGCCCGGCGCGACCCGGCCGTCGGCGTAGGTGGTGACCGTCGCCTGGGGTGGGGACCGCAGGATGTGCACGGCTTCGGCGTCGTCCACCTGCGCCGCGACGCTCTGCTCCAGCACCCGTTCCGCCAGGGCCGAGTACCCGGTGTTGGCGAACAGCCCGCGGTCCGCTCCGAGCACCGTGACGGGGGTGGTGGACGGCGTCGCGGGGAACGCGATGAAGGCGTCGAGGCGACCGGCGCGGACCGCCGCACGGTCTGCCGCGGGGTCGGTCGAGGGGGACCCGCCCCACTTCGCCGCCACCTTCTGGGACACCAGCCCGGAGTGGTCGACGTAGTGGAACGGCGTCCGGGCGGCCGACCCGCTGGAGATCGCGGAGTCGGTGCCGGCGGCCTGACCGACCCCGACGAGCAGCGACACGACGATGACGACCAGCGGCAGGGCCAGGGTCCCGATCCAGAACGCGGGCTTCTTGACGGCGCGGACGAACTCGAACCGGACGACGGTTCCCAGACGGCTCATCGCCCGGCTCCGACCACGGTGCGGGCGGCGTCCGCGTCGGCGTCGTGCCCGTACAGCTGCACGAAGATCTCGTCGAGGGGGATCCGGCGCATCTCGAACCCGGTGACGTGGACGCCGGCGGACACGAGTTCGGCGAGGATGTCCGACCCGTCCGGTGTCGCCGCCGCGGTGGGGACCAGGTAGGCGACGTGCCCCTCGTGCCGGGCGAGCCGGTACCGCTCGGACCGGGGGACCGGCCCGCTCAGGGCGACCTTCGCGACCGCCCCGCCGAACGCGTCCTGCACGTCGGGGATCGTGCCGTACGCGGCGGCCACCCCGTCCTTGAGGAGCAGGATCCGGTCGCAGAGCCGTTCCACCTCGTCCATGTGGTGGGTGACGAGGATGACGGTCGCGCCGTCCGCCTTCCGCTCGTCGACCAGGTCGAGGAGCAGCCGCCGGTTCACCGGGTCGAGGCCCTTCGTCGGTTCGTCGAGGATCAGCAGGCGCGGCCGGTCCATGATCGTGATGCCGAGCTGCACCTTCTGCTGCTGTCCGCCCGAGAGCTTGTCGATCCGGACCTTCGCCTTGTCCGCCAGGCCGACGCGTTCCAGGTACTCCGTCGACCACCGTGTCGCCGGGCCCCGGGGCGTCCCGCGCAGGGCCGCGAAGTACGTCATGACGTCGATGACGGTCTCCTTCCGGTAGAGCCCGCGCTCCTCCGGTAGGTAGCCGATCCCACCGGTGGCGGGTCGGTACGGTTCGCCGTCGATCGTCAGGGTGCCGGCGGTCGGCGCGGTGATGCCGAGCAGCGCGCGGATCGTCGTGGTCTTGCCGGAGCCGTTGCTGCCGAGCAGGCCGAAGGTCTCGCCGGGCGCGATGTCGAACGTCAGGCCGTCGACGACGTTCCGGTCCCCGAAGCGCATGACGAAGTCGCGGACGCTGATGCCTGCTCCGGCCACGGTGGACCCCTTCCTCGCGTGCCGACCCTACCGACGCCGTCTGACGGCCGGGAGGCGCGGCTCGCGTCGTGCGCGGTGCCTCCGGTCCGTCAGCCAGTGGCGTTCAGCCCGGTCGCGTTCAGCCGCGCTCGTTCAGCGGGGCAGCGTCGCGAGCACCCGGGCCGCGTGCTCGGCGTCCGCGGCCGAGACGTCGAGGTGCGTCACGAGTCGGACCGTCGTCCGCCCGAGCTGCATCACCCGGACACCGGCGTCGGCCGCCGCGGCGACGAACGCCGCCGGGTCGGACACCTCGGCGAAGACGATGTTCGTGTCGACCGTCGCCGGGTCGACGTCGAGCGCCGCCGCGATCACCCGGGCGTTCGCGTGGTCCTCCGCCAGCCGGTCGACGTGCGAGCGCAGGGCGTACCGGGCACCGGCGGCCAGGATGCCGGTCTGGCGCATGCCGCCGCCGTACCGCTTCCGCCAGATCCGGGCGGCGGCGATGCGTTCCGCCGTGCTGACGAGCACCGACCCGACCGGGGCGCCGAGGCCCTTCGACAGGCAGACGGACACGGTGTCGAACCCGCCGGCGAGCTCCGGGAAGGGGGTGCCCGACGCGACGTGGGCGTTCCACAGCCGGGCGCCGTCCAGGTGCAGGCCGATGCCGTGCTCGCGGGCGAAGTCCTGCACCGCGCGCACCTGGTCCGGCGGCTGGACCGTACCGCCGCCGAAGTTGTGCGTGTTCTCGACCGCGATCGCCGTGGTGGACACCGAGTAGGCGCCGGCGTTCGGCTCGGCGATCTCGGCCACCGACCGCGCGACCAGGCGACCGCGCTCGGAGGCCCAGGTCCGCGTCGTGATGCCGGAGAACACCGCGGCCGCCCCGAGTTCGGCGCGGACGACGTGGGCCTGCACGTCGGCGAGCAGTTCCTCGCCCGGGCCGACGAGCAGCCGCAGCCCGAGCTGGTTCGCCATCGAGCCGGACGGCGTGAACAGCCCGGCCTCGTGCCCCAGCAGCGCCGCGACCTCCTGCTCGAGCAGGGTGGTCTCCGGGTCCTCCCCGAAGACGTCGTCGCCGACCTCGGCCTCGGCCATCGCGCGGCGCATCGCCGGGGTCGGACGGGTCACGGTGTCGGAGCGCAGGTCGATCACCGGACAACGGTAACCCTGCCGACAGCCCGCTGATGCGCGTCCCGGCTACGGTGTGCGACATGCAGACTCCCGTACCCGGAACACTCCGCATCCTGCACCTGTCGGACACGCACCTGACCGGCGACGGCACCCTCCACCAGGGCACGGTCGACACGACGGCGGCGCTCGGTGCACTGCTCGCGCACCTCGACGCCGTGCCCGGTGTCGGCCTGGTCGTCATCTCCGGCGACGTCTCCGAGGACGGCTCGCCCGAGTCCTACCGGACGGTCCGGCAGATGGTCGGCGACTGGGCTGGGCGGCACGGCGCCGCGTTCGTCACGGTGCCCGGCAACCACGACCAGCGCGCCGGGTTCCGGCAGGTCCTGATCAACGGGCACGTCCTCGGCGAGGGCGGCCAGCCGCTCATGCACACGATGGAGCACCACGACCCGTCCGTCCCGGTGCGGGGCCAGTCCCTGGTGGCCGGGCGGCGGATCGTCACCGTCGACACGAGCGTCCCGGGCGCCGGGTACGGCGAACTGAGCGAGTCGGTCCTCGAGCACCTGCGCACCGTGCTCGCCGAGCCGTCCGAGCACGGGTCCGTCGTCGTCCTGCACCACCCGCCGCTGCCCGCGCCGACGTCACTGCACGACGCGCTGAAGCTCCGGAACCCCGAGGACCTCGCCGAGGTGCTGCGGGGCACCGACGTGCGGGTCGTCCTCGGCGGCCACTACCACCACCACTTCGCCGGGTCGCTCGCGGGCGTGCCGGTGCTGGTGGCGCCGGGTGTCGCGAACGACAACGACGTCGCCGGCCCGTACGAGCAGGAGACCGCGCTCGTCGGCACGGGCGCGCTCGTCGTCGACCTCGCCGCCGACGGGTCGCTCTGGTCGACGCCGGTCCGGCTGCCCCGTCCCGACGCCGACCAGCAGGCCCTGCACCTCGACGCCGAGGCGTCCGCGCGGATCGCCCAGGCGTTCGGCCCCTCCTGAGCCAGCCCCTGGCGTCGCCCCCGAACGACCACCCGGCGTCGGGTGCGTGACGCACCGGCAGACGGACGGGAGGCCCGTGGCGGTGCCGCCCCGCGCCTCCCGTCCGGCCCGTCCCCAGCGGGTGCCGACCCGTCCCGACGGGTCCTCAGGATCCGGACCGCTCCCTGCGAGAACCCCACATCCGCGGACGGAGCCGTGCCGGAGGCGAGTAGGACGGACGCACGACGTCCCGAGGAGGGTGACATGCGAACTGGTAGCGCAGTGCAGTACGAGCGGTACGGCGACTTCGACGTGGTCGAGGTCGTGCCACAGGAGCGACCCACGCCCGGACCCGGCGAGGTGGTCGTCGAGGTCATCTCCGCCGGCCTGAACCACATCGAGCGGTTCCTCCGCGAGGGCAAGCTGCAGGACCACATCCAGGTCGAGTTCCCGGCCCGCCAGGGCGTCGACCTCGCCGGCATCGTCCGGGCCCGGGGTGCGGGCGTCAAAGACGTGCGCGTCGGTGACGAGGTCATGGGTCACGCGCCCGAGGGCGGCTCGCACGCGACCTGGGTCGTGGTGCCCCGCGAAGCCGTCGTCATGAAGCCCGCACACGTCGGGTGGGAGGTCGCCGGCGGCCTGTACCTGGCCGGCTGCACCGCCGTCGACGTGGTCCGGAAGCTCCGCCTGGGACCCGGCGACACCGTCGTCATCAGCGCCGCCGCCGGTGGTGTCGGCCACATCCAGTGCCAGCTCGCCCGCGACGCCGGTGCGACCGTGATCGGCCTCGGCAGCCCGCGGAACCACGACTACCTGCGGCAGATCGGCATCCTGCCCGTCGCCTACGGGGACGGTGAGGAGGCCCGGATCACCGAGATCGCCCAGGGCCGGCCCGTCACCGCGTTCATCGACAACCACGGCGACGAATCCGCCCACGAGCTCGCACTCCGTCTGGGCGTCGACGAGAAGCGGTTCGTCTCGTCCGAGGCCCGGCGTGACGCCGAACTGCGGTTCCTCCGTGCCCCGGCGTCCGACCCGGAGGCGAAGGAACTCATCCTCTTCCTGGCGAAGGCCGTCGAGGACCGCCGCGTGCAGATCCTCATCTCGGGCTTCTACCCGTTCGAGTACATCGTCGACGCCTACGAGGACCTGGCCGAGATGCACTCGCGCGGCAAGGTCGTCGTCGGCATGCAGCCCGTCGAGACCGGCGCACGGCAGGACTGGTACCGGTCCGAGAAGGCGCGCGACCTGCGCGACCAGTACGCGGAGGAGAAGGCCGACGGCACGCTCGCGAGCGGGTCCCCGGCGTCCCGCGGGGCCGAGGGCGCGGTCTCGACCAGCTGAGTCGCGCGGACCCTGCTGCCGGACGAGGACGTCCCCACCGTGTGGTGGGGACGTCCTCGTCCGTTCAGCTGAGGATGTCCTTGCTGGCGAACCGGCCGTACGCCAGCGCCCCGAACACGACCAGGTAGCCGAGCTGCAGCAGGGCGTTGCTGCCGAACGAGTCGAACGAGATCGGGTCGCGCAGCAGGTCGCCGAAGCCGAGCCACAGGTGCGAGAACAGGAACGGGTGCAGCCAGTCCAGCTGCGGCAGCTGGTCGAGCACCTGGGAGACGCCGGCGAGCACCACGGTCGCCGCCATCGCTCCGACCGGCACGTTCGTCAGGGTCGACGCGAACAAGCCGATCGCGACGAGCCCGAGCATCGACAGGGTGACGTAGAGCGCGAGCAGCAGGGCACGGGCGGCGTACGACCAGCCGTCCACCTGCGTGCCGGACAGCAGCGTCACCGGGCCGATCCGGAACAGCACGGCACCGATCGCCGCTCCCACGAGCACGACGAGCAGGGTGGCGGCGAGGCAGAAGGCGATCGCACCGGCGGTCTTCACCAGGATGAACCGCACCCGGCCGGTCGGCGCGACGAGCAGGTACCGCAGGGTGCCGTGACTCGCCTCGCCCGCCACGGTGTCACCCGCGACGACGCCGACGGTGAGCGGCAGGAACAGCGGGATCGACACGGTCAGCGCGGTGAACGCCACGAAGAGACCGTTGTTCGTGATGTCGCCGAGGAACGCCGGGCCGCCGCTGTCCTCGCCGGTGGTCAGTCGGACGGCGACGGCGATCAGGATCGGCACGGCGGCCAGGGCACCGAGCATCGCCCAGGTGCGGCGACGCCGGAAGACGAGTGCGAGTTCGGAGCCGAGCAGCGCGAACGGACGTGTCCGGCGGGCCGGGGCGGTGCCGTGGTCGGCGCTGCCGGTCGTCGCCGGGCGCTCGGCGGTGGTCGGGGTGGGGTCAGCCGGCGACATCGAATCCCTCTCCGGTCAGTGCGACGAACAGGTCCTCGAGCGTCCCGCCGCCGACGGCGAGCCCACGGACGCGGACGTCGGCACGGACGAGCTCGGCGGTGATGGTCTCCGGTTCGACGTCGGCGACCAGGTCGGCGACGAGCACGTCCGACCCGCCGTCCCGTCGTGGTGCCAGACCGAGACGCCCGAGGACGACCGCGGCCTGCCCGACGTCGGGGGTGCGGACCGTCACGGTGCGGGCACCGGCGGAGCGCAGGTCGTCGAGCGTGCCCTGCGCGACGAGCTGCCCGGTCCGCATCACGGCGGCGTGCGTGCAGACCTGTTCGATCTCGGCGAGCAGGTGGCTCGACACGAACACCGTGGTGCCGTCGTCGGCCAGGGAGCGGATGAGGTTGCGGACCTCGCGGGTGCCCTGCGGGTCGAGGCCGTTCGTCGGCTCGTCGAGCACCAGGAGTTCGCGCGGGGTGAGCAGGGCGTTCGCCAGCCCCAGCCGCTGCTTCATGCCGAGCGAGTACGCGTGCGCCTTCTTGTCGGCCGCGTGGGTCAGGCCGACGCGGTCCAGGGCGGACGCGACCCGTTCCTTCCGGCTGCGCGGGTCCGAGGTCGGGTCGGCGGCGTCGAACCGGGAGAGGTTCGCGCGTCCCGACAGGTACGGGTAGAACGCCGGACCCTCGACGAGCGCGCCGACCCGGGGGAGCACCGAGCGGAGGGCCGTGGGCATCGGCTCACCGAGCACCTGGATCGAGCCGCCGGTCGCGCTCGAGAGCCCGAGGAGCATCCGGATCGTGGTGGTCTTGCCGGAGCCGTTCGGTCCGAGGAACCCGAAGACCGACCCGCGGGGGACGGTCAGGTCGATGCCGTCCACCGCGCGCTGCTTGTGGAACACCTTGCGGAGTCCCTCGGTGCGGATGGCGAGGTCGGTGCGGACGGCGAGGTCCGTGCTGACGGCGCGGTCGGTGCCGGTCGGCGTCGTCGTCACTTGGCCGCGGCGACCAGGGCCGACACCGGCACCGCGCCCGCCAGGACCCGGCCGTCGTCGGTCAGGTAGACCGACACGAGCGAGGTCTGGACGGCACGACCGCCGTCGACCGCGGTGGTGAGCTGGTCGAGGAGACCGGAAGCGTCCGCGTCGAGCCCGGCCTGGTCGGCGCTGCCCGCGGGGAGGGCCACGACGGTGTCCCAGCCGCTGCCCGAGACGGTCGGGCGCTCGGCGCTGCCGGCGCCGTGGTGCCGCGCACCGGAGCCCGGCGTCGCGTCAGAGAGGTCCTTCGTGCTGACGTCCGCACCGGTCGGCGGGGTGAAGTCGAACAGGCGCGCGGCCGGGGCGCCGTAGTCGAGACTGGTGAACCCGACCTGGAACGCGGGGTCGTCCTTGCCGGCGGCGGTGACGGACGCGCGGAGGGGCAGCCCGGTCTGCTGGTCGACGGCGAGCTGGACCCGACCCACCAAGGTGTCCGAGGACTTCGGCGTCAGGGTCAGCAGCCAGGCGTCGTGCCCGGCGACCGAGGTCGCGACGGGCTTCGAGACCGTGGTGGTCGGCGTGATCGCGTCGATGGCCTGCTCCGCGACGTCCGTCGGCGTCGTTGTGCCGCTGCCCGGGGTCTGGGCAGATCGGCTGGGGAGCGTCGTCTTCGTCGCGGCGCGCTGCTTCGAGTCCCACGTCCACACGGTGCTGCCGTTGCGGATGAGGTCCTGCTCGGCGAGCTGCTCCGTCACCTGCACGCGCTGCTTGCTCGCCCCGTCGACGTAGACACGGGCGGTGTGCGACGCGGTGAGCAGGCTGAGGGCGTCCGAGGCGTTGCCCTCGAGCGAGGACCCGCCGGCACCGGTGGGGAGCTCCGGCAGGCCCAGGTCGCTCGTCTGCGAGAGCTTGCCCGAGTACCGCTCGTCCGAGGACTTCGCGATGCTGGCGATCACGGCCGCCGCGGTCGGGTGGTCCCCGGCGATCGGGGTGGACGCGGCCTGCGCGATGACGGGAGCGGCGACGACACCGGCCACGACGACGGGTGCGATCAGGGCCGGCAGCCAGACGGACTTCTTCATGGGTGGATCCCCTCGATGGAACGTCGGACCCCGCTGTGGAGCGCATCGGAGTCTCGAGCACGGTACGTCCGACAACCGACAGAACGCTGTGCTCTGCCGGGGGTCACGGGCCGCCGACGTGCGGCCGTCCGGCGCTACGATCACCGTGTCGTCCGCACGCCCGGTCGACGGCACCACACCCCGGGAGGCCTGCGCTCGATGTCCGACAGCACTGCGTCCGCCGGCCCGTCGGTCCCCGTCCCGGCCACGCCCGAGCAGCCGACGTCGGTGACGGTCCCCGAGGCCCAGCGCTCCCGGTTCCCGCTCGACACCGTCTACCAGGCCGCGCGGATGTACTACCTCGAGGACGCCACCCAGAACGAGATCGCGACGCGCCTCGGGGTCTCCCGCCCGACGGTGAGCCGGCTCGTGTCCGAGGCCCGTCGCGCCGGTCTGGTCCGGATCGAGGTCGTCGACCCCTTCCAGGACGAGACCGTCGCCCTGGCCGAACGGCTGCAGGTGGTGCTCGGTCTGCAGGCGGTGCACCTGGCCGCCGTCACGCACGCCGCGACCCTCGGCGTGGACCTGGCCGAGCCGGTCGCCGCCGCGGTGGCGGCGATGGGCCTGGCCCCGGGCGACGCCGTCCTGATGTCGTCCGGCAGCACGGTGCACGCGATCGCGCACGGGGCGATGCCGCCGATGCCGGGCGTGCAGCTCGTCCCGACCGTCGGCGGTCAGGCGGACCCGAACCAGTGGTTCCAGACGAACGAGATCACCCGAGCGGCCGCGGAGCGCTCGGGGGCGATCCCGACCTTCCTGTTCGCGCAGGCCCTGCCGTCGGAGGCGCTCCGGGCCTCCCTGGACGAGGACCCGGCGTTCCAGCACGTCGTCGGGCTCTGGACCCGGGCGAAGGGCGCGATCCTCGGCATCGGTGCGCCGGTCGTGACCCGGGACGCGATGGCCCGCGGGCTGCCGGTCGACGACGACGTCTTCGACCGGGCGACCGGCGACGTCTGCCTCAACTTCACCGGGCCGGACGGGGAGCCGATCGAGTTCCCGGGCAGCGACCGGATGGTGCGGACCTCACGAGAGGTCCTGGCCGCCGTGCCGCACGCGGTCGGCGTCGCCGTCGGTGCGGTCAAGGTGCCGAGCATCATCAGCGCCGTCCGGGGACGTCTGGTCAACGAGCTGGTCACTGATGCGGCGACCGCGCGAGCGCTGCTCGACGCCCTGGCCTGACGACGGTCGGCGGCCGTCTGTGGTCGGCTGTCTGCGTTCGTCGTCGGCCGGGAGGCCCGGATCGCTCAGCGCGCGTGCCGCACGTCCCACAGGTGGTGGACCGGGTCGTGGGCGTAGTAGACCGCGAGCGTCGCGACCGTGAAGCCGCTGCCGTCGGAGCGCCGCCCGGTGCGGTCGAGCTGGTCGTCACGGACGCCGGCGAAGGCCTGTGCGGCCCGACGAGCCGCGGCCTGCAGGTCCTCGGCGACCGTCGCCGGGTCCTGCTCGTCGTACCGGTCGGCGACGGCGGTCGCGTCCTGGTCCCAGTTCGGGAAGAGCGGGTCGTCCTCGGCGAGCATCAGCTCGAGGCGCTCGGTCATCTTCCGGTGCACGTCGCGGACGTGTGCGCCGTACTCCAGCGGCGACCAGGTCGCGTCGTCCGGGCGCTGCCGAACGTCATCGCGCCGGAGTTGCTCCGGCCACCCGGCGGTGTTCGCGTCGATGAGGTCGGGCACCTCGCGGATCGTCACGGCCGAGCCGTCGAACCCGCAGTCCGGGCAGGCCGACTCGATGACCCAGGTCCAGTTCTTCGTGTCCGGTTCGATCGGCATGGCGAGAAGTTACCAGGATGTGACCGTCCCGCCCGATCCGCACGGGGCTGCTGATCGGGCATGACCCCCGTCCGGGTGACAGCTGCGAACCTGGCAGTCTCCGCTGGATGACATTGCAGTCGCTCGGTAACGTCGTCGGCTGTTGCTTCCAGGCCGGAACGACCGGCCGAGCGGACCAGAGGAGAGACGGATGGGTTCCGACCCCAGCAGTACCGAGCGCCCCGACATCCGGGAGGACGGGTCACCACGGAGTGACCGGTCGTTCGGGAGGCCCGGGCGCAGGCCTGCTCGTCGCCTCCGCGAGAGCGACGTCACCGTCGTCGACAAGGGCATGATGCGCCGGGCGGTCGGCGGCATGGTGGTCGGCAACACGATGGAGTGGTACGACGTCGGCGTGTACGGCTACCTCGCCGTCACGATGGGCCGCGTCTTCCTGCCGACGGCCGAGCCCGGGGTGCAGGTCCTCTTCAGCCTCGGGGTGTTCGCGGCGACGTACATCGCCCGCCCCCTCGGCGGCATCGTCTTCGGGCGACTCGGGGACCGCATCGGCCGCCAGAAGGTCCTGGCGACGACGCTCATCATGATGGCGGCGTCCACCGTGCTCATCGGAGCGCTGCCGGACTTCGCGCTGATCGGCGTCATGGCGCCGGTGCTGCTCGTCGTGCTCAAGCTGCTGCAGGGCTTCTCGACCGGCGGTGAGTACGCCGGGGCCACGACCTTCATCACCGAGTACGCCCCGGACCGCCGCCGTGGGTTCTTCGCCAGCTTCCTGGACCTCGGCAGCTACATGGGCTTCGCACTCGGCGCCTCCGTGGTCACGGTCCTGCAGATCGTCCTCGGTGAGCAGACGATGACCGCGTGGGGCTGGCGGCTGCCGTTCCTGCTCGCCGGCGTGATCGGCGTCGTCGCCGTGTACTTCCGCCTGCGCATCGAGGAGTCCCCGGTGTTCCAGGCCACCCAGGCGGCGCAGGAGGCGTCGACCGAGGCCCGTGCCGACGCCGAGGGCCGACCGGCCACGGTGTTCGCGATGGTCCGGCAGTACTGGCGCCCCATCGTCATCGCCGTGATGCTCGTCGCCGCGTCGAACACGGTCGGCTACGCCCTGACCTCGTACATGCCGACGTACCTCACCGACTCGCTCGGCTACTCCGCCATCGACGGCACCCTGCTGACGATCCCGGTGCTCGTGCTCCTGGCGCTGATGCTCCCGCTGACCGGACGGCTGTCCGACCGACTCGGTCGACGCACGGTGATGTGGATCGGCGCCGCGACGACGATCGTGCTCGTGCTGCCGGCGTTCATGCTCATCGGCCACGGCGAGCAGTGGTCGACGCTGCTCGGTCTGGCGCTGCTCGCACTGATGACCGCGCTCTGGGTGTCGAACCAGGCGGCGTCGCTGCCGGCGCTCTTCCCGACCTCGACGCGGTACGGCGGCATGGGCTTCGCGTACAACATCGCCATCGCCGTGTTCGGTGGGACGACGCCGCTCATCGTGCAGGCGCTCCTCGACGCGACCGGCAACGAGCTGGCACCGGCGTACTTCCTCATGGCGACGAGCGTCCTCGGGGCGGTCGGGGTGTTCTGCATGAAGGAGTCCTCGCAGCGCCCACTGCCCGGCTCGATGCCCGCCGTGGAGACCAGCGACGAGGCCCGCGAGCTCGTGCGCACGCAGGACACCAACCCCCACCTGGACCTCGGCGACCTGCCGTTCGGGGTCGTGGACGCGGCCACCCCGGAGCCGGCGGGCGAGCGCGGGCGCTGACCCGCGCCTCCCGTCCGTCCCCCCGCGGAACACCGGTGTTCGTCCGTCACACCGCGACCTGCGGGTGTTCGACAGACGAACACCGGTGTTTCGCAGCCCCGCGCGCGCTGCGGCGTCACTCGCCGCGGTCGAGTGCCGGCCAGACCGGGAACGGGTCGGCCCAGGACCGCCAGAGGTCCGGGCCGGCCAGCAGTTCCGACGGGGTGATGAGCGCCCCGTCGAGGGCGCGGCTGAGCCGGTCGACGTCGAGCCCCTCGCCGACGAACCAGAGCGCCTGGCCGATCGGGGCGTCCTCGTCCCAGGACGGGTTCGCGGTCGGGTCCAGGGCGAGCATCGCGCCGACGCTCGACCACGAGCCGACGTGGTCCGGTCGCGACGCCAGGCGGAAGAACCCGCGCGACCGCAGCACCCGGCCCTGCGGCCCCGCGACCAGGTCGTGTTCGACGACGTCGGCCAGCCGCGCGGGGTGGAACGGCAGCGGGTCGCGGTAGCGGAAGGCGGTCAGCCCGTCGGCGTGCCGGAACCGGAGGTCGTGGTCGGTCGACAGGGCGAGCATCCAGCCCGCCGCCCCGGCCAGGACGCGCGCGGCGGCACCGTTCGAGGCCGGCAGGTCGTCGGCGCTCCGGAGCCGCACGTCGGCGAGCACGACGGCCTGCGGTGCGCAGCGGTGCACGACGGCGACGAGGGCCCGGCGGCGGGCGACCGGCAGGCGTTCGGTGCCCTGGAGCACGATGACGGTCGCGTACTCGACCAGGGCCGCGAGCCGTTCCGCGGCGACGAAGGCGTCGTCGACGCCGGACCAGAGCAGGTGCTCGACGTCGCCCGCACGGAGGACCGACACCACGTGGTCGATCACCCGGTCGTCGCCGGTCTCGGCGCGGGCGGCGTTCGCGAGCATCATCGCCACCGCTCGGGCGTCGCCCCACGCCGGCAGCGTGACGACGAGGGAGTGCCGGGCGTCAGGACCGCAGACCTCGGCCAGGTGGTCCGCCCGGTCCGCAACGGCCCGGGCGGCTGCGAGCGCACTGCCCGCGGCGTGCATCCGGTGGCCGTCCGACAGCCGGGAGGCGACGCGTGCGGCATCGGCGTCGTGGAGCGCGGAGACGAGGGTGATCGGGACGGTCGACATGTGCAGTACGGTACATGAAAACCGTTCTCAACAAGGAGGCTCGTGGTGAAGGTCCGCAACTCGCTCAAGGCACTGAAGAAGATCCCCGGCTCGCAGATCGTCCGCCGCCGCGGACGCGTCTACGTCATCAACAAGAAGAACCCGCGCTGGAACACCCGGCAGGGGTGACGTCCGGGTCGATCCGTAGGGTGAGGGCATGCGACTGCTCCTCGTCCGCCACGGACAGACCCCCGCCAACGTGACCGGCCTGCTCGACGCCGAGGTGCCCGGACCCGGGTTGACCGACCTCGGGCAGGAGCAGGCCGAGGCGCTGCCCGCGGCCCTCGGCGACCGGGGGATCGAGCGGCTCTTCACCTCGTCCATGGTGCGCACGCAGATCACCGCCGCGCCGCTCGCCCGGGCGCTCGACCTCGAGCCGGTGGTGCTGCCCGGCCTCCGCGAGATCGAGGCCGGCGACCTGCAGGGCAAGCGCGACACCGTGTCGGTGCAGAGCTACCTGGCGGCGGCCTACGCCTGGGCGGCGGGGGACCGCGACGAGCGGATGCCGGGCGCCGAGGACGGGCACGCCTTCTTCGCCCGCTACGACGACGCCGTGCAGCAGATCGAGGCGACCGGTGCCGAGGTCGCCGCGGCGTTCAGTCACGGTGCGGCGATCCGGATCTGGGCTGCGGTGACCGCGCAGAACGTGCCGGCCGACCTCGGTCGGAACCGGCACCTGGAGAACACCGGCGTCGTCGAGCTCGAGGGATCGACCGCGGACGGCTGGCGCCTCGTGGACTGGGCGGGGGAGCCGATCGGCGGCGACGACCTCGCCGACCTGGGCGCGCAGGACCCGACCGGCGAGCGGTTCTGACGGGCCCGGCCCGCGCCTCCAGTCCGACCCGCGGTCCTCGCGGTCCCCGCGCGTCCTCGCGAAACGCAACCTGGGCGGCTCCTCGCAGCGTGATGTCGCTGCGGAGAACCGCCCAGGTTGCGTCGTGCGGGAGGGGTCAGGCGAGCTGCGACGCGGAGGTCAGCGGCACGATGACGCCGTGCGACTCGCGGAGGACGTCGAGGGTGCGCTGGATCTCGTCCGCGCGCTCCTCGGTCGTCCAGCCGAGGGTCTCGGCCATGACGTCGGCCAGCTCGTCGAGCAGATCGATCGTGACGCCACCGACGAACGCGAGGTTCGTGCGGCGCAGCACCACGTCGATCAGGTGCACGGCCTGCTCACGCTCGGCGAAGTACCGGACCTCGCCGCGGGTGATCGTGCCGTCGGACTCGAGCGGCTCGACCGGGCCGGTGACCAGGACGTCGACGACCTCGGCGGCACGGGTGCCGTAGCGCTCGAGCAGACGGTCGACCGTCTCCGACGCCAGGCCGTCACGGTGCGACTTGATCCACAGCGCACGCTGCCCGTCGGTGGTCGGGAAGTCCTTGCCACCGCCGATCGGCATGCCGGTCGTGTCGACCTTGCGGGTCACGCCGAGCTTCGTCGTGATGTCCGTGGACAGGTGCGCGGCGAGGGCACGGAAGGTCGTCCACTTGCCACCGACGAGCGACAGGACGGTGGTCTTCGGCAGACCCGCGATCGGGGTGTCGACGATCCGGTAGTCACGCGACACGAACCCGGGGGCGGTGTCCTCGTGGCGGGGGAGCGGACGGATGCCCGAGTAGCGGTAGACGATGTGGTCGCGGCCCAGCTCGATCTGCGGGAAGACGTGCTTCACCAGGCCGAAGAAGTAGTCGACCTCTTCCTCGGTGCAGACGGCCGGCTCGGACGGGTCGGCGTCGATGTCGGTGGTGCCGATGAGGACCCGGCCCTTGAGCGGGTAGATGAGGACGATGCGGCCGTCGTTGTTCTCGAAGAACAGCTCGCGGCCCTTCGTCGCCTCGAGGAGCTCGGGGTTGTCGACGACGATGTGCGAGCCCTTGGTGCCGCCCATGTACTTCGTCTCGCCACCGAACGCCTCGTTGGTCAGGTCGGTCCAGGGGCCGGAGGCGTTCACGACGACGTCCGCGGTGAACACGAACTCCTCGCCGGTCTCGCGGTCACGGAGCAGGACGCCGCCGTCGCGGCTGCCGGCGGCCTCGACGTAGTTGGTCGCACGGGCGGTCGCGTCGGACCCGGTGCCGGTGCTGGCGGCCAGACCGTCCTTGAGCACGTCGAGCGCCAGGCGCTCCGGCTCGTGGACCGAGGCGTCGTAGTAGGTGCCGGTGTACTTGAGGTCGCGGTTCAGGGCCGGCATGTCCTGCAGCGCGGCCTTCTTGGTGCGGAAGACGTGCTTCGGGACCGAGCCGCCGTCGCGGGAGAACGAGTCGTAGATCGTCATGCCGATCTTGATGAGCATCGCGCCGCGCTCCTTCGTGGAGCGCTGCTTGTGCGTCAGCATGCGCAGCGGGGCGTTCATGATGCCGGAGAAGGTCGAGAAGATCGGCATCGTCGTCTGCAGCGGCTTGACGTAGTGCGGGGCGATGCGGATCAGGCCGTTGCGCTCCTGCACGCTCTCGCGCACCAGGCGGAACTCGCCGTTCTCGAGGTAGCGGATGCCGCCGTGGATCATGTGGCTCGACGCGGCCGAGGCGCCGGAGGCGTAGTCGCCACGCTCGACGAGGGCGACGTCGACGCCCTGCAGGGCGAGGTCGCGGAAGGTGGCGATGCCGTTGATGCCACCACCGACGATGAGGACCTGTGCGTTCGGGCGTCCGGTGAGGGCGGTGACCGTGTTCCTGGGCTGCGTCTTCTTCGACATGGTCGTTCGCATCGCTTTCTGGGGTCGGTTCGTTGGTACTCCGTCGATCGTGCGCTCGTCGGAACGCGTGGGCAACCTGCGTGCACGGACGTGCAGAACGGTTGTCGCGCCTGGCGTCCCGTGGTGCGTCTGTGCGGACGGGAGGCGCGGACGGGGTTGCAGAGGTCGTGCACGTCCGTGCATGCTCGGTCCATGAGCGATGCCGCCCAGCCCGTGCGCACCCAGCAGGCCCTGCGGGCCGCACACCTCTACTACCTGCAGGACCTGACGATGGACGCCATCGCCGACGAGCTCGGCACGTCCCGCTCGTCGGTGTCCCGTCTGCTCAAGTACGCGCGGGACACCGGACTCGTCGACATCCAGATCCGCTCGCCCCTCGACCAGGCCGCCGCGCTCAGCCGCAGCATCCGCGCCCGCTTCGGTGTCCACGCCCACGTCGTTCCGGTGCCGGACCACACGAGCGACGTCGACCGCCTGGAGCGGGTCGCCCTGTCGGCCGCGCGGATCCTGACGCAGTACATCGAGTCGAACATGGTGATCGGCATCTCGTGGGGGTCGACGGTCAGCGCCGTCAGCCGGTACCTCGTGCCGAAGACCACGCACGGCTCCACGATCGTGCAGGTGAACGGCGCGGCCAACACCCGGACGACGGGCATCGTCTACGCCTCCGAGATCCTCCGGCGGTTCGGCGAGGCCTACGGCGCCCTCGTGCAGCAGTTCCCGGTGCCGGCGTTCTTCGACGACCCCGCCACCAAGGCCGCGCTGTTCCGGGAGCGCTCGATCCGCCGCGTGCTCGACCTGCACGAACGGATGGACGTCGTCGTGTTCGGGGTCGGCGCCCCGCAGGCCCCGGTGCCCTCGCACGTCTACTCCGGCGGGTACCTGGACCCGTCCGACCAGGAGGAGCTCGTCACCGCGCAGGTCGTCGGCGACGTCTCGACCGTCTTCTACCGCGCGGACGGGTCGTGGAAGGACATCGGGGTGAACGCCCGGGCCGGTGCGCCGGACCTCGACACGATCAAGCGCGCACCGCGGCGGATCTGCGTGGTCGCCGGGCGGGGCAAGGCGGCGTCGCTCCGCGGAGCCCTGGCGGCGGGGCTCGTGACGGACCTGATCCTCGACGAGAGCGTGGGGCAGGCGATCCTGCAGAACTGACCGGTGACCCGGAGCCCGGACGGGGAACCCCGGTCGTGTCCCCGCTTCTGGGGTGGACGGACCGGCCAGGATGTCGGTGGCCTGATCTACCGTCGGAGCATGGTGCTCTCTCCCGAAGCCGGTCCGTCCGTCGCCCGCCCCTCCGGCAGCGTCGAGCGGCCCCGAGCCGTGCCGCGGCAGGACACGCGCTCCTACCGCCGGCTCGCGGGGACCGACATCGACCAGGCCATGGCGTTCTTCACCGCCGACTACGACCTGAAGGCCCCGGTCATCCGACGCACCCGCCCGGACACGCTCTGGGACTTCGCCGGGGTCACCGACGAGCGGATGTCGCTCCGGACCTCCCGGTTCGGTGTCGACCTGCGCAGCCAGAGCCAGTCCGACGACGTCATCGTCGCGTGGCTCCGCAGCGGCAGCAGCACCATCACGTTCAAGGGGCGCTCCGTCGACCTGGTGCAGGGGGTGCCGATGGTCCTGCCGTCCGAGGTCTACGACCTGCACCACCGTGACATCGGGCTGAACCTCGTGCACCTGGACCGGACGTTCCTCACCGACCTGGTCGGCGACGAGACCTTCGCCTTCGAACCGCTCGAGCGACCCGACCCCGAGGGACTGCGCATCTGGCAGGAGACCGTCCGTCGGCACTCGTCGACGTGGCTGCAGGTCGACAACGAGCTCTCCGCCGTCGCGCGCCGGGACATCGCCGAGGCCTTCGCGACCGCCGCCGTCCGGGCGTTCCCGCGACGCAGCACCTGGCGTGCCGCCGTCTCGGGCACCGGACCGGAACACCAGCGCCTGCGCCGTGCGCTCGACTACGTGCACGCCCACGCCCGTGAGCCGATCGGCACCCCGGAGATCGCCGCGGCCGCCGGTCTCAGCCCGCGCGGGTTGCAGCAGTCGCTCCGTCGGCACCTCGACCAGACCCCCGGTGAACTGCTCCGCTCGGTGCGGCTCGACGGTGCGCGCGAGGACCTGCGGCGGGCCGAGCGTGACGAGACCTCGGTGGCGGACATCGCCCGCGGGTGGGGCTTCGGGCACCTCGGCCGGTTCTCGGCCGCGTTCCGGTCCCGCTTCGGCGAGCTGCCGAGCGACACCCTGCGCTCGCGCCTACGTCGCTGATCGCAGTCGGCCGGCGTGCCGTGCTGCGTTCGGTGGAAGCGGTCTCACGCGCCGCGGTACCGAACACCGTGACACCGAACTCCGTCGAGACGGGTGATCGTTCGGTCTGACCACAGCCATGACGAACACGCGGCTGAATGGTGGGACCGAGCAACTGCCCACGAAGGAGTCCGTCATGCGCATCGGCGTCCCCACCGAGATCAAGAACAACGAGTTCCGCGTCGCCGCCACCCCCGCCGGGGTCGCCGAGCTGACGATGCACGGACACCAGGTGCTCGTACAGGCCGGCGCCGGGACGGGATCGGCGTTCACCGACGACGAGTACACCGCGGCCGGCGCGACCGTCGTGTCGGAGGCCCGGCAGGTCTGGGACCAGGCCGAGATGGTGCTCAAGGTCAAGGAGCCCGTGGCGTCCGAGTACCCGCTGATCCGCGAGGGGCAGGTGCTCTTCACCTACCTGCACCTGGCCGCCGACCGTCCGCTGACCTCGGCGCTCGTCGAGTCCGGTGCGACGGCGATCGCCTACGAGACCGTGCAGCTGCCGGACCGGTCGCTGCCGCTGCTGTCGCCGATGTCCGAGATCGCCGGTCGTCTCTCCGCCCAGGTCGGCGCGCACCACCTGATGCGCGCGACCGGCGGTCGAGGCCTGCTCCTCGGTGGCGTCCCGGGCACGCCGAAGGGTCGGGTCGTGGTGATCGGCGGCGGGGTCGCGGGGGAGCACGCGGCGACGATCGCGCTCGGGATGGGTGCCGAGGTGACCGTCTTCGACATCAGCCTGCCGCGCCTCCGGGCGCTCGACGCGCGGTTCGACGGCCGGGTGACGACGCTCCGGTCGAACCCGCTCGCCATCGCCGCGGCCGTGGCGGACGCCGACCTGGTCATCGGGTCGGTGCTGATCCCGGGAGCCTCGGCGCCGAAGCTCGTCACCGACGCGATGGTGGCCGACATGCGAGCCGGCTCGGTGCTGGTCGACATCGCGATCGACCAGGGCGGGTGCTTCGAGGGCTCGCGGCCGACCACGCACGACGACCCGACCTTCATGGTGCACGACGCCGTCTACTACTGCGTGGCGAACATGCCCGGTGCGGTACCCCGCACCAGCACGATCTCGCTGACGAACGCGACGCTGCCGTACGCCGTGGCCATCGCGGACCAGGGGTGGGAGCGGGCGCTCGACGCGGACCCGGCTCTCGCCCTCGGCCTCAACGTGCACGCGGGGCGGGTCACGAACGACGCCGTCGCCGCAGCGCACGGGTTGGTGGCCGCCGGGCGCTGAGCCTGCCGGGGGCCCGGCGGCGGGGCGGGGTGAGGCGCGACTCCCGACCGGGTCCGACGCCCGCGCCGGGCGTCGGCCCGACCGGGTCAGGCGGCGCGCAGTGCGGCCGGACGTGCCGCCCAGCCGGCCCGCGCACGGGCCACGAGCGTCACCACGACGACCACCACGGTCGCACCGACGGCGGTGACGGCGGTCGGCACCGAGACCAGCGGCCCGTCGAGGCGGGCGACCGCGACCCACGCCAGACCCCAGCCGAGCGACAGGGTCGGCGAGATCCGCCCCCGTCCGGTCACGGCGACGAGGACCCCGACGAGTCCGGCGACCGCCGCGACGACGACGCCCCAGACGTCCTGCCCGAGACCGAACCCGCGGAAGCCCGCTGCTGTCAGGACCGCGGCCGTGTTCGCCGCCGTCGCGACGCACACCCAGCCGAGGTAGAGCCCGAACGTGCCGTCGGTGATGACCGCTTCGAGGCGACCCGACGGCCGCGTGCGCCGGAGCACCACGAAGGCCCAGGCGAGCACGCCGAGCAGCGCGACGATGATCGGTTCGCTCAGCCACAGGTACCCGAACTGCACGGACAGGATCCAGGCCGCGTTGAGCAGCAAGGACAGCGTCGCGGGCACGGCGAGCCGGTCGTGGCGGGCGCGGTCGGCGGTGCGGGGGAGGAACTGCCACACGGCGAAGGCGATGAGCCCGACGTAGATGACGCTCCAGATCCCGAACGCCGGGCCGCCCGGGGCGATCGCCGTCGACGAGGCCGACAGTGCGCCGTCCGCCGCCTCGGCGATCGGGGTGCCGCCGGCCGCGCCGGACCCGATGAACGAGCCCACCACGGCGACGACGGCGCTCACCGCGATCACGATCTTCCGCATCCACCGCATGGTCGTTCCTTTCGTCAGCATGCTGAGGACCTGGACGCTACGCCCTCCCGCCGTCGTTCGCCCACCCGTTGCCCAGGGTGCGTACGGTGGTGCCGTGACCGTCGAGTTGAACACCGTGTACGTGGACCGCATCGCTCCGACGGCGAGCCACTCGCTCGACGACAGCTTCCGGATGATCGAGGAGCAGGGTGCCTCCGCGTGCATCGTGCTGGACCGGCCGGACGCGGTCGAGCTCGGGGACGTCGCCGTCGCCCTGGGGCTGCACGAACTGGCGGTCGAGGACTCCGCCGAGGGGCACCAGCGTCCGAAGCTCGAACGGTACGGGTCGACCCTCTTCGCCGTGTTGAAGCCCGCCGTGTACCGCGACGCCGAAGAAGAGGTGGAGTTCGGCGAGGTGCACGCCTTCGTCGGCCAGGACTTCTTCCTGGCCGTCGTGCAGGCCGACCCGCGCGGCCCGGGCACCGTCCCGCGCGCACTGCAGCGGATGAGCGGCAAGCCCGGCCTGGTCACCGCCGGGTCGCAGGCGCAGCTCTGGGCGTTGATGGACTCGATCGTGGACGACTACCGCCCGGTCATCGACGGCCTGGAGGAGGACATCAACCAGATCGAGGGACAGCTGTTCTCCGGTTCCGCCGGGGTGTCCCGCCGCGTCTACGAACTGTTCGGCGAGGTCGTCGACTTCCAGCGGGCAGCGCGACCGCTCATCCGGATGATCGAGGACCTGCACCGCGGCGCCGAGAAGTACCACCTGCCGGTCGAGTTGCAGCGACGCTTCCGCGACGTGCTGGACCACGCCATCCGGGTCGTCGAGCGCCTGGACACCTTCCGGCAGCTGCTGCAGAACGCGCTGACGGTCGACTCGACCCTGGCCGCGCAGAAGCAGAACGACGACACGAAGCGGATCTCCGGCTGGGCGGCGATCCTGTTCGCCCCGACCCTCATCGCGGCGATCTACGGCATGAACTTCACACACATGCCCGAGCTGTCGTGGACCTGGGGCTACCCGCTCTCGATCCTGGCGATGGTGCTGTTCGCCGCGGTCCTGTACGCCGTGTTCAAGGCCAAACGCTGGTTCTGAGTGCACCAGCCGCTGGTTCTGAGTGCACCAGCGCGTCGGGTTGCGGCGCACCGCCCGGGACCGGGAGGCTCGTCCCCGTCCGTCCGCACCGAGGAGACCCGATGTCGCAGCTCCCCACCGTCCCCGTCCACCTGAGCGCCGCCGGCGTCTCCCTGGTGCTCGACTGCTCGGACGGCCGCCTGCCCGCCGTCGTGCACTGGGGTGCTGCCCTCGGGGAGTCGTCGGACGCCGAACTGACCGCGCTCGCCCAGGCCGACGTCCTGCCGCTGCAGCCGAGCACGCCCGACGTCGCCGTCCGCCTCAGCGTGGTGCCGGAGGCGCACACCGGCTGGACGGGTCGTCCCGGCCTCGTCGGACACCGCGACGGCGCCGACTGGTCGCCCGCGTTCACGGTCTCGGACGTCACCCGGACCGGCGACGTGGGCGCACTGCAGCGCCTGGTCGTGGACGCCGCGGACGAGGTCGCCGGGCTGGCGCTCCGCCTCGAGATCGAGATGCTCGTGTCGGGCCTGGTGCGCCTGCGCGCCGCGGTGACGAACACCGCCGACGGCACCTACACGCTCGACGACCTGACGGTGGCGCTCCCCGTCCCCGGCCGGGCCCGCGAGGTCCTGGACTTCGCCGGACGCTGGGGCAAGGAACGCACCCCGCAGCGCCACGAGCTCGTCGTCGGCACCCACCAGCGCGAGGGCCGTCGTGGCCGGACCGGTCCGGACGCCGCCACGGTGCTCAGCGTCGGGACGCCCGGGTTCGGCTTCGCGAGCGGCGAGGTGTGGGGCGTGCACGTCGGCTGGAGCGGCAACCACCGCCACCACGCCGAACGGGTCAGCGACGGGCGACAGGTCGTCGGCGGCGGCGAACTGCTCCTGCCCGGCGAGGTCCGTCTCGAGCGCGACGCGACCTACTCCGGGCCGTGGGTGTACGGCGCGTACGGGGACGGCCTCGACGCGCAGGCCCGCCGCTTCCACGACTGGCTCCGGCAGCGACCGCAGCACCCGAGCCGCCCCCGCCCGATGACGATCAACGTCTGGGAAGCGGTCTACTTCGACCACGACCTGGCGCGCCTGACGGACCTGGCCGACCGTGCAGCACGGATCGGCGTCGAGCGGTTCGTCCTCGACGACGGCTGGTTCCGGGGACGCCGGGACGACCGGGCCGGCCTGGGGGACTGGTTCGTCGACGAGGACGTCTGGCCGGACGGGCTCGCCCCGCTCGTCGACCACGTCCGGGCGCTCGGCATGGAGTTCGGCCTCTGGTTCGAGCCGGAGATGGTCAACGAGGACAGCGACCTGGCCCGGGAGCACCCGGAGTGGATCATGCAGGCGGACGGTCGACTGCCGGTCCGTGCCCGCAACCAGCAGGTGCTCGACCTGGCGATCCCGGCGGCGTACGAGTACGTCCTGGACCGCCTGACCGCGGTGATCGGCGAGGTCGGCGTCGACTACGTCAAGTGGGACCACAACCGCGACCTGGTCGAGGCCGGCACCCGTGGCGCCGGTGCCGCCGTCCACGAGCAGACCCTCGCCGCCTACCGGCTGATGGCGACGCTGAAGGAACGGTTCCCCGCGCTCGAGATCGAGTCGTGCTCGTCCGGTGGCAGCCGCGTCGACCTCGGCGTCATCGAGCACACCGACCGCGTCTGGACGTCGGACTGCATCGACCCGCTCGAGCGGCAGCAGATGAACCGCTGGACCATGCAGCTGCTGCCCGCCGAGATGCTCGGCTCGCACATCGCCAGCGGCACGAACCACACGACCGGACGGCAGCACACGCTGGCCTTCCGCGCCGGCACCGCGCTGTACGGGCACCTGGGCATCGAGTGGGACCTGGCACGGGCGACCGAGGCCGAGGAGCGCGAGCTCACCGAGTGGATCGACACCTACAAGCAGGTCCGGCCGCTGCTGCACGGTGGCGACCTGGTCCGGGTCGACCAGGCGGACGACACGCAGCTGGTCTACGGGTCGGTCGCGTCGGACCGCCGACAGGCCCTGTTCTTCCTGGCCGTCGTCGGCCGTTCCGAGGTCAGCCCGCGCGGTCGGATCACGTTCCGTGGTCTGGACCCGGAGACCCGGTACCGCGTCGACCCGCTCGTCATCGGCGACGTGCCCGGCCTCGAGCCGGCACCGTGGTGGTCCGGCGACCGCGTCTTCTCGGGCCGTGCGCTCGAGGTGGTCGGCGTCCAGGCCCCGATGACGTTCCCCGAGACGGTGGTGCCGTTCCGCGTGACGGCCGTCTGACCACCAGGCCGGGAGGCCCGGATCACCATCCGCAGGTCGGGACCGGTCCGCCGGTGGTGGGCCGGGCCTCCAGATCGTCTCAGCGGAGCGCTCCCACTACGCTTGCCGACATGCCACACAACGGTCACGCCAGTCCGGCCTGGGTGCTGAAACTCGCCGTCGTCACCGCGCTCGTCGGCGTCGCCGGCGGTGCCGCGGGGATCGCCGTGTGGCTCGCCCTCCAGCTGATCCAGTTCGTCGCCTTCGGGTACCCGTTCGCCGGACACCACGAGGCTGCCGACGCGCCCTCGGGGCTGAACCGGTTCTTGGCGGTCCTTGCCGCCGGTGTCCTCACCGCGGTGGCGTGGTGGGCGATCCGACGCTGGGGTCGACCCGTCGTCGGCGTGCCCGCGGCGGTCGGCGGCAAGCGGATGCCGTCCCTGGTGACCCTCGGCAACGCGGGCGTGCAGATCCTGGCGGTCGGGCTCGGCGCCTCGATCGGCAAAGAGGTCGCACCACGCGAGATCGGTGCCTGGGCTGCCCAGCTGCTGACGGTCCGCGCCGGCCTGAGTCGTCGTGAGACGAAGGTGCTCGTGGCCTGTGGTGCGGCTGCCGGCCTGGCGGCGGTCTACGACGTCCCGCTCGGCGGCGCCCTGTTCGCGGTCGAGGTCCTGCTCGGCGAGCTCACCCTGGCCACCGCCCTGCCCGCGTTCGCGACGAGTGCGGTCGCGGCGTTCGTCGCCCGGCTCGTGATCCCGGACGAGGTGCTCTACCACGTGCCCGCGATGCACCTCTCGCCGTCGCTGCTGGTCTGGGCGGTCGTCGTCGGACCGCTGCTCGGGTTCGCCGGTGTCGGGTTCGTCAAGACCACGAACCGGCTGCAGGGCATCGCCCCGACCGGGTGGAAGCTCCTCGTGGTGCTGCCGGTCGTCTTCGCGCTCGTCGGACTGGTCGCGGTGCCGTTCCCCGAGGTGATGGGCAACGGCCGGGCCCTCGGCATCGCCGCGATGAACGCCGACCTGGACGGCCCGACCCTGCTCGGCATGGCACCACTCCTGGCGCTGCTGGTGCTCGGCCTGCTGAAGACCGTCACCACGGCCGCGACGATCGGCGCCGGCGCGGTCGGTGGCACCCTGACCCCGTCGATCGCGATCGGATCCGCACTCGGCGGGTTCCTCGGCGCGGCCTGGCTGCTGCTCTGGCCGGTGGACGGCGGCAGCATCGCCTCGTTCGCGTTCATCGGCGCGGCCGCGTTCCTGGCGACCACCATGCGGGCACCGTTCACTGCCCTCGTGCTCGTCGTCGAGTTCACGCAGCAGGGGACCGACATCCTCATCCCGTCCCTCCTGGCCGTCAGCGGGTCGGTCGCCGTCGCGTACGTCCTGGCCCGCCGCCGCAGCGCCCAGATGACCTGAGCCGGACCGAGCACACGTTCGGTGGTTAGCATCGGCGCCAGGACGCGGGGCACCAGGCGCCGCGGCGAAGTGAGGAGCCGGTCATGGCGGGGTTCGACGACATCGCGAAGAAGGCCCAGTCCTTCCTGCAGGACGGCAAGGTGCAGGACGCGCTCAAGAGCGAGAAGGCCGAAGGTGTCAGCGACAAGGTGTTCGACGGTGTCGCCGACGCCGTGAAGAAGGCCACCGGCGGCAAGTACGACGACAAGATCGACAAGGCCCGCGACGAGGCCGACAAGCGCATCGGCAACGAGTAGCGCCAGCCGCACGACGACCGCGCGGTGCTGGCCCGACTGGACGTCACCGGGAAGAACGACCACGATTGACGGGTTGTCTCCCGCGAGACGCACAGGAGGGCCAGCACCGTGACGATCGTTGCACCAGCGCCGACGGACGACACCGTCGAACCGCTCACCGAGGACGAGGTCGCCCGCATCCGGGCCGACTTCCCGATCCTGCAGCAAGAGGTGAACGGGCAGCCCCTGGCCTACCTCGACTCCGGGGCCACGGCCGAGCGACCTGTGCAGGTCCTCGACGCCGAACGCCGCTTCCTGGAGCACGACAACGCCGCCGTGCACCGCGGCGCACACACCCTCGCCGCGCTGAGCACCGACGCCTACGAGGACGCTCGAGCAACCGTCGCCCGGTTCATCGGCGCGACCAGCCCGTCCGAGGTCGTCTGGACGGCGAACGCCACCGACGCGCTGAACACCGTCGCGTACGGCCTCCGGAACGCCAGCGCCGGCCGCGGTGGCCCCGAGGCCGACCGCTTCCGACTCGGTGCCGGGGACGAGATCCTGGTCACCGAGGCCGAGCACCACGCCAACCTGGTGCCGTGGCAGGAGCTCGCCGTGGCCACCGGTGCGACGCTCCGCTGGGTGCCCGTCGACGACACCGGCTGCTGGACCGCGGCCGACGCCCTCGCGCTGGTCACCGACCGCACCCGGGTCGTCGCGATCTCCCACGTCTCGAACGTCACCGGCATGATCGCCCCCGTCGCCGAGGTCGTCGCCGCCGCACACGCCGTCGGTGCCCTCGTCGTCCTGGACGCCTGCCAGTCCGCACCGCACCGGCCGCTCGACGTCCGTGCGCTCGACGTCGACTTCGCCGCGTTCTCCGGGCACAAGATGCTCGGCCCGAACGGCATCGGCGTCCTCTGGGGCCGCCAGGAGATGCTCGACGCGCTGCCGCCGTTCCGCACCGGTGGCTCGATGATCACGACCGTCACCATGGAGCACACCGACTTCATGCCGGCCCCCGAGCGCTTCGAGGCCGGCACCCAGCCCGTGTCCCAGGCCGTCGCGCTCGCCGAAGCCGTCCGCTACCTGGAACGGATCGGCATGCGGCGGGTCCAGGCGCACGAGGAGCACCTGGCGCAGCGGATGCTGACCGGCCTGGCCGCCGTGCCGGGCGTCACGGTCGTCGGCCCGCCCGCCGGGGTCGCACGGAGCGGCCTGGCCGCGTTCGTGGTCGACGGGGTGCACGCCCACGACGTGTCGCAGTACCTCGACGCGCAGGGCATCGCGGTCCGCTCGGGGCACCACTGCGCCCAACCCCTGCACCGCCGGCTCGGCCTGACCGCCACCAGCCGGGCGAGCACGTACGTGTACACGACCGAGCAGGACGTCGACCGCTTCGTCACCGCCGTCGCCGAGATCCGCGGGTACTTCGGTGCCGACGCCGAGGACGCCTCGTGAGCAGCCTCGACAGCCTGTACCAGCAGGTCATCCTGGACCACGCCAAGGCCCGGCACGGCGACGGCCCGCTCGAGCACGCCGACGCCGAGCACTTCGAACGGAACCCGACGTGCGGTGACGAGATCACCGTCCGGGTTCGTCTGGAGCCCGGCACCGACCGCATCGCCGAGGTCGCCTGGCAGGGGGACGGCTGCTCGATCTCGATGGCGTCCGCCTCGGTCCTGACCGACATGGCCGTCGGGCGGACGGTGCCGGAGCTGCTGGCGCTGACCGAGGAGTTCCGCACGATGATGCGCTCCCGCGGCGTCGGCGAGCCGGACGAGGACGTGCTCGAGGACCTCGTCGCGTTCCACGGGGTCTCGAAGTTCGTCATGCGGGTGAAGTGCGGGATGCTCGCATGGGTCGCCGCCGAGACGGCAGCGCAGCAGGCGGTCGCCGCGCGCTGAGCGCCGGCCCGCCGGTCGCCAGCCCTTCGGCCCGCGGGACGGTCGGACCACCGGACGGGAGGCGCGGTGCCAGCTGGCACCGCGCCTCCCGTCCGTCGTAGGTGCGTCCGCACTCGACCTGTTGACACGAGTGGTGCAGAGTGCAATCCTCGCCGTGTTGACGTTGCCATCACCGGTGGGGGAACGGTCGTGCTGCGTCGACGACCCCAGGACGACGGCGTCCGGGGTGCTCCGAGGACGGAGCAGGAGGGAACACCATGACCATCCACACCACCAGCTCGACGGACGGCAGGGGCCGACCGACACGAGGGCGTCTCCGCCGCATCGCGACCGTCGTCGCCGCCGTCTGCGCCGGCGTCACGGCACTCGCACTGGCGGTCCCGACGACCGCGTCCGCGACTCCGGCGACGACGACCGGCACCTCGGTCTCGGCTGCCGGCCACGGCCACGACGCCCAACCCGACGCCCAGCTCGACGCCCGGCTCGACCCGACCCGGTTCCACGGCGTGAACTGGGCCGACCCGCGCGACAACTACGTCAACGGACCCGTCGTGCTGTCGGGCCTGTCCACCTCGGACGACTACCGGACCACATACCGCAAGGCCGACCGGGTCATCCGTGAGTTCCGGAAGGACCTGGGCGCCGACACCGTCCGCCTGCCCGTCAACCCGTACTCCGTCGGCACGACCTGGTGGAACTCCTACCGAGCCGTCATCGACGCCGCCCGGCACCGGGACGTCAAGGTCGTCCTCGGCTACTGGGAGGGCAGCGACGCCAGCAAGGACGGCAAGGTCGACGACCCCGCCGCCTGGTGGGGCATGTGGGACACCCTGACCCGCACGTACAGCCACGACTCCGGCGTGTTCTTCGAGCCGATGAACGAGCCGTTCGGGTACGCCCCGGCCGACTGGGTGCAGCTCGCCACGACGTGGGTGCAGCGCTACACCGCGCAGGGCATCCCGCGGGACCGGGTGTTCGTCAGCGGCACCGGCTACAACGACCACGTCGACGCGATCTGTGCGGCCCCGGCACTCG
The DNA here is from genome assembly GCF_034045095.1 of Curtobacterium sp. CFBP9011. Taxonomy (NCBI): domain Bacteria; kingdom Bacillati; phylum Actinomycetota; class Actinomycetes; order Micrococcales; family Microbacteriaceae; genus Curtobacterium; species Curtobacterium sp. CFBP9011. The sequence continues at coordinate 106,567 of NZ_JAXCWN010000003.1, forward strand.
ACGGCACCTACGTCTCGCAGCACTACTACGGCTACTGGGGCACCCGGAACGCCGCCGAGTGGAAGGCCGACTTCGAGAGCCGACTCGGCGACCAGGCGTGCTCGAACCGCACCGTCCTCGACGAGTTCGGCGTGCCGATGACGACCGGCCTCGACTACCGCGGCTCCGCCACCACGGGCAACGCCGACGCGGACAACTCGGTCGCGTTCCTGCAGACCGTGACGACCGTTGCACGGGAGCGGCACCTCGGCGCGGTCTACTGGCCGGGGCTCCGGACGGACGACACCTACAGCCTCGAGACCGTCCGCAGCTCGGGGAGCAACCTCTCGCTGCGGGTCACGAACGACTCCGGGTTGGCGCTGCTGCACTGGGCGTGGGGTGAGGGGCGCCGGGCGCCCTTCGCGGTGCGCTGAGCCGGGTGCTCGCCGGTCCGGCCCTGCCTGACCGACTGGATGGCTGACGGACGGGAGGCGCGGTGCCAGCGGGTGCCGCGCCTCCCGTCCGTCGCGTGCCGGTCCGGCGGGTCGTGCGCCCTTCGGGTTGTGTGCCCGACCGGGCCGGTGCCGCGCGGGTGCAGCAGTGCCATCGGTGATCGGCCATCGGACATCGCGACCGACGGCGAGCAGTGCACCTACGATGACGTGGATGAGCGACATGGGGACGGGTGAGCGCGGGGTCGTCGCGGCGATGTGGGTCGCACTCGTCCTGGGCTGCGGGGTCGTCGTCGCGATGCTGTGGTTCGGTGCGTTGCTGGACGTGTTCACCCTCGGGGTGATGCCGACACCGGCTGCGACGGCGAGTGGCCGTGCGAGCCTGAACGCCGCGGCGGTCGTCAGCGTCGCGGCAGCGTCCACCACCGTGGTCCTTGCGGTCGTCCTCCTGTGGCGAGGCGTGCACCGGGTCGGTGCTGCAGTCGCGTTGGTCCTCGCGCTCTGCGCTCCGTGGGTTCCGTTGTGGATCGCGATGAACGCCGTCCTCGCCGGCGAGTGACCGGGCGGGAGGGCAGCGCTAGCGTGCAGTCCATGACGGGTGACGGGACGGGCGCGCGGATCGTGTTCCTGCACGCCTCGAACCGGAGTCCGGACCGGGCCTGGTCGGCTGTCGGGGATCTGCCCGGTGCGTGGTTCGCGGTGATGCCCGGGTACAGCGCGGACGGGCCGGCCACGTTCGACCAGGACCGCTGGGAGGCCCGGCTGCTCGAGACGTGCGATGCCGGAGCGACCGTGGTGGCGCACTCCTTCGGCGGGCCGGTCGCCATGCGTGCCGCCGCTCGTCGTCCGGACCTGGTCCGGGCGCTCGTGCTGTTCGAGCCCGCCGCCTACGCCCTGGCGCGGGGGAACCCGGCGGTCGAGGAGCACATCCGTCGGGTGCAACCAGTGCTCGACCGGGCGGCGACGCTCCCGGCGGCGGAGTTCGCCGTGGCTTTCGCGACGGCACTCGCCGGACAGACCATCGCACCCCCGACGGACTCGGCCGACCTGCTCGCTGCCGAGCGGCAGCGCCGACTGCCCGGGCCGTGGAGCCTGGACACCCCGGACCGGATCGGCGTACCAACCCTGGTGGTGACGGGCGGATGGAACGACGAGTACGAGGCCATCGCCTCCCGGATCGTCGGTGCCCGTCACGTGACGCTCGCCGGGCACGGACACCGGCCGCAGGACCATCCCGACGCAGTCGGGGTCGTCCGGGCGTTCCTCGACGAGGCCTGACCCTCAACCCGCGGCGTCGTCCTTCGGACCACTCGCTGCCTGGGTCTGGTCCGCGCCGCGGAGTGACCGGACCATGCTCTGCAGGAGGCGCCGGGCGGCCGCGCGGTCGTCCTCGTCGAGGTCACTGAGCATCCGGTCCTCGACGCCGCGGACCGCCGCCGTCGCTGCGGCGAGGTCGCGACGACCGCGCTCGGTGAGCTGTGCCGGCATCACCCGGCCGGAGCGGGCCTCCGACGGGCGGGTGACGACGCCGTCCCGCTCCAGTGTCTGCAGGAGCACGTTCATCGACTGCCGGGTGACGAAGGTGCCGCGGGCGAGCTCGGAGTTCGACGAACCGGGACGCTGCGCCAGCAGTTCCAGGCACGAGTAGTGCGTCACCGTCATGCCGAGCGGGCGGAGCACGGCCTCCATCGCGGTGCGGAGTGCGGTCGCGGTCTCCTTGAGCAGGTAGCCGATCGAAGTCGGCAGGTCGACGCCGGGTCCGTCTTGACTCATGTCAATAGTCTGACATACGCTGCTCGATGTCAGACAACTGACATCGACACGAGGAGCAACCATGCCCGTCACCGGCCCCGACTTCGTCTCCCTGCAGGTCCGCGACCTCGACGCCTCGCAGGCGTTCTACGAGCGGTACCTCGGCCTGGTCCGCTCACCCGCCGGACCTCCGCACGCCGTCGTCTTCAGCACGACGCCGATCGCCTTCGCGCTGCGGGACGTCGTCCCCGGCACCGACCTCGACGCTGCCGACCAGCCCGGTGTCGGCGTCGCGCTCTGGCTGCACGGCACCGAGGTGCAGGCGATGCACGACGCCCTGCAGGCCGACGGGCACCGCATCGTCTCGAGTCCGATCGACGGACCGTTCGGGCGGACGTTCACGTTCGCTGACCTGGATGGGTACCACGTGACGGTGCACGACCGGGCGTGAGTCCGGGGAGGAGCGGTCTGCCGGGGCGAACCGCGGCCCGTGCCGGGGCCCGGCCCGGCCTCGGCATGCGGCCTCACGGTGCGTGACGTGGTCGAGGCACGGGCGGCCGGCCACGCCGCGAGGGGTGCGGCGAACGTGCAGGGATCGGCGCGAGTGAGGCTGGACCGGACCCAAGCGGCGAGGAAGCCCGACGCGCTCGAGGGAACCGCGTCGTGACGAGGAAAGTCTCGGGTAGCACCCGGCGGCCCGGGGCCTACCCGCGTCCGCGACGGGCGACTGCGTAGATGCCGCACCCCGCGCCGAGCCCGAGTGCTCCGAGCACCGTGAGGCAGTAGCCGAGCACCAGCGGCCACCTCGGGTTCACTGTGGGGTTGAAGACGGTGTCGCTGAGCGGTGCGTACGCGAACCAGCCGAACTCGACGGGATGGGCCCACTGCCAGACCGTGATGCCGACCCCGATGCCGAGCAGCACGAAGCCCGCCGTCGCGAGGATCAGTGCCCAACGGGACAGGCGCTGCTGAGGAGCTGACACGAGCGCCATTGTGTCGCACATCGTCGCAATGCTCCCAACGGGTCAGCGACGGTGTCCCGCGCATGCCCAAACCGTTGGCCTGCTGCTGGTCGCGGACGAGATCGTCGTCGTCGTCCGGTACTCCCTCGCCGGCCCGGCCGGGCACCACGTGACGGTGCACGACCGGGCGTGAGTGATGGGGAGGACCGGTGCCGGGGCGGACCGCGGCGCGGGCCGGTGACTGCATGTGGCGTCAGGGGCTGTGACGAGGGATCACCGTAGGGAGGACTGCCAGATCGCGCCGAACGTCCAGCTGCTGACACCGACCCACCCCATTGATCCGCCGCCGCGCCGCCACAAGCTCGAAGCAGCCCACCCGATCAGCATCGGGAACAACGTGTGGCTTGGGGGCGGTGTCATCGTCGGCCCCGGCGTGAGCATCGGCGACGACAGCGTCATCGGCGCCGGCGCCGGCGCCGGCGCCGGCGCCGTCGTCGTCCATGACCTGGTTCTGATCGGTTGAACTGACCCGCACGAGGCGACCTCTTGCATCCTGTGTTGCGTCACGTCCGGACCTCCGCATAGATCTGTGGCCGAGAGGGGGCAAGCGGACGCTAGGACCATGCGGACAGGGCCCTCGACTGCCTATCGCGCAACATGCTGGCCAATCTAGGCAGTCCTCGAGCGCCCTCTCGGCGGGTCGTGGCACACGAACGTCGGGACTTTATGTGAGTATCGATCACACACGACGTGCGAAAGATGGTGCTCCGTGCTTGCCCCAATGGGTCGAGACGAGCGGTAGCGTGCCTGCCGCCTCAATGCTGATTGCCGGGACCTCGCTTCGCTCCACTGCAACCGCCCCGCTTTGTTTGCGATCAAGGAGATGAGTCAATGATCGAGAAGTGCGCGCTCGGCGTGATTACGGAACGCGGTAAAAAGGTTCTGGACCCAACGTGGAGCAATTTGGGTGATCACGAGGAGGACTTCCTTCGTAGACACATCGATGAAGTCCGTGCGACCGCTACGGATGAGCAGACACGAGGCCGATTTCGCCCCGACTCGAGTCTCGAATCAGATCTGATGGCAGCCCTCGACGCCACGGAGCAATCAGAATTTGTCGACATCGCCAAGCGACTGGTGCAGAAGCTCGCAACGGCGATGCTCCCGGTCGCAGCAAAAGCCTCCTGTGTCGTTGCTCTCATCGTTAGCTCAGATGGCGACGGCAAGTCGGTCACACTGCTCAAGCTCGATGCAGAAATTGAAGCCGCGAGACTCATGCAGATTATGGGCGAAATTCGTCTGGAGGTTTTCGACGACCTCCTCCCAAGCCCGGGCGAGATCCAAAAGGGCATCTCCTGGCCTGATCCCCGACAGCACTCAGACCTTATTATCCGCGATAAGCAGGCCGGTGCCATGGCTGGTACTGCCCAGTATTTTCTGAATGCATACAAAATCGACGCATCCCCCACTGCCAAATTGACTGAGCAAGCGCTGGTGAAGGCTATGTCGGTGCTTGCGCCGAGCAAGGTAGCTGACGCTGTTGCGGCGGCAGGGGACGGTGGTAGTGCGAACGACGTCATTACTCGCATTCACCAAGACGTACCGGAACTAGACGGCTCGGCGAAAGCCCTTGGCGGGCACGGAGCAATTCCGGGAATAATCCGACCATCATTTGCGACAACCTCCAAACAAACCTACGAGGCTCACGGAATTGAACTAAAGGTGCCACTCGCGGAAATCGGCCGTGTTACCTCCCGCCAGGAAGGCACGGTGTGGGTAACAGAAGTTCGCACAGACCTGCCGCTTGTACCCGCTACCAGCGTTCCTACCTTCAGTGACTCGGATACCTTGCCGGGGTCCGGCAACGGGACAGTAAGTTGAGTGCGATTACGCAGGCGGTTGCGGAGCTGCAGGCCGCTACGGCGACACTCTCTGACTTGGTTGCGGAAGGCTGGGCACTAGTTCGGACGCCTAATTTTGCCACCGTAACGATCACATCTGACGCCATCACTCCGCTACTCGACCGAATCCGAGCGCTAGAACCTATTGGCGCAACAGTGACTGCTCGTGCAGTCGTAGGAGATGATGTGGCGGAGATCGAGGTGGATTCCGCAGGACGCAGGGTGGTCACTTCTGTTCCAGGAAATTTGCTTGCTGCGTATGGTCGTGAGCTACGTTCAACAGCGAACCGGGCCGCGAGCGGGAACGCGGACGCGATGGCGAGTCTTCCTGCAGATTGGGAATTGATCGTTCGCTGCGACCTGCGCCTTCCCCTAAGGCGGGCAGACGATCGTGCCGAATGGACCCTGTTGCAGAACATCGCGGACTTTCACGCCCTGCTTGACGCGACACCCGTGTGGGACGCCCGAGCTATATTCGGATCCGAGAAAGCACCTATTTTCGTTGTTACTAGCTTAGGACCTGAATCGTACCTCCGACTCGGTCGCGGTGCTATTGTCGGATTGCATTGCGCAAATATCTCTAAATTTGCGGATATGCTTGGCGCAGTGGGTCCTTCCCTTTCCCCGTCTGCTCTGCCCTCCGGTGTGCTGCCAAAGCAGTTACAACCGGTGGACGGAAGCGACGATTTAGCCTCTTCAAGAGAGCGTATGACACGGCTGGCCGTTGGGACGGCGTGGCTCGCTCTTTCGACGAACGTCAACCTCAACGAGGCTCAAGCTGGGCGGGTGAACGTTGAGATTTTCGGTCTTCAACGAGTGAGGCACTCTATTGCTTCTAGCGGCCTAGATGTCTCGGAAGAGAATGCGCGGGCATCGCTCGACTTATACGACTGGGCAAGTGAACCTAACGCGGTGGATCAGCAAATTGCCATCGATCAGGTGGCCAGTCTTTACCGAGATGATCCACCATGGGCTAGCGCCGTCGATGTTTTGCAGGCAGCGAGGGATGTGTGCGCCACCCTTCGCCGCAATACCATTGGTGAGGTGCTCTTGGCCCGCCGCGCCGCACGCTCAACCGCTATCGCGGCCGCGGAGCAAGCGTCGGAACGAACGTCGACGATGGTCAAAAACACGGCAGAAAGATGCATTGCATCTTTGCTCGCCGTGGGTGGAGTTATTGCAGGGCGTTCGGTTGCTGCTCTTTCAGAGTCTCAGGCAGAGAGCCTACAGCTCCTAATTGCACTATTTCTTTTCGGGCTGGCTATTTGGAGTCTGCTGTTCGAGTCATTACCTGCGCGCGCTCCATTGAGGAGTTTTCGACAGGACATCGGTTCGATAGCTGATCTGCTTAGCATTGAGGAGCGCAACGAGGTGCTAAGCCTCGCCGCAATAAAGTCAGCGGAGCGCTTCACCACGCTGATGAACTATGTGCTGCCTGCGACCTATGTTGCCGTTGGCGTGATTGCCCTCATTGTGCCGGCATAACTGCAGGAACGGCGTGCATCTGCGAGGGACGATTGCAGGTTGCGTCGATGAAATCGCACTGGGCAGTCGACATAAAAGACGACTATCGGCGCGTACGGCGACGGCCGGCCATTGCCATCTGCGGGGAATGGCGTCAGTGCGCCGCGTCGTATGCGTCGCGGACTGCCTGGCTGATCCGGCCGCGAGAGGAGACCTCGTGGCCGTTCGCTGCTGCCCACTCGCGGATCTTGCCGAGCTCTTCGAATGCCGTAGGTGGGGGAGTGGCGTCAGTGTGCCGCGTCGTACGCATCGCGAACGGCCTGGCTGATCCGGCCGCGGGAGGAGACCTCGTGGCCGTTGGCTGCGGCCCACTCGCGGATCTTGCCCAGCTCCTGGCGTGTCGCAGAACCGTCACCGGCGGTGGGCTGTCATGCGGACCCCCTTCTGAGATCTGACGCGGAGCGGTGCTTCGTGCACAACTCGCACTCTTAAAATCGGATCGGCTAGCGAGACGAGGCCTGGTGTGTCCCGTTCCTGCGGGAGAGAGTTGACGGCTACCTGGCGAGATGTTGCCGCGGGTGTGCGAAGCTGCTCGCCATGACCGAGGAGCCGATGGAACACGGACCGGGCTACTACGAGCGGCTGGCCCAGGAAGACGCCAAGCGCCGTGGCTTGAGCTCGGAGGAGTACGGCGTCTACAAAGGCAGCGTCGGGAGCGCGGTGCCCCCGGTCAACTCTGCATCCGGGCTGCTCATCATCTCCATCGTGCTGACCGTGATCATGGTCGGGGTCACAGTCGGCATCGGGTTCTTGGTCGCGCAGAGTCTCGGACTGATCGAACCGACTCCGGGTGACACCAGCCTGGATCCGGTGATGTGGTTCTTCGTCCTTGTCTTCTACGTCTTCCCGGTGTGGTCGTGGGTCTACTACGTGCGGGAGCGACGTGCGCAGAAGCTGCGCATGAGTCGCGGTCTGCCGAAGAACCTGAGCTGATGTCTCACGTCCAGCACGAGCGACGCGGCGTGCGGACCGTCGAGATCTCCATACTGAGGCAATGCCCCGTTCTCAGCGCATCATCATCGCCTCCGGCTTCCTCCTGGCTGCTGCTCTCGCACTGGTCGTCGCCGCGAGCCAGATCGGCCTGACGCGGTACTCCGCACCTGGCGCCAGCGGAGTCGCGATGAAGCAGATCGCACTGTTCGAACCAGCGATCGTGGGCACCGTGGTTTCTGCCCTCGCCACCCTGGCGCTTCTCGCGCATCTCCTCGTCGTCACACGGCGCACAGTGCCGCGGTGGCAGTGGGGTGTGTCTGGCACGGTCTGCGTTCTCGCCGTACTCGCAGCAGTGATCGTGTCCACCGCGGACCGACCGGTGTTCTAGGTCTCCGCACGGTGATCTACGCCCGAGTCACGGGGGCGCCGACTTCGGGTACACACTCTCCGGTCACCGGACGGGCATCGATCTCCGTGCCTCTGTCTGGCGCGGAAGATCATGGAAGTGCCGGCACCCGCTAATTCTGGTCGGGCAGCCAATCTGAACTGGAGAGGACGCCGAGGAACAACGCCATGATCTCGAGGCCTGCCAGCACCACCGCGCTCAACAGCACGATCGCCACGGTCACGACAGTGCGACGCTGTCGTCCGAGCGGAGTGAGGAGCAGAACGCCACCCACGAGCACCAAGGCACCGAGCACAAGGCTGAACAACGGGAAGGTCATCCACGTATCTTGACTCAACAACGACCGCAGCGACCAGCCCGGGACTTCAGATTGTCTTGATCGCCGTCCTTGTCGGTTTCGCCGCCATCCGGACAGGTCTGCAATTCACGCATGACGTTCCGGCGATGATTCCTCGGACGAACTTCATGCCACGCGCACGGCAGCGTGCTGGCACGTCCCAGAATCGTCACCGGCACCGTGCTGTTCGCCGGACACCTGTTCTGGCTCCCGGATCGCCCACCGAGACACGTTCACAGCATCATCCCCAGCACCGTGCGAACAGCGATGGGCCCGCCATGGTCGTCTGCTCGTCGCGTCATCCCGATCTTCAGCGCGACCCGCTCAGAGGCAGCGTTGTCGGGATGGATGATCGCGACGAGTTCGGCCGCATCGAGTGCAGCACGAGCGAAATCGCGACAGGCAGCCGCTGCCTCCGTTGCGTAGCCCTGCCCGTGGAGCGTCGCGCGCACGTGGTAGCCGACCTCGAGCATCGGGACGCCGTTGACGTCCTGCCAGGTCAGTCCGCAGTCACCGACGAACTGCCCGGTGTGCGTCTCGATGATCCAGAGTCCGAAGCCGTGGGCGGCGTAGTTGTCCTGGTTCCAGGCGATCCATCGCGCGGCATCGTCGCGACTCTTCGATGCGGGGTAGAACTCCATGACCTGCGGGTCTCCGAGCAGGTCGGCCATGTCGTCGAGGTCTGCCGGGGTCATCTCACGGAAGCGGAGCCGCGTGGTGGGAGCGGGGAGCATCTCAGCACCGTACCGGCCGCCGGTCGGTCGTCGGAGGCGTCCAAGATCATCGACCGCGTCGCGCGCGGCCCGTCCCCGTCCTGCCGGACGCGAGCCGCGCCTCCAGATCGGGGCCCGACCTCAGCCGGCAGGAACCGCCTGTGCGATCGCGAGCCGCGCGACCAGCTCGACGTGCCGCGCCATGTCGTACGACGGGTCGAAGAGCCACTGGAGCTGCATGCCGTCGGACACCGCGAGCAGCACGGTCGTCAGCTCGACCGGGTCGACGTCCGGTCGGAGGAAGCCGTCCTGCTGCATGGCGCGGAAGTCGGCGGACAGGTCACGGCGGCTGCGCTCGTAGCGCTCCCGGAAGTAGGCGTGCGCCGGGTGCTCGGGGTCGGTGGCGGCCGCCGCGGACAGGTTGACGAACATCTGCACGAGACCGGGGACCTCGACGTTGTGCCGGACGATCGCGATGAGCAATGCCGCGGGGTCCGAGGCGTGCCAGTCGTGCTCCAGGTCGAGCTGGTCGCGGCGTCGGAGGATCTCGACCCACAGGTCGTCCTTCGAGTCGAAGTAGTGCAGCAGGCCGGCCTGGGTGAGCCCGACGGCTGCGGCGATGTCGTTGATGCTCGTCCGTCGGAAACCCTGCGAGGCGACGAGGTCCAGCGCGACCGTCAGGATCTCCTCGCGCTTCGCGATGCCCTTCGCGTACGAACCTCGTCGTGCCATGGCAGGACTGTACCGCTCGGACTGCCGACAAAAACCTAGTGCTAGTCGGTTTTGGTGTTACGGTGGCGACAGCCGCCGACGGAGGCGTGCGAGTCACCGATGGCGGTGGCGTTCCCGAGAAGAGGTTGCCGTGGCCAACGACGCACGACTCGTCCCCGACACCCCGACCGCGGTGGCTCCCACCGTCGGACGTGGAAGCCCGCTCATGTACACGATCGGCATGCCGCTCGCGATGTTCGGTCTGTACATCGCCCTGCTGCCACCCGTGCTCGTCGCGATGGCGCTCAAGGTCGCCGAGATCGCTCCGGAGGACCAGGCGGGCGTGCTCGGCCTGGCGCTCGGCATCGGCGCGTTCGCCGCGATGGTCGCCAACCCCCTGGCGGGTCGCTTCAGCGACCGGACTGCCGGGAGGCTCGGCATGCGTCGTCCGTGGATCATCGGTGGCACGGTGGTCGGGTTCGCAGCCCTCGTGGTCGTCGCGACGACGACGTCCACCGTCGTGCTCGTGATCGGGTGGGCCGTGGCGCAGATCGCCTACAACGCCACCATCGCGGCGCTGACGGCGGTCCTGCCGGACCACGTCACGCGGTCGCAGCGCGGTCGGGTGGCGGCACTGCTCGGGCTGGCGCAGAACCTCGCACTCGTGGGCGGCACCTTCCTGGTGCAGCTCTTCTCGACGTCGGCGTCGCAGATGATCATCCCGGGGGCGATCGGCTCGGTCGTGGTCGTGCTCTACGCGGTGGTCTTCCGTGACCGCGTGCTCGCCGCGAAGCCGACGTCGAAGCTCGGGATCGGGCAGCTGTTCGGGTCGTTCGTGTTCAACCCCCGGAAGCACCCGGACCTCGGCTGGGCGTGGCTGACGCGGTTCATGATGGTCGCGGCGCAGTACACGGCGGTCAGCTACCTCACCTACTTCCTGCGCGACGACATCGGGGTCGACAAGACGAACCTGGCGAACGCCGTGTTCCAGGGCACGCTCTGGAACGTCATCGGGATCGTCCTGACCTCGCTCGTGGCCGGCTGGCTCTCCGATCGGCTCGGTCGGCGGAAGCTCTTCGTCGCGGTGGCCGGCATCGTCGGCATCGCCGGGCTCGTGATCATCGCGATCGCCCCGTCGCTCGGCATGGTCCTCGTCGGCGAGTTCGTGATGGGGGCCGGCATGGGCGTCTTCTACGCGGTCGACCTCGCGCTGATCACCGACGTGCTGCCGTCCGACCAGGACAACGCGAAGGACCTCGGTGTGGTCAACATCGCCCAGGCGCTTCCGCAGTCGCTCGTGCCAGCGGCCGCTCCCGGCGTGATCGCCGTCACCGGCGGGTACTCCGGGTTCTTCATCACCGGCGCCGTCATCGGGCTGCTCGGGATCTTCTCGGTCTCGCGCATCCGCGGCGTCCGCTGACCGGCTGACCCGCTGACCCGCCTGCTCTCCACTGCTCTCGACGAAGGGACCGATCACCGTGACCGACCTGCACACCGCCACCACCGCCTCCAGTCCGACGGCGGAGCGCATCGACGCGCTGCTCGCCGAGCTGACCACCGACGAGAAGGTGCAGCTGCTCACCGGGCGTGACTTCTGGACCACCTGGCCGATCGAGAAGATCGGGCTGCGCCGGATCCTCATGTCGGACGGGCCCTCCGGGGTCCGCGGCGAGGTCTGGGACGAGCGTGACCCGTCCCTCAACCTGCCGTCGGCGACCGCGCTGAGCGCGTCGTGGGACCGCGCGATCGCGAAGCGCTACGGCGCTGCGGCTGCGGTGGAGGCGCGTCGCAAGGGGGTCGACGTCGTGCTCGGTCCGACGATCAACCTGCACCGGTCGCCGTTGGGCGGCCGGCACTTCGAGGCGTTCAGCGAGGACCCGGTGCTCACCGGCGACCTCGCGGCGTCGTACGTGGCGGGGGTGCAGGAGAACGGCGTCGCCGCGACGCCGAAGCACTACATCGCCAACGACTACGAGACCGACCGCTTCACCGCGTCGACCGAGGTCTCCGACCGGGCCCTGCGCGAGCTGTACCTGCTGGCGTTCGAGAAGGCCGTCACCGAGGCACACGCCTGGGCGATCATGTCGTCGTACAACTCGGTCAACGGGGTCACGGCGTCCGAGAACGACCTGCTCGAGACGCCGCTGAGCTCCGAGTGGGGCTTCGACGGCATCGTCGTGTCCGACTGGACCGGCGTGCGCTCGGTCGACTCCGCGAAGGCATCGCAGGACGTCGCGATGCCCGGCCCGAACCCGTGGTGGAGCGAGGGCCCGCTCCTCGCCGCCGTGCAGTCCGGCGACGTCCCGATCGAGGCGATCGACCGCAAGGTCCGCCGCATCCTGACCCTGGCCGCCCGGGTCGGCGCCCTCGAGGGCTTCGAGCCGGTCGCCGCGCAGCCCGTGCACGTCGAGGACGGCGTCGCGTTCGTCCGCGAGGCCGAGGCCGAGGGCACCGTCCTCGTCCGGAACACCGGCGTCCTGCCGCTCGACGCCTCCGCGGTGTCGCGCATCGCCGTGATCGGGCACAACGCCGATCAGGCCCGTACGCAGGGCGGCGGCTCGGCCACGGTCGTGCCTTCCCAGGTCGTGTCACCCCTCGACGGGATCCGCTCGGCGTTCCCCGGCGCCACGGTCGACCACGCCATCGGCGCCGTCGTGCAGGAGGGCATCGCGGAGTTCCCGCTGTCCACCATCACGAACCCGGCGACGGGGGAGCCCGGCGCCCGGGTCGCCTTCGTCAAGGACGGCGAGGAGCTGTACGTCGAGGACCGTCGAGCCACGGCACTGTTCTGGTTCGGCGGAGACGCCCCCACCCGTGAGGCCGACCGGCTCGACATCACCACGACCTACACGGCGGAGTCCACCGGCACCGTGCGGATCGGCATCGGTGCGGCCGGCCGGTCGCGGATGTGGATCGACGGCGAGCTCGTGCTCGACGAGGACGTGCCGTTCGACGGCGACCAGCTCGGTGCGGCGTTCCTCAACCCGCCGGCCCGTTCGGTGCCCGTGTCGGTGACCTCAGGGCAGCAGCTCGCGATCCGCATCGAGTACGACGTCATCCAGGACGAGACGCTCGGCGGGGTGCTCGCCTACCAGTTCGGCACCGAGCCGTCCGACGAGGACCCGTCGGTGCTCATCGACGCGGCAGTCGAGGTTGCCCGCACGGCCGACGTCGCCGTGGTGGTCGTCGGCACGAACTCCAAGGTCGAGTCCGAGGGCTACGACCGATCGTCGCTCGCACTGCCCGGGCACCAGGACGACCTGGTCCGAGCGGTCGCCGCAGCGAACCCGAACACGATCGTGGTCGTCAACGCCGGTTCGCCGGTCGAGATGCCGTGGCGGAACGACGTCGCCGCGGTCCTGCTCACCTGGTTCGGCGGGCAGGAGTACGGCAACGCCCTGGCCGACGTGCTCACCGGAGCGCAGGAGCCCGGTGGACGCCTGCCCACCACCTGGCCGGTCGCGATGGCGGACGTCCCCGTACTCGACGTCACGCCGGTCGACGGGAAGGTGTCGTACGACGAGGGCGTGCACATCGGCTACCGGGCGTGGCTCCGCGCCGGCACCGAGCCGGCGTACCCGTTCGGGCACGGACTCGGCTACACGACGTGGACGATCGACGGGGTCACCGCCACGCCGACGGTGTCCGAGGGCGATGCGGTCATCGTCACGGCGACGGTCGCGAACACCGGCGCCCGTGCCGGCAAGCACGTCGTGCAGGTCTACGCCTCGCGCGAGGCGTCCGAGGTGGACCGCCCCGTCCGGTGGTTGGTGGGCTTCGCGCCGGTCCGGCTCGGAGCGGGCGAGTCCACCGAGGTCTCGATCGAGGTCCCCGCCCGGGCGTTCGCACACTGGGACGGTTCGTGGCGGTACGAGGCCGGACGGTTCACCCTGCACGTCGGGAGTTCCGTGCTGGACGAGGCCGGGACGACGACCGTCGAACTGGGATGACGCGTGACGCCGGGGCGCGGCGCAGGCGCCCCGGCACCCCGGCACCCAGTCGCCCTGGCGCTGAGGGACCCCGGCGTCACGTGGCGTCACGGTCCGTGACGGACGCACGGTCCCCGTCGTACGGTCGCGTCGTGACCACGAACCGCGAACCCCGGCAGATCCGCTTCAACGCGTTCGACATGAACTGCGTCGCCCACCAGTCCTCCGGGCTGTGGCGCCACCCGCGCGACCGTTCCCGGCACTACAACGACCTGTCGTACTGGACCGACCTGGCGAAGACGCTCGAGCGCGGGGCGTTCGACGGCATCTTCATCGCCGACGTCCTGGGCACGTACGACGTCTACGGCGGCACGAACGAGGCCGCGCTGCGCACCGGGTCGCAGGTGCCGGTCAACGACCCGATCCTGCTCGTGTCCGCGATGGCCGCCGTCACGGAGCACCTGGGCTTCGGCATCACCGCGGGCACCGCCTACGAGCACCCGTACCCGTTCGCCCGACGGATCTCGACGCTCGACCACCTGACGAAGGGCCGCGTCGGCTGGAACGTCGTCACCGGGTACCTGCCGAGCGCCGCCCGGAACATGGGCCAGACCGACCAGCTGAGCCACGACGACCGGTACGACGTGGCCGACGAGTACCTCGAGGTCCTCTACAAGCTGTGGGAGGGCTCGTGGGAGGACGACGCCGTCATCGAGGACCGCGAGACCGGCGTCTTCACCGACCCCGCGAAGGTGCACCCGATCGAGCACCACGGCACGCACTTCGACGTGCCCGGCATCCACCTGTCCGAGCCGTCCGTGCAGCGCTCGCCGGTCATCTACCAGGCCGGCGCGTCGCCGCGCGGGATCCGCTTCGCCGCCGAGAACGCCGAGGCCGTCTTCGTCGGTGCCCCGACCCTGCCGCAGCTGGCCGCGACGGTCGCGAAGATCCGGGACGCCCTGGAGGCTGCTGGTCGCGACCGGTACGCCGCCAAGGTCTACACGCTGCTCACCGTGATCACCGACGAGACCGACGAGCTCGCCCAGGCGAAGTACCGCGACTACCTGTCCTACGCGTCCGAGGAGGGCGCGCTCGTCCTCAACTCCGGCTGGATGGGCGTCGACCTGTCGCAGTACGACCTGGACGAGCCGCTCGGCAACATCGAGTCGAACGCGATCCAGTCGGCGGCCGCGAACCTGTCCGCGGCGACGGGCGAGGACGGCACGACGTGGACCGTGCGGGACATCGCCCGGCAGACGGCCATCGGCGGCCTGGGTCCGGTCGAGGTCGGCAGCGGCGCGACCATCGCGCAGCGGCTCGTCGACATCCAGGAGCAGACCGACGTCGACGGCTTCAACCTGGCGTACGCGGTGTCCCCGGGGACGTGGGAGGACGTCATCGAGTTCGTGATCCCCGAGCTCCGGGCCCGCGGCGCCTACCCCGAGGGCTACCGCGAGGGGTCGCTCCGGAACAAGCTGCTCGGTCGCGGCGACCGTCTGCCCGAGGAGCACCGCGGTGCGTCGTTCCGGGTGCGGGAGTCCGCGGCGGCCTCGGCCTGACGCGCAGCAGCCCGGTCGTAGGGTGGTCGGGTGATCGAGTCCACGGCAGCCGTGCGGGTCGCGGAACCCCGGGACACCGGGGACCGTGACCGCATCGACCGCGCCTGCATCGACCTCTGGGCCGCTGCCGTCGCAGCACGCGACGGCCTGGCCGAGGACCCGGCCGTCCGCGTGCGGGCAGCCGCGAAGTTCGCCGCCGACCGGGTCGCACTCGTCGTCGCCCCCGGAGCGGACGACACCGGGAACGCCGGCACGGTGCGGGGGTTCGCGCTCGTCACGGCACCAGGGACCGGCGGGGGAGCGGGCCGTGCGGACGCCGCCTACCTGAGCCTGCTCGCCGTGGATCCCACGGCGCAGGGCAGTGGCCTCGGCCGGGCGCTGCTCGTCGCGGCGGTGGACGCCGCCCGGGCCGCCGGACACGAGCACTGCATGCTGCACGCGCTCGAGGACAACGCCCCGGCCCTCCGCCTCTACCGCAGCGCGGGGTTCCGGCCGGTCGGCGAGCCGTTCCCGCACGCGCTGAGCGGCCGTCCGACGCGCACCTACGTGGTCTGAACCAGGCACCGCCAAGCCGGACCCGGCCTACGTGAGTCGACCCGGGCCTCCCGGTCGGGACGGCGCCACCGGCGCCCAGTCGCCCTGCCCGGCGACCCGGCCGTCCCCGGAGGACCGACCCGTCACCCGACGCCGGACCCACGGGACGACGTGGTCGCGGTAGTACCGGAGCTCCGTGGCGACCGACGTCCTCGTCGCGTCCGGCACGCGGGGCACGGCGGCCTCGGGACCGTCGGCGATCGCGTGCAGGGCCAGGTCCGCGACCCGCTGGTGTCCGAGCGGGTTCATGTGCAGACGGTCCTCGGACCAGAACTCGGCGCGGCCGAGGTGTGCGTCGCGCGAGACGTCGACGAACGGCAGCCCGCGCTCCCGGCTGAAGCCGGTCAGCGCCTCGGCCCAGGCGTCCCCGCGTGCGTTGATCATCCGGCCGAGGGGCAACCGGGCGCTCGGGTCGGCGGGGCTGAGGAGCGCGAGCCGGATCCCACGGGCGGCGACGGCGTCCGCGGCCTCGGCCAGCCGTCCGAGCAGCACGCCGACGTCGTAGCCGGGGCGGAGCATGTCGTTGCCACCGCCGCAGAAGGTGATCAGGGTGGGTGCCGGGTCGAGGGCGAGGGCCGCGTCGAGCTGCCCGTCGAGGACCCCGGCGAGCAGACGGCCGCGGATCGCCAGGTTCGCGTACGACACCGGTCCGGGCAGGTGGTCCGCCAGGCCGACCGCCAGACGTCCGGCCCAGCCGGGGAACGGGACGTCGCCGTCGTCGCCGACGCCCTCGGAGAAGCTGTCCCCGATGGCGACGTAGCGGACGGGGTCGGTGCGGGCGGGGACGGCGGACATGGTCCTCCTCGGGGAACGGGATCGGTGCGGTCTCCATCGTGCTCCTCCGCGTGGAACCGCGCTGAGGGAAGGCTTGCCTCACCACGAAAGCCCCGGTCAGGGCAGCCTTCCCTTGCTGGTGCGATCAGCTGACAAGTGCTTTCCTTTCCTCATGTCCACCGCAGCTGACCTCGCGCTCCCCGCCACCGAGCACGACGACGCCACGAGCGCCGCCCGCCTGAACTGGCTGCGTGCCGGCCTCCTCGGCGCGAACGACGGCATCGTGTCCGTCGCCGCCGTCCTGGTCGGCGTCGCCGGCACCGGCGCTGCGGCCGGGCCGGTCCTGGCTGCGGGCACCGCCGCCCTCGTCGGTGGTGCGGTGTCGATGGCCCTCGGCGAGTACGTCTCCGTCAGCGGGGCGCGCGACGCCCAGCGCACCGGACAGGCCGCACACCAGGCGCAGCTCGAAGCCGAGTCCGAGGACCAGGCCACCATCGCCGCGCACTACCGAGGACTCGGGGTCTCCGCCGATGTCGCCGACACCGTCGCCGCCGAACTCGTCCGCCCCGAGGTGCGCGACCGCCGGGCCGCCGCAGCCCTCCGCGACGCCGAGGACGAGGTCGTCAGCCCCTGGCGCGCAGCCTGGGTCTCCGCCGCGACCTTCACCGTCGGTGCCGCGCTGCCGTTCCTCGCGATGCTCCTCGCTCCGGCGTCGAGCCAGATCATGGTCACCGTCGTCGCCGTCCTCATCGCGCTCGCCGTCACCGGCACCACCGGCGCGACCCTCGGCGGCGCACCCCGGGGCCGGGCGACGATCCGCGTCGTGCTCGGGGGAGCGCTCGCCCTCGCCGCCACCTACGGCGCCGGCACGCTGCTCGGGGCGCACGCGTCCTGACGCAGGTGCGGCCTGTCGGGTGTGCTCGACGGACGGGAGGCCCGGATCACGTGGCCGACGTCGGTCACGTGATCCGGGCCTCCCGTCCGGTACGGCGTCCGGTCAGTCCCCGGCGGTCAGCACCGCCTTCGGGACCCGGTGCAGGGTCACCGCTCCGACTGCGTCGAACGGGTGCAACGGGTCCGGAGCACCGGACCCGGTCGGGCCGCCGAGCTTCGAGTCACCGACCGCGCTGAGCACGGCGTAGGCGTCGTCGGCCGACCAGCCGTGGTCGTCGACGAGGAACGCGAAGGCGTCCTCGTACCCGCGGCGGATGCTCTCCTGCACCGGTTCGCCCAGGCCGACGAACAGCCACTCGTCGTCGGTCTCGATGCGCGGTGCCCGCAGGGTGGGGCCGCCCTTGACGACGTCGACGGAGACGATCGCGGTGCCCTGCGCCTCGATCGCGACGAAGGAGGACTCGCCCTCGGCCATGATCGCGTGGATGTCGCCGATCGACAGCAGCGCTCCCGGCACCCGGACCGGCAGGTAGACCGTCGAGCCGGGGCGGGCCTCGGTGACGTCCATGTTCCCGCCCTCGGCGTACGTGGGCATGATCGTGGAGTTCTCGCCCTGGGCCGGAGCGGTCCCGATGCAGCCGATCATCGGCCGGACCGGGAACGTGTGCCGGTCGGACACCCGGACGACGCCGTCCTCGATCGGGCAGCGGCGGGTGAAGACCCGGTCGCCCATCACGTGCTGCAGTGCGCCGGAGCCGGGCAGTGAGACCGACCAGCCGTGCGTCGTCAGCTGGATGTCGTGGATCGTCACCGCCAGGGTGTCGCCCGGCTCCGCGCCCTCGATGTACACCGGGCCGGTGACCGGGTTGATCGGTGCCTGCAGCTGCGCCATGTCGTTGTGGTCGTCGAGTTCGGCGTAGACGGCGTCGGTCGTCTCGAAGCCGATCGTCTCGCCGGTGCCCGGGGCGATGGTCAGTACCGGCTCGCGGTCGGCGGTGTAGCCGGGGCGGCCGAGCGTGTTCGGCAGGTGGTGGTCGGGGGTCATCGCGGGTCCTTGTCCGTCGAGAGCGGGGCGCCGGTCGGGCCGGCGGGGGCGCCGGTCGGGCCGGCGGGGGCGCCGGTCGGGTCGCCTTCGCCGAGCGTGCCCGGCTCCTCGGAACCGACCTCGGTGGAACGGCCGGTGGAGCGGTAGTAGAGGAAGACACCGGCACCGACGATGAGCCAGATGATGCCGCCGACCTTCGCCTCGACCGCGGCGTTGAGCAGCACGTACCCGATGATCAGGAACCCGATCAGCGGCACGACCAGGTGCAGCAGCCAGTTCCGCGACTTCCCCTTGACCATGTGGTGCACGAACACCGACACGTGCAGCAGCATGAAGCCGAACAGGGCGCCGAAGTTCACCAGCGACGAGATCGTGTCGATCTGCCCGACGAAGAACAGCACCAGGATCGCGGACAGGACCGAGACGACCAGGATCGCGTTCTGCGGCACCAGGCGGCCGTTGAGCTTGTGCAGGAACGCGGGCAGCTGCCGGTCACGACTCATCGAGAACAGCAGGCGGCTCGTCGCGGCCTGCGCTGCCATGGCGTTCGCGATGCCCACGGCCAGGACGTTGACCGCGAAGAACGCCGTCGCCCAGCCGCTCGACGACGCCTGCTGGACGATGGTGAAGAACGCGTTGCCCGCCTCGCTGTCCGAGAACGAGTCGCGTCCGGCGGCCAGGGCGCTGGCGAGCCAGGTCTGCACGACGAACAGGAACGCGACGATGACGAGCGCCAGGATCATCGCGAGACCGGCACCACCCCGGCGTCCGGTGGACTCCTCGGACAGGGTGGAGATGCCGTCGAAGCCCAGGAAGCTCAGCACCGCGATCGACAGCGCCGAGGCGATCAACGGCGCCGACACCTTCGCCGGGTCGAACACCTGGTCGGTGCTGAACGAGGCCCCCGGCACCGTGCCGCCGGTCAGGGCGACGATCGCGATGACGACGAAGATCACCACGAACACCAGCTCGATGAGCAGGAAGATCCGGTTCGCCAGCTTCAGGGACGACACCCCGGCCAGGTTGATGACGGTGTTGATCGCCACGAACACCAGCGCCCACAGCCACCGCGGGGTGCCCGGGAAGATGCCGACCATGCTCTCGGCCGCGAACACGTAGAGCAGCGTCGGGACGAGCAGGTAGTCGAGCAGGATCGCCCAGCCGGCGAAGAAGCCCGCCGTCGGGTGGATGCCACGGCCGACGTACGAGAAGACACTGCCGGCGAGGGGGATCGACTTCGCCATCTGCGCGTAGGCCAGGGCGGTGAAGATCATCGCGACGAGGCCGACCAGGTAGACCAGCGGCACCATGCCGGAGGACGCGTTGTAGACGGTGCCGAAGATCGCCCACGGGGCGATCGGCACCATGAAGACGAGCCCGTAGACGAGCAGGTCGGTGGTGGAGACGGAGCGTTTCAGCTCCTGCTTGTAGCCGTAGGCCTCGAGCTGCTGCTGTGCGGAGAGCTCGCTGTGCTGCTGCGACATGTCGGTTCCGTTTCGGGGAGGAGGGACGGTGCAGGGGTGGGGGGTCCGGACGGGAGGCGCGTCACGGGTCGGTGACGTGCCTCCCGTCCGGTGCGTGGCCGGGTGGGTGGTTCCGGGTGCTGCGGGGTCAGCCGGTGGGCTGGGTGTCGTGGTCGGCGAGGAAGGCGCCGACCACGCGGCGGAACTCCTCCGGCTGCTCCAGGTGTGTGCAGTGGCTGGCGCCGGGGAAGACGTGCTGGCGGGCGTCCGGGATCTGCTCCACGAACGGCTGCCAGGTGGCGGGGGTGGCTTCGTCGTGCTCGCCGGCGACGACGAACGTCGGCACGTCCACCCGGTGCAGGCGGTCGATCACCGACCAGTCGCGCAGCGAGCCGATGACGTGGAACTCGTTCGGTCCGTTCATGGTGTGGTAGACCGTCGGCTCGGCCTCCATCTGCTCCTCGGACGCGACGAAGTCGGCGGGCATCGGCACCACCCGGCACACGTGGCGTTCGTAGAAGACCTGCGTCGCGGCCACGTACTCGGGGTCCTCGACCGTGCCGGCGTCCTCGTGCCGGGTCAGGGCGTCCTGCACCTCGGCGGGCAGCTGGGCGCGGAGCTCGGCGGCCCCCTCGACCCAGAGCTGCATCGAGGCGGGGGAGTTGCAGATCGACAGGCTCGCGATGCCGCCCGGACGACGGACCGCGATCTCGGCGCCGAGCATCCCGCCCCACGACTGGCCCAGGACGTGGTGCTCGCCGAGCCCCAGGTGTGCGACCAGCGCCAGGTACTCGTCGACGAACAGCTGCGGCTGCCACAGGTCGGCGGGGGCGTCCGGGCGGTGGCTGCTCCGGCCGCAGCCGAACTGGTCGTGGTGGACGACGGTGCGACCGGTCTCGTCGGCGAAGGCCTCGAGGTTCCGGACGTAGTCGTGCGCCATCCCCGGCCCGCCGTGCAGGACGACGAGGGGCAGCGCGCCGGCGACGGGGTGGTCGGGTTCCGTGATCCGGTACCAGGTCTCGCCGTCCTGGAACGGCATCGTGCTCTCGGTGATGCGGGACATGGGGTGAGCATGGCCCGTCGAAAGGTCCCAGGCAAGACCTTTCCTGCTCGTTTAACGTGGCCGTAACAGGAAACCCGGCCCACCGGGGTCAGGCTGGACGGCGGAAGGGGTGCCGGTGACGGATCGCGCGACGGAGACCCGGGTCGACGAGGTCGAGGACCGGCTCGTGACCGCCGTCGCCGTCGGCGAGTACCTGCCCGGCTCCCGGCTGCCACCCGAACGCGAGCTCGCCGGACTGCTCGGGGTCGCCCGCGTCACCGTCCGCGGAGCCCTCGCCCGGCTCGTCGACCGCGGTCTGCTCGAGACCCGTCGCGGCCGCGGTGGCGGGACCTTCGTCCGCGATCAGGAGGCCGGCGCCGCCTCCGACTCGGTCGGCCGCACCCTGCTGGCACGGTGGGCGGGGATCCAGGACACTGCCGACGCCATCGCGATCCTGCACGGGGCGCTCGCGGCCGCCGCAGCCGAACGGATCACCGCGGAGCAGGCGGCCGGGCTCCGCGAACGGCTCGAGGCCTTCCGCACCGCGACCTCCGGCTTCGCGAAGCAGCAGGCCGACGCGGTCCTGCACCGCAGCATCATCGACGCGGCGCAGAACGACGCACTGCGGAGCACCCTGGCGTCGCTCGAGTCGCAGATCTCGATCGCGGCGCCGGCGCACCTGTGGGGGAGCGTCGACGGGATGGCGGCGATGGAGGCTCGGGCGATGCGGGACCACGAGCAACTGGTCGACGCGGTCTGTGCCGGGCGGGTCGCCGAGGCGGGGCGGATCGCGCGGCAGCACGTGGGGATCGACGTCGAGCTGCTGGAGCGGGCGATGCTCCGGGCGGGACAGGTGCCGACCCGGCCGGTGTGACCGGGTGGTGTGATCGGTGGTGTGGTCTGGTCTGGTCGGGACGACGGGAGGCCCGTGGCGGAGTCGCCACGGGCCTCCCGTGTTGGTGGTGCGGGTCGTGCTGGTGCTGCGTGTCGAGCTGGTGGTGCTGGTCGTGCGTGTCGTGCTGGTGGTGCTGGGGGTGCGGCTCGTGCCGTCTGGGTCAGACGTCGCGGCGCTTGGCCACGATCATCGCGAAGGCGTTCACGACGAGGACCTCGGCCAGCAGCACGCCGCCGCCGCTCCAGCCGTTGAGCGTGAGGCCCTTCGGCGCCGGGGCGCCCGAGTCGAACTGGTACAGGTTCGCGCCGGCCGCGTCGGGCAGGAACTTCGTGACGTCGTTCAGCCAGTCCAGGTTCGCCAACCCGGCGACCAGGCTGATGACGACCGGCAGCACGAGCAGGATGCCGAGGGTGATCGCGATGCCGCCGGCCGACGAGCGGACCAGCAGACCGATGCCGAACGCCAGGAGTGCCAGCAGGGTGACGTCGATCGATGCACCCAGGATCGGCATCCAGACGGACGGGTCCGCCAGGTCGGGCTCCAGGCCCTTGCCGGCCTGCAGCGCCGTCGAGATCGCGACGCCGATCCAGTTGGCCACCGCGCTGACGACGAAGGTGGTGACCGCGAGCACGGTCGCCTTCGCGAGCAGCACGCCGGTCCGGCCCGGGTCGGCGGTGAAGGTCGACCGGATCTGTCCGGTGGCGTACTCGCCGGTGATGATGAGCACGCCGAGCACGCCGACGACCAGGGCGGTCAGGTAGACGCTGACGGTGTTGATGCTGACGATCGTGGCGTTCGCGCCGACCGCGGTCTGCTCGGCGCCGGACGGCTCCGAGACGGATCCGAGCAGGACCGCGAGGCCGAGGGTCAGGACGGCGATGACGGCGTAGCACCAGAACGTCGACCGGATGCTCCGGAACTTGATCCACTCGCTGCGGACCAGTCGGGTGTAGCCGAGGTGCACGTCGCGCGAGGACAGGTCCCCACGGTGGCGGTGCTGCTGGGCGGTCGGCTGGTCGGTCTTCTGCGGGGCGCTCATCGTGCTCCCTCCGATCGGTACTCGACGTCGTCGCGGGTCAGGGCCATGTAGGCCTCTTCCAGGCTCGCGCCGGTCGGGGTGAGCTCGTGCAGGACGACCCCGGCGCGGGCGGCGATGTCGCCGACGGTCGGGGCGTCCGGGCCGACGACCAGGAACGAGCCGTCGTCACGCGGGGTGACCGTCGCGTTCGGGCCGATCGCCGTGAAGAGCTGGTCGGGCATCGGGGTGCGGACGACCACGCGGGCCAGGTTGACCTGCCCGGAGGGACCCCCGGCGCCGGCGACGAACTCCGCGATCGGGGCGTCGGCGAGCACCTTGCCGCGACCGAGCACGACGACGCGGTCGGCGGTCTGGGCCATCTCGCTCATGAGGTGGCTGGAGAGGAACACGGTGCGGCCCTCACCGGCCATCCGGCGGGCGAGTTGCCGGACCCAGAGGACGCCGTCCGGGTCGAGGCCGTTGACCGGCTCGTCGAGGATCAGGGTCTGCGGGTCGCCGAGCAGCGCTGCGGCGATGCCGAGTCGCTGGCCCATGCCGAGCGAGAAGCCGCCGACGCGCTTGCGGGCGACGGACTCGATGCCGGTCATGTCCATGACCTCGTGCACCCGCTGCTTCGGGATGCCGTGCGTCGCCGCGAGCGCGAGGAGGTGGTTGTACGCGCTCCGACCGGAGTGCACCGCCTTCGCCTCGAGCAGCGCGCCGACCTGTCGGAGCGGGTCGCGGAAGCTCTGGTACGGCCGGCCGTTGACGGTCGCCGTGCCGGAGGTCGGCTGGTCGAGCCCCATGATCATGCGCATGGTGGTCGACTTGCCGGCGCCGTTCGGGCCGAGGAAGCCGGTGACGCTGCCGGGGTGCACGACGAACGAGACGTCGTCGACCGCGAGCTTGGGGCCGTAGCGCTTGGAGAGGTGCTGTACTTCGATCATCGCCGCCCACGGTACGGGGGCCGCGGATGCGGCCGCCTCCCCCTGGAGGCGGAGATCGCACCCCTCCTCGTCATCCTGCCGACAGCCTCCCGTTCGTCGGCCCGCCGGTGCCCGGCGGGCGGCGCTCCGGGCGGCACCCCGGCAAAACACCGGTGTTCGTCGGAAACGCCGCGCCCATGCGCGGTTCGACTGACGAACACCGGTGTTCTGCAGCAAGTCCCACGCCCATTTCGGAACGATCGTTCCAAGACGGGTGTGATGTCACACGGTCGTCACACGGGGGAAACGGGCGGCGCGACCGGGGTCCGTAGCTTCGTGCCCAGGCAGACGCCGACCTCACCCCCTCTCCCTTCCGGAGGACGTCATGGCAACAGAAGTCGCGGCACCCGTCGCAGCGCCCCACGCCCCCCTCACGCCGGCCGCCCCCGTGGGCGCCGGTCTGATCAAGCCCGGGTACGACCCGGCCCTCACCAACGAGGACCTCGCCCCGCTGCGGAAGCAGACCTGGACCAGCTACAACGTCTTCGCGTTCTGGATGTCGGACGTGCACTCGGTCGGCGGGTACGTCACCGCCGGGTCGCTCTTCGCCCTCGGGATCGCCAGCTGGCAGGTGCTCGTCGCCCTGGTCGTCGGCATCCTCATCGTGCAGGTCTTCGCGAACCTCGTCGCCAAGCCCTCGCAGCGCACCGGTGTGCCGTACCCGGTGATCAACCGCGCGGTCTTCGGCGTCCTCGGCGCGAACGTCCCCGCCATCATCCGCGGGCTCATCGCGATGGCCTGGTACGGCGTGCAGACCTTCCTGGCCGCGCAGTCGCTGAACATCGTGTTCCTCAAGTTCATCCCCGGGGCGGCCGCACTCCTCGAGCCGTCGTTCCTCGGGCTGAACGCGCTCGGCTGGATCTCGTACGCCGTGCTCTGGGTCGCGCAGGGTGCCCTGTTCTGGATGGGCATGGACGCGATCCGGAAGTTCATCGACTGGGCGGGCCCCGCCGTGTACGTCGTGATGATCGCGCTCGCGGTGTACCTCGTCGCCACCGCCGGCCTCGGCAACATCTCGCTGACGCTCTCGGTCGGCGCCCCGATGTCGTTCGGCGCGAGCATCCCGGTGATGGTGTCGGCGATCGCCCTGGTCGTCAGCTACTTCTCCGGTCCGATGCTCAACTTCGGCGACTTCTCTCGGTACGGCAAGTCCTTCGCCGCGGTGAAGCGCGGCAACCTGCTCGGACTGCCGCTCAACTTCCTGTTCTTCTCGATCCTCACCGTGCTGTGCGCCAGCGCGACCGTCCCGGTGTTCGGCAAGCTCATCACCGACCCGATCGAGACCGTCCAGGCGATCGGCGCACCGTTCGCGATCCTGCTCGGCGGACTGACGTTCGTCACGGCCACGGTCGGCATCAACATCGTCGCCAACTTCATCAGCCCCGCGTTCGACTTCTCGAACGTCGCACCCCGCCGGATCAGCTGGCGGATGGGCGGCATGATCGCCGCGGTCGGCTCGGTGCTGCTCACCCCGTGGAACTGGTACGGCAACGACCAGGCGATCCTGTACACGCTCGGCGTTCTCGGGGCACTGATCGGCCCGCTCTTCGGCATCCTGATCGCCGGCTACTACATCGTCGGCAAGCAGCGGGTCGCCGTCGACGACATGTACTCGAAGGACCCGGCCGGTCGGTATTGGTACCGGAAGGGCTTCAACCCGAACGCGATCTGGACCCTCGTCACCACCGGGGCGGTGTCGGTCGCCAGCGCCGTGCTGCCGCCGGCGCTCGGGGTCGTCCCGTGGCTGAGCAGCTACAGCTGGTTCATCGGCTGCGGTCTCGGGCTCGTCGTCTTCTGGGCGCTCGAACGCCGGTCGCCGGCCATGCCGCTGCTCGACGCCGACGACCCGACGGTCGACGACGGCGCCGCCCTCGGTCGCGCCTGACCGGGGGACATCTCCTCCACAGGGGCACCGCCGCACCGACTCCGGCAGGTGCCCCTGTGGACAGCCGGGAGGCCCGCCACCACCCCGCCAGGATCGTCACCACCCACGCTCCACCCGCTCCACCGGAAGGACCCCGATGCGCATCCGCGTCGTCAACCCCAACACCACCGCGTCGATGACGGCGGCCATCGGTCGTGCCGCGGCCGCGGTCGCCGGACCGGGAACGGTCATCGAAGCCGTGCAGCCCAGCATGGGTCCGGCGTCGATCGAGAGCCACTACGAGGAAGCGCTGGCCGTACCGGGACTCCTCGAGCAGGTGCTCGCGGGGGAGCAGGTCGGCGTGGACGCCACCGTCGTCGCCTGCTTCGGGGACCCGGGGATCGACGCTGCGCGGGAGATCGCCCGCGGCCCGGTGATCGGCATCGCCGAAGGCGCGTTCCGCACCGCCGCGATGCTCGGTCGGCGGTTCGGCGTCGTGACCACGCTCGAGCGGACGACCGGTCGTGCGCGGGAACTCGCCGACCGCTACGGCTGCGCGTCCCTGCTGACCGAGGTCCGGGCGTGCGAGGTGCCCGTGCTGCAGCTCGACGACCCGTGCTCCGGCGCCCGCGAACTCGTCGTCGACGAGTGCCGCCGGGTGATCGCGAACGGTGCCGACGCCGTGGTGCTCGGCTGCGCGGGCATGGCCGAGTTCTGCGCTTCAGTGTCCGACGAGATCGGTGCACCGGTCGTCGACGGGGTCAGCGCCACGACCCTCCTGGCCGAGACGCTCGTCCGACTCGGACTGACCACCGGCAAGCACGGCGAGTACGCCGCGCCGCCGCCCAAGCGGTTCACGGGGGTGCTCGCCTCCTTCGAGCTCGACGCTGCCCGCGCGATGGTCGGGGCGGACGCATGACGGACCTCCGGACGGCCGCCGTCGCCGACACCGTCGCGCCCGCCGACCTCGTGCTCCGTGCTCGCAGGACCTGGGTCGACGGCGCCTTCCGGCCCGCCGCCGTCGTGGTCCGCGACGGACGGGTGGCAGCTGTCGAGCCGATCGACACCGACGTCCTCGCCGACCACGACGAGACCGTCCCCGACGCCCACGTCCTGCTGCCCGGACTCGTCGACACCCACGTCCACGTGAACGAGCCCGGACGCACCGAGTGGGAGGGCTTCGCATCCGCCACCCGCGCGGCGGCGCTCGGCGGGGTGACGACGATCATCGACATGCCGCTCAACTCGATCCCGGCCACCGTCGACGTCCCCGCACTCCGGGTCAAGCAGGCCAGCGCCGCCGGACGCGTCGCGGTCGACGTCGGGTTCTGGGGCGGAGCCGTCCCCGACAACGCGGGTGCCCTCGCCGACCTGCACGCCGCCGGGGTCTTCGGCTTCAAGTGCTTCACCGCGCCGTCCGGCGTCGACGAGTTCCCACACCTCGACCCGACGCAGCTGCGTGCCGCGATCGCCGAGGTCGCCGCACTCGACGCGCTCCTCATCGTCCACGCCGAAGACCCGGACCACCTCGTCGACCACGACGCACTGGGGGTCCGCTACCAGGACTTCCTCGACACCCGACCCGTCCAGGCCGAACGGTCCGCCATCGCCCGCGTGATCGACGGTGCGCGGGAGACCGGTGCCCGGGTGCACGTCCTCCATCTCTCCGACGCCGGTGCGCTCCCGATGATCCGCGCCGCGAAGGACGACGGCGTCCGCCTCACCGTCGAGACGTGCCCGCACTACCTGGCCTTCGAGTCCGGCTCGATCCCCGACGGCGCGACGGCGTACAAGTGCTGCCCGCCGATCCGCGACGACGCCAACCGCGACGCCCTCTGGGCCGGGCTGCTCGACGGCACGATCGACATGGTCGTCTCGGACCACTCGCCCTCGACCGCTGACCTGAAGGTCGACGACTGGGGGCTCGCGTGGGGCGGCATCGCCGGCCTGCAGGTCGGGTTCCGTGCGCTGTGGACCGAGGGCGCGCGTCGCGGACTACCCCTCGACGCCCTCCTGCCCGCCGTGACGACCGGGCCGGCGGCGCTCGCCGGGTTCGCCGACCGCGGCCGGATCGTGCCGGGGGCGCTGGCGCACTTCGCCGTGTTCGACCCCGACGCCCAGTCCACGATCGACGTCGACGCGCTGGCGCACCGGAACCGGGTGTCCGCGTTCGACGGGCTACAGGTCCGCGGCCGGGTGACGCAGACGTGGTTGCGCGGGCAGCGCATCACCGGCACCACCGACGGCACCACGACGGTCGACCTCGTCGCCGGAGAGCTGGTCGACCGTGGCTGAGACGCGCACCGCCGCCGACGTGCACCTCGGCTCGACGCCGGACGACGTCCTCTGGGGACGGTTGCCGAGTCGCCACGACGCCGCCGTCCGCACCGTCGCGCCCGGCTCGGCCGTGACCATCGACACCGTCAGCCACGAGGGCCTGCTGCCCGACCAAGGCTCCGACCCGGTGGCGTTCTTCGGGCGACACGGCGTCGATCCGGGCGGCGTGCTGCCGGACGCGATCGACATCGTGCGGGACCTCCACAACGACGACGCCGACGGCCCGCACGTGGTGTCGCGACCGATCGCCGTCGCCGGGGCCGAACCGGGCGACGTCCTGTCGGTGTCGATCCTGGCGGCGCTGCCTCGCGTGCCCTACGGGGTGATCTCGAACCGGCACGGCCGTGGTGCGCTGCCGGGGGAGCTCCCGCGTGGTGCGGACCCGGTCTCGGTGTTCGCCGACGTCGTCACGCGCGACGGCGTCGACCACGGACGCCTGCCGGTGGTGGACGGCGGTCCCCGCGTGGTGACCTTCCCGCTCCGGCCGTTCCCCGGCATCCTCGGCGTCACCGTTGACAGCGACGTCCGACCGCACTCCGTCCCACCGGGGCCGCACGGCGGGAACATCGACATCGCCCTGCTGACCGCGGGCTCGACCCTGCACCTGCCCGTGCAGGTGCCGGGCGCCGGTGTGTACGTCGGCGACCCGCACTTCGCCCAGGGGGACGGTGAGGTCGCCCTCACCGCGATGGAGGCCTCACTCCGCCTGACCCTGCGCCTCGACGTCGTCCCGCGCGCCACCGCGCTCCGACGGTTCGGTGCCCTGCTCGGTCCGGTCGCCGAGACCACCGAGTTCCTGGTGCCCACCGGCATGGACGCCGACCTGGACGAAGCCGTGCGGCGGTGCGTCCGAGCGGCCATCACGCTGCTCCGTGCACGGTGGGGTGTCGACGAGCACCTGGCCTACGCGTACCTCAGCGCGGCGACGGACTTCCGCATCTCGCAGGTCGTCGACCTCGTCTGCGGTGCCCACGCGACCATCCGCAAGGCGGACTTCGACGCGGTGGCGACGTGCGACTGACCGGGACGTGGCCCGCCGGCCTCGAGTCGGCGTTCCACCGGTACGAGGACGCCCTGATGCGGGACGACACCGCGGTGCTCGACGCGCTGTTCGAACCGGGGCCGGACACGCTCCGTGGTGACGGTGCCGGACTGCTCCGCGGACACGAGCAGATCAGTGCCTTCCGGTCCGCCCGCGGTGGCGTCGCCCGTCGGGTCCTGATCGGCGTGGACGTGCAGGTCCTCGGTCCGGATGCCGTGCTGGTCGTGGGGGAGTCCCGGTTCCTCGACGGTGGACGTGGTCTGCAGACGCAGCTCTGGTGCCGGACGGACGGTACCTGGCGGATCCGGACGGCGCACGTCACCGGACGCGCGCCGGCGTTCGACCGGTCAGTGTGGCGCGTGCTCGGCGCCCCGCTCGTCCCCGGCAGCGGTTCCGGTCCTGGCGGCGCGTCCGGTCCGCTGGCCGGCGTCCGCGTGGCGGTGAAGGACCTCATCGCGGTGCGCGGGCAGGTCATCGGCGCGGGCAACCCGACCTGGCGGGCCCAGGCGGACATCGAGGACGAGCACGCCCCCGCGGTCGCGATGCTCCTCGACGCCGGAGCCGAAGTCACCGGCATCGCCCGGAGTGACGAGTTCGCGTACGGCCTCGCCGGCCGGAACGCCCACTCCGGAACGACGCCGAACGGAGCGGCCCCCCGGCGGATCGGCGGCGGCTCGACGTCCGGGTCGGCTTCGGCGGTCGCACTCGGGCAGGCGGACCTCGGTCTGGGCACGGACACGGCGGGCAGCCTCCGGGTCCCCGCGTCCTACCAGGGGCTCTGGGGGCTGCGGACCACCCACGGCGCTGTGTCCCGGACGGGCGTGCTGCCCCTCGCGCAGACCTTCGACACCGTCGGGTGGCTGACGCGCGACCCCGAGCTGCTCCGGCAAGTCGTCGGCATCGCGATCGGCGGCACAGCGGAACGGCAGCGCGAGGCCGAGGACTCGCTGCTCCTGAGCGACGCGCTGCTCGATGCCGCCGAACCCGACACCCGCACCGCGTTCCTCGCCTGGGTCGAACGGGTCGGTCGTCCGGTGCGGTCGGTCGTGCTGCCGGACCTGGACGACCTCGCCGAGACGCTGCGGGTCGTCCAGGCCGCCGAGGCGCACCGGAACCACGGCGACTGGGTCACCGAACACCCGGGCGCCGTCGGAGCCGACGTCGCCGAGCGGTTCGCCGCAGCGGCAGCCGTCACCGCCGAGCAGGAGTCGGCAGCGCGTGCCCGCCTCGTGGAACTCCGGACCGTGCTCCGCCGCGTGGTCGGGCACGGAGTCCTGGCGTTCCCCACCGTGCCGGGGCCCGCTCCGGACCGGACGGCCGACACCGCCGCCGTGCTCGTCACCCGTCGAGCGACCCTCCGCATGACGTCGGTCGCCGGCGTCGGCGGTCTGCCCGCCGTCAGCATCCCGGCGCTCCGGGTCGACGACGCCCCCGTCGGGGTGTGCCTCGTCGGACCGGCCGGTGCCGACCTCGCGCTGGTCGACCTCGCGATCGACCTGTCCACCACCCCTGCAACACGTTCGTAACGCGCGTTCCATTACCCTTGATCGTGGAACGGAAGGATCAACCATGCACCCCGTGAACCCGCCCGCACGTCTCCTGATGGGCCCCGGCCCGATCGACGCCGACCCCCGCGTCCTCCGCGCGCTCTCGACCCCGCTGGTCGGGCAGTACGACCCGTGGATGACCGAGACGATGAACCAGACGCAGGAGCTGTACCGCCAGGTGTTCGGCACCCGGAACGAGGCCACCGTCCTGGTCGACGGCACCTCCCGGGCCGGCATCGAAGCCGCGCTCGTCTCCCTGCTGGCGCCAGGAGACAGCGTCCTCGTCCCGGTGTTCGGCCGGTTCGGGCACCTGCTCGCCGAGATCGCCGGACGGGCCGGAGCGACGGTGCACACGATCGAGACCGAGTGGGGCCAGGTGTTCCCGGCCTCCGTGATCGAGGACGCCATCGTGCGGGTGCGCCCGAAGCTCCTGGCCGTCGTGCAGGGCGACACCTCGACGACGATGAACCAGCCGCTCGACGAGCTCGGGGCGATCTGCGAACGGCACGGCGTGCTGTTCTACACGGACGTCACGGCCTCCGTCGGCGGGAACCCGCTCGAGGTCGACGCGTGGGGCATCGACGCCGTCAGCGCCGGGCTGCAGAAGTGCCTGGGCGGCCCGTCCGGCAGCGCACCCCTGTCGCTCTCGCCCCGGGCGGTCACAGTGCTCGACGGCCGTCGGAGCGTCGAGGCCGGCATCCGCGAACCGGGCGACGACGTGTCCGACCACCCGATCCAGTCGAACTACCTCGACCTGGGGATGATCATCGACTACTGGGGTCCCCGCCGCCTCAACCACCACACCGAAGCGGCATCGATGCTCTACGCCGCGAACGAGTGCGCGCGGATCCTGCTCGAGGAGGGCCGCGACGCCGTCGTCGAGCGGCACGCCCTCGCCGGCCGCGCCATGCTCGAGGGGGTCCGCGGCCTCGGGCTCACCGTGTTCGGGGACGTCGGGCACAAGATGCACAACGTCGTCGCCGTCGAGATCCCCGACGAGGTCCAGGGCGACGCGGTCCGTTCCGCGATGCTCGAGGACCACGGGATCGAGATCGGCACCTCGTTCGGCCCGCTGCACGGACGGGTGTGGCGCATCGGCACGATGGGCTACAACGCCCGGAAGGACACCGTCGTGACGACGCTCTCCGCCCTCGAACAGGCGCTGCGTCGCGGCGGGAAGTCCGTGCCGCAGGGCGGTGGGGTCGATGCTGCGCTCGACGTCTACGCGGGACGCGGCGCCGCGCTCGAGGTCGGGCTCCCGGCGGGGGCACGCGCGTGAGTGCGGCCGTGGAGCTGCCCGTCGCCAGCGCGGTGGCCCGTGCCGCCGCCGACCGGATCGTCGCCCGCTGCGACGAGCTCGCCACGATCAGCGAGACCGCTGGCCACATCACCCGCGTCTACCTCTCGCCCGAGCACGCCCGGGCCAACGCCGTCGTCCGGACCTGGATGAACGACGCCGGACTCGAGACGTGGCAGGACGCCGCCGGCAACCTCCACGGCCGGACCCGGCACAGCGATCCGGAGGCCCCCGTCCTGCTGCTCGGGTCGCACCTGGACACCGTGGTCGACGCCGGCCGGTACGACGGGGTCGTCGGGGTCCTCATGGCGATCGAGGTCGCCGCACGCCTGCAGCAGGACCGTGCCGCACTGCCGTTCGCGCTCGAGGTCGTCGCCTTCTCCGACGAGGAGGGCACCCGGTTCGGCAAGGCCCTGCTCGGCTCCTCCGCGGTCGCCGGGGTGTGGGACGAGTCGTGGTGGGACCTCCGCGACGGCGACGGCACCACCCTCCGAGCCGCCTTCGAGTCCTTCGGGCTCGACCCGACGCAGGTCGGGCAGGCCGCCGTCGACCCCGCGTCCCTCGTCGGGTACCTCGAAGCACACATCGAGCAGGGGCCGTACCTCGAGCAGGCCGACCAGGCGCTCGGTGTCGTCACCAGCATCGCGAGTGCCCGCCGGTTCACCGTGCGTGCCGTCGGCGAAGCGCGGCACGCCGGTGGAACCCCGTACGAACGACGCCACGACGCCCTGCTCGCGGCTGCCGAGGCCGCCCTGGCCGTCGAGCGGATCTGCCGGACGGAGCAGCACATCGGCACGGTCGGCACGATGGCCGTCGAGCCCGGAGCGGTCAACGTCGTCCCCGGCCTCGCCACGTTCGCGGTCGACCTCCGCGGGGAGTTCGACGACGGCCGCGACCGGGTCTGGGACGAGATCGCCCAGGCCTTCGGCGAGATCGGGACACGACGCGGCGTCGAGGTCACCCCCACCGAGGTGCACCGGGCACCGGCGGTGTTCTGCGCCCCGCACCTGATGGACGCCGTCCGCGCCGGGATCGTCAGCACCGGTGAACCCGAACCCCTCGAGCTGTTCTCCCGCGCCGGACACGACGCCATGTCGCTCGGCCTGGTGACCGACGTCGCGATGCTGTTCCTCCGCAACCCGGACGGCATCAGCCACCACCCAGACGAGTTCGTCTCCGCGGCGGACGTCGCCCTCGGACTCGACGCGCTCGCCGGAGCGGTCGAGCACCTCGCCGCGCAGCACCTCGCCGCGCAGCGCCTCGCCGACAGCACGACGGCCGGGGCCGGCGCATGAGCGTCCCCGACGTGCGCGGGCGGATCGACTCGGTCTGGGAGCGCCTCTCGCCGGCCGAGCGACGGGTCGCCGCGATGATCCGACACGACCCGGAGCTCCTGCTCGTCGGCACCTCGTCGCAGCTCGCGGCCGAGTCCGGCACCTCGAAGGCGACGGTCTCGCGACTCGTCCGGTCGCTCGGGTTCCAGGACGCCGCCGAGGTCCGTCAGAACCTGATGTCCGCTCGGGGGACCGGCCTGCCCTGGGCCGCCGAGGACGCCGCGCACGTCGACCAGCGTGCCGTCGAGGCCCGGAACCTCGACGCCGCCTTCGCCTCCCTCGCCCGTGCCGACCGGCCGCGCCTCGCCCGGCGCATCGTCCGCGCTCGCCGGGTCCTGGTCTTCGGCGAGCGCGGCGCGTACCCGATCGCGCTGCAGCTCCGCGCGCAGCTCGCACAGGTCCGCCCGGACGTCCGCGTCGGGCCGGCACCGGGGCAACGCCTGGGGGAGGAGGTCGCCGACCTCGACCGTCGAGACCTCGTGGTGATCGTCACGGTCCGTCGGCACGCCGCCGGGGTCGACCGGGTCGTCCGGCACTGCGTCGGCACCGGGGCGGACGTCGTCGTCATCGGGGACCCGACCGCCGCCGTCATCGCGGCGCCCGCGACCACCGCGGTGCTCTGCCCGGTCGACTCACCCTCGGCGTTCGACTCGTTGGCGGCGCTGTTCGCGGTCGTCGCAGCGATCACGAACGACGTCTACGAGGCCTCCGGGCCGTCCGGACGGACCCGGGTGGAGGCCGTGGCGAGCGCCTACGACACGCTCGGCGAACTCGCCGGCCCCTGACCGACGCTGCCCGTGCCCGTGCCCGTGCCCGTGCCCGTGCCCGTGCCCGTCCCTGCGTCCCCGAGTTCGGCGGCGAGCGACCGATTCCGCTCCCGGATCAACGCGATCAGGTACCGCCGCAACACCAGTCCCTCCGCGATCCGCCCGAGCACCCCGAACGGTGCCCGGAACGTGATCTCGTCCACCATGCGCGTCCCGGTCGGGGTGGCGTCGAACCGGTGGTGGTGCCGGAACCGGGCGAACGGCCCACGGACCTGTTCGTCGACGAACGTGTGGGGAGCCTCCAGTGCGGTGATCTCGTTCGTCATCCGCCAGACGATGCCGAAGTGGCGCGCACGCCAGGTCACGCTCTCGCCGATCCCGATGCGCCCGTCCGTCGTGCCGGCGACCGCCTGCTCGCCGGTCGCAGCCATCGACCGCAGGTGCGCGCCGATGTCCAGTGACAGGTCGAAGGCCCGCTCGGGCGGCACGGGCAGGTCGGTCACGATCCGGAAAGCAGCGCTCACGCCTCGATCCTGGCCCACGGACGGCAGGATGGTCACGTGACCGATGCCGCCCTGACTCCGCTCGACCGTGCCGGGAGGCTCGTCCCCGGCCTCGCGCTCGCCACCGGCATCGCCGTGGTCGCGACCGTGATCGGGCGGTTCCTGCCGGTCGTCGGAGCGCCGGTCAGCGGCGTCGTGATCGGCGCGGTCCTCGGCACCGTGCGGCGACCCGGACCGGTCGTCCGTAAGGGCATCACGACCGCGAGCAAGACGGTGCTGCAGTTCGCGGTGGTCCTGCTCGGGGCCCAGCTGTCGCTCCTGCAGGTCGCCCGGGTGGGGGTGCAGTCGCTGCCGGTGATGCTCGGCACCCTCGTCATCTGCCTGCTCGCCGCGTGGGGGATCGGTCGTGCCCTCGGTGTGGTCGGGAACCTGCGGACCCTGATCGGGGTGGGGACGGGCATCTGCGGGGCGTCGGCGATCGCGGCCGTCACCCCGGTGATCGGCGCGGTGTCGATCGAGGTGGCGTACGCGGTGTCGACGATCTTCCTGTTCAACGTGGCCGCCGTGGTCGTCTTCCCCGTGGTCGGGCACGCCCTCGGCATGAGCCAGCACGCGTTCGGGCTGTTCGCGGGGACGGCGGTGAACGACACCTCCTCGGTCGTCGCCGCCGCGAGCACGTACGGGCCCGGGGCGGCGGACTTCGCGGTCGTCGTGAAGCTCGTCCGGACGCTCATGA
This sequence comes from Curtobacterium sp. CFBP9011, assembly GCF_034045095.1. Classification (NCBI taxonomy): domain Bacteria; kingdom Bacillati; phylum Actinomycetota; class Actinomycetes; order Micrococcales; family Microbacteriaceae; genus Curtobacterium; species Curtobacterium sp. CFBP9011. The sequence continues at coordinate 141,863 of NZ_JAXCWN010000003.1, forward strand.
TCATCCCGGTGGTCCTCGGTCTGGCGTGGTTGGTCGGACGCCGGGCGGAGAAGACGGCAACGGCGTCGACCGGGGACGGGTCGGCAGCCGGCGACGTGGCACTGGACGGGGCGGCGATCGAGCCCACGGTCGTGCCGCCTCGCGGGAAGTGGTCCCCGCGCCGCGTGTTCCGTCTCGTGCCGTGGTTCCTCATCGGCTTCGTGCTGGTGGCCGCCGTCAACTCGACGGGTGTCATCCCCGGTCCGGCGCACCCGGCGATCGCTGCGGTCGCCGCGTTCCTCATCACCGTGGCCCTCAGTGCGATCGGCCTGTCGACGGACATCGCGGGGTTCCGCCGTGCCGGGTTCCGGCCGCTGGTCCTCGGCGGGTCGCTCTGGATCGTGGTGTCGCTGTCGAGCCTCGGACTGCAGGCCCTCACCGGCAGCATCTGACCGCCCGGCGGGCCGGCCCGGCAGTGCCCCGCTCGGCAGGGCCCCGCCCGGCATGGCCCCGTCCGGCAGGGCCCCGTCCGGCAGAGCCCCGTCCGGCAGGGCCCCGCCCGGTACGGTCGGGGCATGGACCTCGACGCGCTCGCCTTCCCCGTCATCGACGGCCACAACGACCTGCCGTGGGAGCGTCGCGAGACGCACGGGTCCGGCGTCGAGGGCATCGACTCCGAGACCGACTCCCTGCACACCGACCTGCCGAAGCTCCGTGCCGGCGGGGTCGTCGGGCAGTTCTGGTCGGTCTTCGTGCCGGTCGACGAGCCCGACCCGGTGCGGACGACACTGCAGCAGATCGACCTCGCCCACCGTTTGGTCGAGCGCTACCCGGACGACCTGGCGCTCGCGCGGACGGCCGACGAGGTACGGGCTGCGATCGCCTCCGGCCGGATCGCCTCGCTGCTCGGCGCCGAGGGCGGCCACTCGATCGGCGACGACCTGGCCGTCCTCCGCACCTTCGCGCGCCTGGGCGTCCGCTACATGACGCTGACGCACAACGACGACACCCCCTGGGCGGACTCGGCCACCGGTGCCCGTGCCCACGGCGGACTGACCGACCGCGGACGCCAGGTCGTCGCCGAGATGGAACGCATCGGGATGCTCGTCGACCTGTCGCACACGGCGCCCGCCACGATGCGGGACACCCTCGACGTCGCCACCCGGCCGGTCGTGTTCAGCCACTCGTCGACCGTCGCGATCGACGACCACCCGCGGAACGTGCCGGACGACGTGCTCGCGCGTCTCACCGACAACGGCGGCGTGGTGATGATCACCTTCGTGCCGAAGTTCGTCTCGCGTGCCTGGGCCGACTGGGAAGAGGCCGGCGCGACCGCGGAACCGCCCCTCGTCACGGTGTCCGACGTCGCGGACCACGTCGAGCACGCCCGCGACCTCGCGGGTGCGGCGCACCTCGGTCTCGGTGGGGACTACGACGGCACACCCGTGCTGCCGCCGGACCTGCGCGACGTCTCGCGGTACCCGGTCCTCGCCGAGGAACTCCGTCGCCGCGGCTGGGGCGACGCCGACCTGCGCGCGCTGGCGGGCGGCAACGTGCTCCGCGTGCTCGAGGCGACCGACGACCGGTTCGCCCGCACCGCGCTCGTCCGCTGACGCACACAAGCACCCACGCACGCACGCACACAAGCACCCACGCACGCACGCACAGACCCCGACCCCCGAACTGGTGCCTCGTCGTCCCGGACCACACACGTCACACCAGGGAGGCACCCCGGGTCGGCTCGCTAGGATCGGGCCGCACACCGAGCCTCCTGGGATGGAGGCCGTGGGACCGACGTGAGGACGCAACGGATGACCGGCACCATCTACGACAACATCTCCCAGGCCTTCGGCAACACCCCGCTCGTGCGGCTGAACCGACTGCCCCAGGAGGGCGGGGCCGAGATCCTCGCCAAGCTCGAGTTCTACAACCCGGGTGCCAGTGTCAAGGACCGCCTCGGCGTCGCGATCATCGACGCGGCCGAGGAGTCCGGTGAACTGAAGCCCGGCGGCACCATCGTCGAGGGGTCGTCCGGCAACACCGGCATCGCGCTCGCCATGGTCGGCGCAGCCCGCGGCTACCGGGTCGTCGTCACGATGCCCGAGACGATGAGCGTCGAACGTCGTGCCGTCATCCGCGCGTACGGGGCCGAGATCGTCCTGACCCCGGGCTCCGAGGGCATGAAGGGCGCCGTCGCCCGTGCCGGCCAGATCGTGGACGAGACGCCGGGCGCGATCCTGGCGCACCAGTTCGAGACCGCCGCGAACGCTGCGATCCACCGGAAGACGACCGCGCAGGAGATCCTCCGCGACACCGAGGAGCACGTCGACGTGTTCGTCGCCGGCGTCGGCACCGGCGGCACCATCACGGGCGTCGGGCAGGTCCTCAAGGAGCGGGTGCCCGGCGTGCAGATCATCGCGGTCGAGCCCGCCGACTCGCCGCTGCTGACCAAGGGCACGGCGGGGCCGCACAAGATCCAGGGCATGGGGGCGAACTTCATCCCCGAGGTCCTCGACCGTTCCGTCATCGACGAGGTCATCGACGTCGAGCTCGACGACGCGCTGCGGGTCGCGCGGGCGCTGGCGACCGAGGAGGGCATCCTGTCCGGCATCTCCTCCGGTGCGATCATCCACGCGGCGCTGCAGGTCGCGGCCCGTCCGGAGAACGCCGGCAAGCGCATCGTCGCGATCGTCTGCGACACCGGCGAGCGCTACCTGTCGACCGTGCTCTACGAGGGGCTCACTGCGTGACGACGGCTCCTCGTCGCGGTGTGCTGCGGACCGTCCGGGAGGACCTCGCCGCCGCACGCCGCGGAGACCCCGCTGCGCGCGGGGACCTCGAGAACGCGGTCGTCTACTCGGGGCTGCACGCGATCTGGGCGTACCGGGTCACCCACCGGCTCTGGATCGCCGAGGGTCTGCCCGGTTCGCGGACCGTGGCGCGGATCCTGGCGCAGGTCGCCCGAACCCTGACCGGCATCGAGATCCACCCCGGCGCCCGCATCGGCCGCCGGTTCTTCATCGACCACGGCATCGGTGTCGTGATCGGTGAGACCGCGGTCGTCGGTGACGACGTCCTCGTGTTCCACGGCGTGACCCTGGGGGGTCGGGGCGGAGGCCCGGGGCCGGGTTCCAAGCGTCACCCGACGGTGGGTGACCGGGTCGTCCTGGGCGCCGGCTCGGCGCTGATCGGCGGCATCACGGTCGGCGACGACGCCGTCATCGGTGCGGGCACCGTCGTCACGAAGGACGTGCCGGCGAACTCGGTCGTGACCGGGGTCGCCGGCACCGCACGGCCGCGCTCCGGCCGCGAGGGCGTCCCGGAACTCTGAGGCGGAGCGTGCTGCCGCGGCCTCCGGTCAGCTCTTCTCGCAGGCGATCCCGTCGGCGTCGCGGTCCATCTTCTTGTTCGCGTTGTAGAGCGCGTCGTCCTTCTTGACGGTGCCCTTCAGCGCGCGGTACGTGGTCTTCCCGGCGGAGGTCACCTTGTTCTTCGTGACGGACTTCTTCGCGATGCCGCCCGAGTACACCTTGTTGACGGCGGTGCAGTTGGCGTAGGTCTTCGGCGCCGCGGAGGCGCTGGTCGCGGTGCCGGCGACGCCGCCGATGGTCAGTGCGAGCGTGACGGCGGCGATGCCGAGGGTGCGAGCGGTCTTCACGGGTTCCTCCTGGAGGGGTGGTCGCCGACGTCGGGTACGCGGCAGGACGAGGGTACTGCCAATCCGTGAGAGAACTTCACCCCCACAACGAGGCAGGAGCGGGCGGGATCGGGCATCCTGGTGGCATGGACGGGACCACCCTGCAGCTGGTCGTCGCGCGCACCGCGATGGCGCTGCCGGCCGTCACCGAGACGCAGCCGTTCGGCGAGGGCACCGACGTCTACAAGGTCGTCGACAAGATGTTCGCGATGACCACGGAACTGCGCGGGGTGCCGATCGTGAACCTCAAGTGCGCCCCGCCGCACGGCGCCGCGTTGGTGCGGGACCACCCCGAGGTCACCCCGGGCTGGCACATGAACAAGCGGCACTGGATCACGATCGCACCGGGCGAGGGGATCGACGAGCAGATGGTGGAGGACCTCGTCGCGAACGCCTGGGACCTCGTGGTCGCCGGCCTGCCCCGAGCGCGGCGGCCGTTCGACCCGGGCCGGGGCACCGGCCCGGCCTGACGACGGACCCGGGCGACCACCTGTGGTCAGACGGCTGCGCGCCGGAGGGCGAGCTGGGCCTCCCGGACGACCTTCGGCGCGAGCCGGTCGCCCATCGCGAGCAGGGCGGTCGCCTGCTCAGCGGTGAGCCCGGCGAACATCTGCCCGATCGTCACCCCGTGCTCGGGCCGCTCGAGCACCGTCACGGCGTCGCCCGCGGCGACGGATCCGGACTTGCGGACCCGGAGGTAGGCGCCGGGGCGGCCCTCCTCGGCGAACCGCTTGACCCACTTGTCGACCTTCATCCGGCGCGCGAACGTGCCACACGGGATGCGCGGGATGGTGACCTCGAGCTCCAGGGTGTCGCCGAGGCGCAGACGCTCGCCGATGACCAGGCCGGTGACGTCGACACCGGTCGTCCGGAGGTTCTCACCGAACAGTCCCGGCGGGACCGGCCGGTCCAGCTGCTCGGCGAAGTACGCGGCGTCCTCATCGGCGTACACGTAGACGGCCTGGTCCTCGCCGCCGTGGTGCTTCCGGTCCGCCTGCACGTCGGCGTGCAGTCCGAGGGGCCGGACCCGGACCGGGCCGTCGACCGGACGCTTGTCGATGGCGGTGATGCCGATCGTGCCGGAGTCCCGGAGCAGCTGTTCGACGCGGCAGACGGCGGTGACGAGGGGCATGGGTCCACCCTGCCGTACCGCGGACCCGGCGCGCACCTGGCAGTCGGCTGGATGATCGCGAAGCCGTGTGACGATCCTGGCCCGGAGGACGTCCCATCCGTGTCCGCGCTCGACACGCGGGCAGTTCGACCCCGTCACCAGTAGAAGGAAACCGTGCAACCGCAGCAACACCGGACGGAACTCGTCGACCTCGACGACGAGGTGCTCGCCGCCCGTGCCACCGACGGCGACGTCCGTGCGTTCGAGGTGCTCATCCGCCGGCACACGCCGCTGCTCCGTGCCTACGCCCGACGGACGCTCGGGTCGACCGACGAACTCGACGACGTGGTGCAGGAGACCTTCATCACCGCCTGGGACCGCCTCGACGTGCTCGAGGACCGGCGTCGGGTGAAGGCCTGGTTGATGCGCATCCTCAGCCGCAAGTGCCTGGACCGCATCCGGGCGCGGCGCGACCACGACGACGTCACCGAACTCGAGATAGCGGCACCGTCCGACGGCGCACCGGAGCGCGTCGCCGAGGCACGGTCCCGCGAGGACGCCGTCGACCGGGCATTGGCCGAGCTGCCGCCGGACCAACGGCGCTGCTGGGTGATGAAGGAAGTGCTGGAGTACCGGTACGAGGACATCGCCGAGGAGTTGGGCCTGCCGGCCTCGACCGTCCGCGGACTGCTGTCCCGCGCCAGGAAGAACATGATCAGACTCATGGAGGGATGGCGATGACCGCCGCACCCGGACCGCACGAGCCCGACCTCGCGGCCCTCGAACCCGAGGACCTCGACGGGCACACGATCGACGAGCTCTCCGACTACCTCGACGCCGGCATGGTGCCCGCGGACCCCACGATCGACGACTCCCCGGCGTGCCAGAACGCCCTCGCCGCGATCATGCGGCTGCGGAGCGCGTCGCTCGGGTCCCTGGACGAGGCCGCGAAGGCCGAGGCGCCGGCCGACGAGTCCTGGATCGGCGGGGTCCTGGCGAACATCTCGCTCGAGGTCCGCGCCGGCCGGGACATCCCGCTGCGCGCCGCGGCACCGACCGAGCACCCGGTGATGACCGAGGGTGCCGTCCGGTCGCTGGTGCGTCGTGCGGGTGACGAGGTGCCCGGCGTCGTGGTGTCCCGCTGCGTCCTGGACGGCGACGTCACCGAGCTGGCATCGCCGGTCCGGGTGAGCGTCGAGATCGCCGTCGTCGCCGGACACCGGATCGTGCCGACGGCCGACTCCGTCCGTCGGGCGGTCGAGGAGATGCTGGCGGCCCAGACGGACCTGACGGTGGAGGCCGTGGACGTGCTCGTGCGGGACCTCATCGCCCCCACGACCGCGGACCGTGTCGCGACCGCGGACCGTGTCGCGACCGCGGACGGCACTGCGAGCACCGGCACGGACGCCGACGAGGAGGCAGCACGATGACCGATGACATCCCGGGCACCGAGCCCGTCCAGCCGGAGCCGGACCTCCCCTGGACCGACGAGGCCCTGCTCGCCGTCGAGGCGGTCGTCCTCGACGTGCCGGGCGTCACCGACCTCTACCGCGGACGGACCTCGGTGGGCAACGCCGTCGGCAGTGCGGTCGCCGCGGTCCGTCGGATCGGGTCGTCGGAGGCCGCGCCTCGCATCGCCGTCGACGGCACGACGCTCCGGATCGTCATCGGCACGGACGGCGCCGCACCGGCACCGACGGTCGCGCACGCGGTGCACGACGCGGTCCTGGCGGCGGCGCGATCAGCGGGTCGGCAGCCGACGCGCATCGACGTCCGCGTCGCGCGCATCGGCTGAGCGGAGCCCGTGACCGGACCGCTCAGCACCGCCAGACCGCTCAGTACCGCCGGACCGCTCAGTACCGCCGGACCGCTCAGTACCAGTTGACCGCCTGCGAGTGCGACCACGCGCTGCACGGCGTGCCGTACGAGCCCTTGATGTACTGCAGACCCCAGGCGACCTGCGTGGCGGCGTTGGTCTGCCAGTCCGCGGCGATCGAGGCCATCTTCGAGCCGGGGAGCGCCTGCGGGATGCCGGTCGCGCCGCCGTTCGGGTTGACGGCCCGGTAGTTCCAGCCGGACTCCTTGGTCCACAGGCTGTCGAGGCACTGGAACTGGTCGGAGCCCCAGCCGTACTGTGACGACGCCAGTGCTGCGGCTGCGGTCTTGGCGCCGGCGGGGGTGTTCGCCCGCGCCTGGGCCTCGGCGGCCGCCTGCTCGGCCGCGGCCTTCTCGGCGGCGGCCTTCGCGGCCGCTGCGGCGTCCGCGGCTCGCTTCGCAGCGGCCTCGCGGGCTGCGGCTGCCTGGGCGTCGGCGTGGTCCTGGTCGGCGCTCGCCTGGGCGACGTCCTGCACGGTGTCGACCGTCGAAGCGATCCGCTCGGTCAGCGCGGCTCCGGACAGCGAGGAGTAGTCGGACAGCGAGGCGATCCGCTGCTCGAGCCGCCCGGTGTCGGTCTTGTCGTTCGCGTCACGGACGACGGTGCGGGCCGTCGAGATCGTGGCGGCCGCCTGGGCCCGGTCGAGGTCCGTGCCGGACAGGCGGGGCGTCGCGCTGGCGGTGGGGACGCCGAGCGCCTCGCCGAGTGCGGGCTGCGTCATGGTGAGGGCACCGCCGGCGATCGCGACGACCGCGGCGCTGCCGGCGATCATGACGCCGTGCTTGCGGAGGGCCCGGCGCATCCGGCGGGAGGGGGTGTCGAGGGCTGCGCGGCGGGTGCCGGGAGCCGGGGTGCTGGTGCGGGGAGTGGTTCTCGTCATCGTTTCCGGGTGTCAGCCGGCTCGTGGTGCGGGTCCGTCGGGGCGTCGACGCACGGCGTGCACACGGGTGGTGCGCACGCCGGTCACCGGTGTCCGTGGGCCGTCGGGGGAACGGCCGGGTCACCGGGAAGGACAGCAGGGTGGGGGACCTGCAGTCGTCGCGTCGTCGCGTGGACCCGCGAGCCGGGGGAGGACCGGACGGTGATGTGGGGCCCGTCCGTTCCGCCGCGGTGCGGTGACGGTGTCGTCACTCGCGGGGGCGAAGCGGCAACGATGACCCGTGATGCTGGGCGCCACGTCAGCGACCGCTGCCAGAACGGTCGGTCCACCGGCCGGTAACGGTTCGGTAACGAGCCGGTGACGATCAGTGCGTCGGTGCCGCCGGGGTCGTCGGACTCTGGGCGACCCGCTCGAGGGCGTCGAGTGCCCGGGCGATCGAGTCGACGTCATCGGGGGACAGCTCGGCGATGAGCTCGGCGACGATGCCGGTGCGCTGCGACCGTGCGGTGTCGACGGCGTCCATGCCCGCCTGGGTCGCACTCACCATGAAGGCCCGGCCGTCCCGCGGGTCGGGGTCACGGGCGATGAACCCGCGCTGCTCGAGCTCGATGAGGATGCGCGTCATCGTGGGCTTCGTGACGACCTCGATCCGCGACAGGTCGCCGGGGCGCAGGGGTCCGTGCTGCACGATGGACGCCAGCGCCGAGACGATCCCGTAGCCGAGCGAGGCGGAGTCGGTGCGCGCCCGTCGGTTGATCCGGCCGACGGCCGCGGCGAGGCGGGCGGCGACCTCGGTGCGGTCCGGGTCGAGGTCGGTCATGGTCGCTCCGCGGGTGGGGATCGGGTGGGTGTGCACGATCGTAGCGGTCACGGAATGCACGTCGAACGGGGGACACGGCGGACCCCGCCTCGGCGGGCGTCCTGTCCCCGGAACGCGGACCGCCCGCGGCGCACGAGCGTCGCGGGCGGCGTCCTGTACGGATGTTCAGGACATTTCGGAACCAGCGGTCAGCGCTTCTCCCCGGGGAGCATGTGGATCGCTTCCGTCGCGAGCTCGGCGGTGATGTTGTCGCCGTCCGCCGTGGCTGCCCGGAGCCGTCGGAAGTCCTCGGTCATCTGGTCCCAGTCGAGCAGCTCGTCCAGGTTCGGCAAGCGCAGTCGGAAGGCCAGGCCGTCCATGGTGTCCTGGCACACCCGCTGCAGGTTCTCGTTGCCGCACTCGTCGACGTACAGGGCGAACACCCCGAGGGCGTCACGGTTCACGGCCGGGACGTCGTGCGCCTCGAGCTCGGTGATGGTCTTGTCGAGTGCGCTGAGGATCCGCTTGCGCGATGCCGAGCCGAGTCGGGGGACCGCCAGGCGGACGACCCCGCCGAACAGCACGCCGAGGGTCTGCATCGCCTCGATCACCTCGTCCGGGTCCGGGGTGGTGACCCGCGTGTACCGGTTCGGTGCCATCTCGATCAGTCCGGCGCGTGCGAGCTGGCTCAGCGCCTCGCGGATCGGCGTGCGGGAGACGCCGAGCCAGGCGATGAGCTCGTCGTCGTTGAGGCGCTCCCCGGGCTCGAGGGTGCCGTCCATGATCGCCTCGTGGATCTTCTGGCGGACGGTGTCACGGAGCAGCTTGTGCTCGGTCGGGGCGCTGCTGGGGACCGGCATGGGGACCTTCCGGGGTTCGGGACGGGTGCCCGCTCACCGTACCTGATGTGGTACCGGACGGTCGCCTCCATGACGCGTGCTCAGACTCCGAGCAGGCGCAGCGTCTCCGGGTCCTCGTCGCCGTCGAACCAGCGGTCGAGCACGGCCGTGAACGGTGTCGGGTCGTCGGCCGCCCGGGTGAAGAGCGTCATCGAGGACCGGGCCTTGACCGCGTCGATCCCGCCGAACAGTGCCTCGGCAGAGCCGGCCGGAGCGTCGAGCACGGTCGCCACGACCTCGAGCAGCCGCGGTCCGAGCACGGGGTGCGCGAGGTACGCCCGGGCCTCGTCCAGACCGGACACCGCGTACCGCTGCGCCGTCGCACTCCGCCCGAGCCCGGCGACCTGTGGCAGCACGAACCACATCCAGTGCGAGCGCTTCTGCCCGCCGGCGAGCTCGGTCAGTGCCTGTTCGTGGACGCCGGCCTGCGCGACGACGAAACGGCCGAGGTCGAACGGGTCGCCTCCGGACGGGTCCGGTCCGTCCCGGCGACCGGCCGCCTCGCTCACCGGACCACGTCCCCCCACGCGTACCGGACCGTGGTGCCGTCGACCACGAGCAGCGAGTCCGGCTGCCGGTCGAACAACCCGGGCAGGCCCACGGCGGCGGGCAGGTCGCCCTCCAGGCGCTCCAGGGTGGCCGAGCGGACGGTCAGCGGAGCGTGTTGCCGCTGCCAGAACAGCGTCTGCGCGAGCAGTCGTGCGTGGATCCCGGCGCGGGTCGTGAGCTCCGCGGCCAGCGGGGACCGGTCGACCGCACCGGCCACGACACGGACCGAGGCGGCGTGGCGGGGGCCGGTCGTGCCTCCCGTCCGACGGGCCTGCCGGACCGCGCGGATCGGGTGCCGGACCCGGTCCGGGTGGCGGACCGACCGGTGGCTGACGGTCTCGCCACGGCGGCGCGACCGTGCCCACGCGAACGTGTACGGCACGCCGAGCAGGGCGTGCGCGGCGACGATCGCGGGCACGTTCGGGGTGTCGACGGTCAGGTACGCGATGCCGCGTCGGCCGACGTCGTCGACGGTGAGGACCTCGACCGTGACCTCGGTCATCGACCCCAACCGGGTCGACGGCGGGAACGGCGGCACCTGTGTCTCCCGGAAGACGTACGAGACCAGGCCGACCCAGGCGCTGCCGTCGACGACGTCCGGCCGGGTCCCACGCGGGACCAGGCGGGCCAGCGCCGCGGGCTCGTACCGCCAGTGCGCGAAGACGATGTCGTCCCACGCGTGGACCGTCACCGGCCGGTGTCGGAGGGCGACCGCAGCGCGGGTGCGCGGGTCGTCGTCGCCGGAGCCGAGTCCGGCTGGCGGTCGCCCGTCGTCGGTCATCGCCGGGGAGCGTGGCGGGCGACGCGCAGCGACCACGCGACCAGCGGTGCCTGCAGCGGCAACCGGAGGACCGCGACCAGCCGTGCCGCCCTGGAGGCCCGTGTGCCGTCGAGCACGTCGCTCGCCATCTTCACGTTGGCCGGGAACACCGCCAGGAACAGGGCGACCGCCGCCCAGCCGGCGCGTCGCCGGGTGGCGGGGACGAGGAGACCGACGGCGACGCCGAGCTCGGCGAGGCCGGAGACGAGGGTCGTCGTCCGGGGCGGCAGGGTGTCCGGGACGATCCGGTCGTAGTGCTCGGGCCGGAGGAAGTGTGTCACCCCGGCACCACCGAGGAGGACTGCGAGGACACCGGCGGTCCTCCTGGCACGTCGTGCGCGTTGGGTGCGGCGTCGCATCGTCCCATCGTGCCCGATCGGACCCCGCCGACGCCCAGGTGCGGCCCAGGTGTGCCCCGGTCCGAGGGTGTTCAGGCCAGCGCGGTCGCGACCAGGTCGAGCACAGCCGCCGAGACCTCGGCCTTCGTGCCCGAGGTCTCGCGGACGACCGTGCCGCCGGGGACGAGCACCTCGATGGCGTTCTCCTCGCGCTCGAACCCGTGCGACCAGCCGACGTGGTTCACCACGAGCAGGTCGGCCGGCTTCCGGGCGATCTTGGCGCGTCCGAGTGCCAGGCGTGCCTCGCGGTCGGGTTCGGTCTCCGCCGCGAACCCCACGATGACCTGACCGACCCGGCGTGCGGCGACGAGTTCGGCCAGGACGTCCGGGTTCTTCACCAGCTCGAGCGTCATCCGGTCGCCCTGCTGCTCCTTCTTGAGCTTCGACTCGAGCACCTCGGCGGGGCGGTAGTCGGCGACCGCGGCGGTCATCACCAGGACGTCCGCGTCCGGCGCTGCCGCGTGCATGGCGGTCGCCAGCTCCTGCGCGGACCCGACCCGGACGACGCGGACCGGCAGCCCCTCGGTGAGGCCGCGGTCGGTGTTCGCGGCGACGAGGGTGACGTCGGCACCACGGCGGGCGGCCTCGGCGGCGAGCGCCACACCCTGGCGACCGCTCGACCGGTTGCCGACGAAGCGGACCGGGTCGAGGGGCTCGCGGGTGCCGCCGGCGCTGACGACGACGCGGACGCCGGCCAAGTCGCCCTGCTCGCCGCGGGCGGCGGAGTGCGGGGTGGTGGCCGGGCCAGCGGGACCTGCGGCCCCGTCCGTCCCGGTGGTGCCGGCGCGCTCGGTGGCCTCGAGCACGGCGAGCGCCGCAACGACGATGTCCTCCGGCTCGGACATCCGCCCGATGCCGGCGTCGTCCCCGGTCAGGGCCCCGACGACCGGTCCGACGACGTGCACACCACGGGCGTGCAGGGTGGCGAGGTTCGCCCGGGTGGCGGGGTGCTCCCACATCTGCGGGTGCATGGCGGGCGCGACGACGACGGGTGCCTCGGTGGCCAGCAGCGTGGTGCCGAGCAGGTCGCCCGCGAGGCCGGCGGCCATCTTCGCCAGGCTGTCCGCGGTGGCGGGGGCGATCACGACGAGGTCGGCGCGGCGGCCGAGCGCGACGTGCCGGACCTCGGCGACGTCGTCCCAGACGCTGGTGGAGACGGGGTTGCGGCTGAGGGCCTCCAGGGTGGGCAGCCCGACGAACCGCAGCGCTCCCTCGGTGGGGACGACGTGCACGTCGTGGCCGCGCTTGACGAGGTCGCGGACGACGCCGACGGCCTTGTAGGCGGCGATCCCGCCGGTGATGCCGACGACGACGGTACGGGGGCGGGCGGGCTGCGGGGCTGCGTCGTTCACAGCGCTCACGCTACCCGGGCGGCTCCGCGGGCCGCCGGGTCGGTTCCCGGAGCGCGGGTGGCAGGATCGGCCCCATGTGCACCGTCGTCGTCCGTGTCGACCCCGGCGCGGCGTGGCCCGTGACCGTCCTGGCGCTCCGGGACGAGTCCCCGGACCGGCCGTGGGACCCGCCGGCCGCCTGGTGGCCGGAGCGCGACCCGGGTGTCGTCGGCGTGCGTGACCAGCAGGCGGGAGGCGCGTGGCTGGCCGCCTCGGACCGCGCCGGCCTGGCCGTGGTGCTGAACCGGTGGGAGCCGACCCCCGGTGTCGACGGCACGTGGAGCACCCGGGGGACCCTGCCGTTGGACGCGGTCGTGGACGACGTCGTGCCGGGAGCGGACGGTGCGCTGCCGACGAGTCGGGCGTTCAACCTGGTCCGCGCCACCGCCGAGGGTGCCGAGGTCGTCACCTGGGACGGGGCCGCGGTCCGGACGACGGCGCTCGGTCCGGGCGTGCACATGGTCACGCACGGCGAGCCGGATGACCCGGCCGCGCCCCGGATCGGACGGTGGCTGGAGGCCTTCCGGGCGGTGCCCGCTCCGACGGGGCCGCCGACGGCCGAGCCTGCCGACGAACTCCGCACCGCGCCGGACGACGGGTGGGCGCCGTGGTTCCAGGTACTCGCCGGGTCCACTGCGCTGGCGCCGGACGACCGGGACGCGATCCTCCGCGACACCGTCGAGCCGGAGGGGCACTTCGCGACGCTGTCGATCGTGGCCGCGGCGGTCGGACCCGGGCGGACGGTGCTCCGGCACACGCGGCTGGCGGAGCCGGGGGAGCTCCCTCCGCGCTGACAAGTTGTGGAAAGTAGTTGCCAAAGTGGAAAGTACCGGTCATGCTGGAGGCAGCCGAAGGAGGCACACCATGACCGACCACACGCAGCTCAGCCCGACCGACGCCCGTCGACTGCTCGACGAGGCCGACCGCGTCAGCCGCCGGGCCCACGACGCGACCCGCTGGCCCTACGTCACGTTCCTGGTGGGGCTGGGCACGACCACCGCGTTCGGCACCCTGGCGATGGCCCTGACCGAGGGATCGGCCTTCGGTGTCGCCTACGTCGGCACGATGATCGCCGTGTTCGCGCTGATCATCTTCTTCTGCATCACGATCCAGGGTCGACGGGCGTTCTCGTGGAGCCGTCGCTGGTCGCTCTACATGGGCGCCTGGGTGGTCACCTACCTCGGGGCGATCGCGGTCGTCGGCTGGGCGCACGGCAACGTCGTCGCGGCGGCCGTCACCTCGGGGCTCGTGCTGCTCGTCACGACCGTGTGCGCCGCCGTCGAGGCCCGTCGGTGACCGCGGAGCAGGTGCACCCGCGACACCGCCTGGTCGACGTCCTGCAGCACCCGGTGCGGTTCTCGATCGTCGCCGCGCTCGACAAGGCCGAGAAGCTCGGGTTCGCCGAGGTGCGGGACGCGGTCGAGGTCAGCGACTCCGTGCTCAGCAAGCAGGTGTCGGCGCTCGAGGCCGCAGGCATCGTCGACGTGCAGAAGGGCTTCGTCGGCAAGGTGCCGCGGACGACCCTGGTACTCAGCCGCTCGGGGCGGGCCGCCTGGCGCTCGCACCTCGCGGCGCTCCGCCAGATCGCCGGGACGGACTGACTGCCAGGTCGGACTGCCCGGCGGCACGGTCTGGTCGCCGGGAGTGACCGGCTGCCGGACCGGGGGAGCGGGACGGGGGTGTGGCGGGCCTCCCGGCCGGAGCGGCGTGTGCCGACCGGTCGGGAGGCCCGTCCGTGTCAGTCCGGCAGGCGCGTGCCCGTGAGGTCCTCGGCCACGGCCCACAGCGAGCGTGCGAGGTCGACGCCACGCGCCGAGCGGGGGATCGACGCGAGGGTCGCCGGCCCGACCAGGCCGAACGGGCCGGCCGGTCCGTAGTAGGCGCCCGAGGCGGCGTTCCCGCCGACGGCGGCGTAGAGCAGCGGCTCGGTGCCCTGCTCGACGTCCTGCGTGAACGGCATCGCCCGGTGGCTCGACTGCACCGGACGGTCGCGGCCCAGCGAGCGCCCCGCCGACTGCAGGTTCGTGCGGGTGTAGCCGGGGTGGGCCAACGTCGACGACAGCTCCCAGCCGCGGGTGACCGCGACCTGATGCAGGTGCAGACCGAGGAGCAGGTCGGCGAGCTTCGACTGGGCGTAGGCGAGCCACGGCTGGTACCCGGTCTGCCACTGCAGGTCGTCGAAGTGGATCTTGCCGGGCACCGCGGCGATGCTCGACATCGTCGTGACCCGGGGGGACTCGGCACGGAGCAGGGTCGGCAGCAGCAGGTTCGTCAGCGCGAACGGGCCGAGGTAGTTCGTCGCGAACTGCAGTTCGAAGCCGTCCACGGTCTCGAAGCGCTCGCGGGGGGCCATCACGCCGGCGTTGTTGACGAGCACGTCGAGGGGACGGTCGTCGGCGATGATGCCGTCGGCGAAGCGGTGCACGCTCGACTGGTCGGCGAGGTCGAGCTCGCGCACCTCGAGGTCGGCGTCGGGGTGCTCGTGGCGGATCTCGGCGGCGGCGGCCTCGCCCTTCGGCACCGTGCGGACGGCGATGACGACGCTCGCGCCGGCTCCCGCCAGACGACGGGTGGCCTCCTTGCCGGTACCGCTGTTCGACCCGGTGACGACGATGCGTCGGCCGGTCTGGTCGGGGAGGTTCGAGGACTGCACCATGCGTCGGACCGTACACAGCGGGGCTGGGGGTGCGGCGGCGTGCGGATCGTGCTAGTTTTCATGCGTTCGCATTGATCGACTGCGAGATCCGGGAGGGTCACATGAGCAACGCCTTCGGTACCGACCGACCCTCGGACGTCCCGCCCCCCGCACCGGACCGCGTCGGCCCCGTGCAGCTCGGCCTCGACACGTTCGGCGACGTCACCGAGTCCGCCGACGGGGGCGTGCAGACCCACGCCGCCACCCTCCGTGACCTGATCGACGAAGCCGTCCTGGCCGACCAGGTCGGCATCGACTTCATCGGCGTCGGCGAGCACCACCGCGCCGACTACTCCGTCAGTGCCCCCGAGGTCGTCCTCGCCGCGATCGCCGCCCGCACGTCGCGCATCCGGTTGGGGTCCGCCGTCACCGTGCTGTCCTCCGACGACCCGGTCCGTGTGTACGAGCGCTTCGCCACCGTCGACGCGATCTCGAACGGCCGCGCCGAGGTCATCCTCGGCCGCGGGTCCTTCACCGAGTCCTTCCCGCTGTTCGGCTTCGACCTGCACGACTACGAGGTGCTGTTCGAGGAGAAGCTGCAGCTCTGGAGCGCCCTCCGCGGCGGCGACACCGTCACCTGGCAGGGCACCAAGCGCGCCTCACTCGTCGAGCAGGACGTCTTCCCGAAGCTCGAGCACGGCCCGATCCCGACCTGGATCGGCGTCGGCGGCTCCCCGCAGTCCGTGATCCGGGCGGCGTCGTACGGCATGCCGCTGTTCCTCGCGATCATCGGTGGGCAGCCCGCGCAGTTCGCCCCGTTCGCGCGGCTCTACCGCCAGGCGCTCGACCAGCTCGAGCTCCCGCAGCAGCCGATCGCCATGCACTCGCCGGGCTTCATCGCCGAGACCGACGAGGAAGCGGCCGAGCGCTACTGGCCGTACCACAAGGCCGTCACCGACCAGCTGGGCCGGGAGCGCGGCTGGCCGCCCATCGACCAGGCGGGCTACCGCGCCGGGCTCTCCGCCGGCGGCTCGCTGTACGTCGGGTCGCCGGAGACCGTGGCCCGGAAGGTCGCGCGCAACATGCGGATCCTCGGCGTCTCGCGGTTCGACATGCGGTACGCGACCGGGCACCTGCCGCACGCGGACATGATGCGGTCGATCGAGCTCTACGGGACGCGCGTCGCGCCGCGGGTGCGCGAGCTGCTGGCCGAGCCGGTCCCGGTTCCCTGAGTCGCGCCTCCCGGCCGTGGTCGCGGTCGGGGCCGCGGTCGGGGCCGCGAAACACCGGTGTTCGTCCGTCACGCCGCGTCATCACGCGGCGCGGCAGACGAACACCGGTGTTCTGCATCCGTCCGCGTGGTCGCGTCCGCACGGCCGGGAGGCTCGGGGCACGCCCGCCCGGCTGCTCCCGGGGCGACGCGGGTAGCGTCGGGCGCATGTCGCCGAGCAGCAACGAGACCACCGAACGACGGTTCCGCGGGCGGATCCTCGGCGCCGGGAGCACCTCCGGCGTCCGGTTCGTCGTCGGCATGTGGGAGTCCTCGCCGTTCGGTGCGTTCACCGACGTCTTCGTGGAGCTGCCCGACGGCTCGAGCGTCCTGCTCGCACCGGACGAGATCGTCGCCGCCTACGTCTCCGGCACCTACCGCTTCGACGCCGTGTCCGTGGTCGACATCGACGCCCGCCGCACCACCCGCGGCCTGGAGCTCGACGCCGGTCCGCTCGTCGCCTCGGTCGACGTCGGCGGGATCTCGCCGCTCGGCCGGGTCCTGCGCATCGTCCCCAAGCGCATCGCCCGTGACCCCCGCTGGCTCACCGTGATCGACCCGGTCGCGAAGCTCGTCGCCCCGGGTGCCGGGACCGCGGGCACCGCGGGCAACGGCCGCCGCGAGTACTACGGCGTCACCGGCGCGCACGACGTCGTGGGCGTCCGAGGCAGCTGGGCGGGGGAGCCGCTCGGCGAGCTCGCGCCGCTCGACCCGCCGGTGCGGTTCGGCTTCGCCTCGCTGCCGCGGATCCCGCAGGTCGTCGACGTCGAGACCACGATCCGCGAGCGCGCCTGACGCGTCGGCGGGCGCCCGCTCGCGCCGAGCCTCGCCCTGGCGGACAGCTTGCGCCGTCCGGATGCCGCAGAGTGCCCGCCCAGCCGAGCCTCGGCGCGCGGTGCGCGACGCGTGGCGGCCGCCGCTCGCACTGGCGGCGCCGCGGCCGCCGCCGCTGGCCGAGCCTCGGCCTGGCGGGCAGGTTGCGCCGTCCGGATGCCGCAGAGTGTCTGCCCAGCCGAGCCTCGGCGGCCAGCGCGCGGTGCGCGATGCCGCCCGGCTGGCGGCCGCCGCCGCTGGCCGAGCCTCGGCCTGGCGGACAGGTTGCGCCGTCCGGGCGCCGCAGAGTGTCCGTCCAGCCGAGGCTCGGCGCGCGGCGGCCCTCGGCGCGCACCCGCGCACCGGACGGGAGGCCCGGCGCCGGCACCGCGCGCGCGTCCAGTGAGCGGGGGCACACTGGTCGGAACGGTTCGCGCCCGGTGCCCGGCTGACGTGTCAGCGGGGCCGGGGCGCACGACGCAAAGGAGCATCATGACCGACACCCAGACCGACCACCGTGCTGCCATCTCCGACATCGTCCACGGTGCCCGCACGGCCCTCCTCACGACGGTGAGCGAGGACGGCCAGCTGCACGCCCGGCCCCTCGCCGTGCAGGACAAGTCCTTCCACGGCAGCCTGCGGTTCCTCGTGCAGGACGGCAGCGAGAAGGTCGAGGACATCGCCCGGAACCCGCACGTCAACGTCGCGATCGAGTCCCAGGGCGGCTACCTGTCCATCGCCGGCACGGCCACGGTCAGCGAGGACCGTGCCGTCATCGACGAGCTGTGGTCGCCGTTCGCCGAGGCGTGGTTCCCCGACGGCCGCGACGACCCGTCGATCCGCCTGCTGACCGTCGAGGGCGTCTCGGTCGAGTACTGGACGCAGGACACCGGGCCGGTCGGCTCGCTCGTGCAGACCCTCAAGGCCGCGCTCGGGCACCAGTCGCAGCCGGACCTCGGCAGCCACGGCACGCTCGAGGTCTAGTCGGGCGCCGACACCCGGGCCGACCAGCCCGGGCGTCGGCGCCCTCGCCAACGGGAGGCGAGACGCCGGGTCAGCCGAGCGTCAGGTCGTCAGGGCGGTCCGAGCAGCCAGAGCACCGCGACGAACACCGGCTGCAACACCAGCGCTCCGGTGACCAGGGTCCACCGCATCGCGGGCTTCGCGACGATCCCCGGCGAGCCCATCAGCGGCGCCAACGGCATGAGCAGACGCGGGGTCGACGCCATCGGCAGCGACACCGCGAACACGTAGAGCGCGTACCCGGCGGCGAACACGATCGTCGTCGTCCCGAGCTTCCGGGTCGACCGGCGTGCCAACCACATCGGGTAGAGCACGAGCAGCACCACGACCATGAGCACGCCGCCGACGCCGAGCCACTTGGCGGTGGTCAGGAACCACGGCGACAGCGGGACGAAGTGCACCCGGCCGATGAAGTTCACCCACCAGGACATCTCGGTGGCCAGGTAGGCGTCGGGTCGACCGGTGGCCCAGCCCGCGATCACCGGCCACGCGGCTCCGGCGGCGGCCATCACGAGTCCGGCGACGACGACCTTGACGCGCTCCAGGACCGGGAACTCGTCGAGGGTGCGGACACCCGAACGGCGGGCGCCGACGTAGCGCACGAGGGCGATGACGCCCAGGGTCAGCGGGATCGCGAGCGCGCCCGGCCGGGTGAACGCGGCGACGACCCCGAGCACGGTGAGCAGCCCGTACCGTCGCCGTTCCATCGCGAGCAGCGCGCCGAACGTCAGCGCCAGGAACGCGGTCTCGGCGTACCCGACCTGCAGCAGGAACGACAGCGGACCGCACGTGAAGAAGAAGACCGCCCAGAGCGCTGCCGTGTTGCCGGCGTGCTCCTGGACGAGTCGGTGCAGCAGGAACGTCGCGATGAGCCCGGCGATGACGGCGACGGCCGGCCCGCCGATCGTGAACGGCAGACCTGTGGAGACCGTCAGCAGACGGATCGTGAAGGGGAACGCCGGCAGGAACGCCCACGCGTTCTGGGCGACGTGTCCGGTGGCGTCGAGCGGCAGCGCCGAGGGGTAGCCGTGCAGCGAGATCGCCTCGTAGTACTGGCCGTCCCACGACGTCAGGAACGCCGTGAACCCCTGGTCGTTGCCCCACAGTGCGTTGGCGGGCTGGACGCGCGCCATCAGCGGGTAGGCGGCCATCAGCCACATCGTGGACACGAAACGCCCGACGGCCCACAGGAGCAGGACAGCGGCCCACGCCGGCATGCTGACGACCGTGTCGACCACGCGGCGACGGCCCGCGGCGACCGAGCCCGTCAGGACACTGTCCAGGCGGCTCACGCGCGCGGTCCGCGGAGGTCGGGTACGACAGACTGCACGGCCCCACGGTAGTCGGCGATCCCTGGAGAAAGGGGACGTGCCACGTCGTGGCGCCCCGGGGAGGTGATCCGGGCCTCCCGGCTGTCCGGTCCACGTCGGCGACGGGACTGCGTCGGCCAGGACGTGAGCCGGGCTAGCATCCAAGGCGATGACGACGACGACGGCACGACGGACGAGCAGCACGGCGGTCGCCGTGCTCGTGGCCGGCACCTACTTCATGGAGCTCCTGGACGGCACGATCCTGGCCACCGCGGCGCCCGCGATGGGCCGGGACCTGGGGGTCGACTCCGCGGCCGTCGGTGTCGCGATCACCGCGTACCTCGTCACGCTCGCCGTGTTCATCCCGGTCAGCGGCTGGATCACCGACCGGGTCGGCTCCCGCACCGTCTTCGTCGGCGCGATCGCGCTGTTCACGATCGCGTCCGCGCTGTGCGCCGCGTCCTCCGGTCTCGTGGAGCTGACGCTGTGGCGGATCCTGCAGGGCCTCGGCGGTGCGCTGATGGTGCCGGTCGGGAGGCTCGTGGTCCTCCGCAGCGCCGGTCGCGACCAGCTCGTCACGGCCATCGCGATCCTCACCTGGCCGGCGCTCGCCGCCCCCGTCATCGCCCCGTTCCTCGGCGGCGTCCTGGTCGACACGCTGTCGTGGCACTGGATCTTCCTCGTCAACATCCCCCTCGGGGTGATCGCCCTCGTCGCGGCGCTCCTGCTCGTGCCGCAGGAGCGGGCTCCGGAGCGGGTGCCGTTCGACTGGCTCGGGTCGCTGCTGGCGTGCCTCGGGCTCGGTGCCCTCGTGGTGATGGCGTCGCTGCTCGCACTCGACACCGTGCCGGTCGTGCCGGCCGTGCTGGCGGGCGTCGTCGGGGCGCTCTGCACCTGGCTCGCGATCCGGCACTTCCTCCGGGCCAGGCACCCGATCATGGGGCTCGGGGCGTTCCGGCTCGAGACGTTCCGCGTGTCCCACGCCGGCGGCAGCCTGTTCCGCCTGGCCGTCTCCGCGGTGCCGTTCGTGCTGCCGCTGCTGTTCCAGGACGCCTGGGGGTGGACGGCGCTCGAGGCCGGGTCCGCCGTGCTCTGGGTCTTCGTCGGCAACCTCGGCATCAAGCCCGCGACGACGCCGTTCCTCCGCTGGTGGGGGTACCGCCCGGTGATCGTCGTGTCCTCCGCCGTCGCCGCACTGTCCGTCGTGGCGATGGTGTTCCTCACGCCGTCGACCCCGTTCTGGCTGCTCGTCGGGCTCCTCGTCGTCAGCGGAGCCGCACGGTCGGTCGGGTTCACCGCGTACAACACCATCGCGTTCGCCGACGTCGAGCAGCCCGACATGACCGCGGCGAACACGCTGTCCTCGACGCTGCAGCAGACCGCGGCCGGGTTCGGCGTCGCCGTCGCGGCCGTCGTGCTGCGGGCCGCCGCCGGGGTCGGCGGGCAGGGGCTCGCGGGCTCCGGTCCCTACGCCGTGGCGTTCGTCGTCATCGCGGTGCTGCTCGTCGTCGCCTGCGTCGAAGGGCTCCTGATGAGCCGGACCGCGGGGGAGACGGTCCGTCCGGCGCGACGTGCGCCGGCCGCGGCGGCACCTGCGCCGGAGGGTGCGTCGCCGCGCTGATCGGAGGCCACGGCTCGTCACCGATCGTGCACCCGCAGGTCACGTGTCCGGGATGCGCAGCGCGCTACAGTCTCAGCAACCTGCTGCCATCCCCGAGTACCGTGACCGCGGCAGGAGAGCGGGCCGTTCAGGGCCCAGGACGGAAGGCAGCATGGCGGCGCCACACGAGCAGGGATCGACCGAACCGACCACCGCAGTCGGGCAGAGGTCCTTGCGTGTCGTGAGCTACAACCTCCGCGAGCACACCGCGAACAGCGAGCTCGCCGCCCTGGCCGAGGCGTCGCAGGCCGACGTGCTCTGCGTGCAGGAGTGCGACAGCACCGACCTCGCCACCTCCGTCGGCGGCCTGACCCTGGCCGCGTCGACCCAGGCGAACCGACTCGGCCTCGCGATCTACAAGCGTGACGACCGTTTCGACGTGCAGGACTTCGGCATCCACTCGCTGCAGAAGTCCCTGCACGACCGGGTCCTGTCCCCAGCGCACGAGCGACTCATCGCCATGCACCTCTACGACAAGGAAGCCGAGGCCGAGGTCATCGTCGCCTCGTTCCACGCTTCGCCCCTCACCGCCACCAACTCCCTGCGCCGCAAGCAGATCGAGGCCGCGCACGACTTCGTCCGTGACCTGTCGAGCGAGGCCCCGGCGATCATGGTCGGCGACTTCAACTACCCGTGGTTCCAGACGAACCTGCGCCGGAAGATCGAGGAGTCCGGGTTCGCGCTGTCCCTCTCGGACCAGCCGACGTACCTGCGCTACCGCAAGTTCACCGGGCACTTCGACTTCGCCACGAGCGTCGGGCTGCACATCGCCGGCGTCGAGACCCTGCCTGCGGGCATCTCCGACCACCGTCCGATCCTGGTGCGCGCGAGCTACGAGGCGCCTGCCGAGGCTGCCGGGACGGCGTCCGCGGTCGCCTGACGGCCGCCTGCCGGCCGGAGGCGGCGTGCCGGGCCCGCCCCGGGCCTCCCGTCCGGCGCGCCGCGCGCACTCCGCCGAGCGGTCGCGAACCGTCGTTCTGGCGTGCCCGGAGCGACGATTCGTGGCCAGTCGGCGGACTGCAGCCGGGCGCGTCTGCGCCTGCGTCTGCGGGTGCGTCCGGACGGACGGGAGGCGCGTGCCGGCACCCCGACTCCCCACCGGTCACGACACCCCGCATGTGCTCCGCCGAGCGGTCACAGACCGTCGTTCCGGCGTGCCGGGAACGACGATTCGTGACCGCTCGGCGGGCAGCACCCGGGGGCGGCGGCAGGGGAGGCGGGCGGCACCCGGGCCGGGCGTCAGCGGCGGAGCGTCGCCCGCGCCAGGCGGTTGCCGACGAATTGACCGAGCTGCACGATGACCACGATCGCGGCGACCGACACGTAGACCACCCACCAGTCGTACCGCTGCGAGCCGTAGGTGATCGCGTACTCGCCGAGCCCGCCACCGCCGACCAGTGCGCCCTGCGCGGTCATGTCGACGATGCCGATGTAGATGAACGTGTAGCCGAGGATCAGCGGACCGAGCCCCTCGGGGATGAGCACGGTCAGCAGGATCGACACCGGGTGCGCCCCGGAGGCCCGTGCCGCCTCGACGACGCCCGGATCGATGGCGAGCAGGTTCTGCTCCACGATCCGCGACACCGCGAACGCCGCGGCGAGCGAGATCGCGAACGTGACAGCCGGGACGCCGATCGTGGTCTGCACGGCGACACGCGACAGCGGTGCGATCGCGGCGAGGAAGATCACGAACGGGATCGGACGCACCAGGTTCACGACCAGGTTGATGACCGTGTACGCCGTGCGGTTCGACAGCAGGTTGCCCGGCCGGGTGGCGTAGAGCAGCAGCCCGAGGGCCAGGCCGATGACGCCGGCGATGACGAGCGACACCAGGGACATGACGATCGTGTCCCGGGTCGCGGCCAGGAACACGTCGAACGTGTCGATCACGCTCTGGAACGAGTTGTTCATGCGCGGGCCTCCTCGACGACGGTGATGCCAGCGGCGCGCAGCGCACCGACCGACCGGTCGACGTCGGCGTCACGCCCACCGAGCTCGTACGTGAGCGACCCGATCCGGCGCTCGCGGATCTCGCTGACCCCGCCGAAGACGAGCTCGGCGGTGACCGCGGTGTCGCGGAACGCCTGGTCGATGCGACCCTGCAGCCCGGCCTCGTCGGTGATCCGGACGGACACGATCCGGCCGGGGTGGCGCTCGTGCAGACGGGCGACGGTCTCGGGCGAGGGGCGGTCGTGCAGGGCGGTGCGGACGAAGCGCTGTGCGGCCTCGGTGGTGGGGGCGGAGAACACGTCGTAGACGTCGCCGACCTCGACCACGCGGCCCTGCTCCATCACGGCGACGCGGTCGGCGATCCGGCGGACGGCGTCCATCTCGTGGGTGATGACGATGATCGTGACGCCGAGCTCGCGGTTGACGCGACGGAGGAGCGCGAGGACCTCCGACGTCGTCTCCGGGTCCAGGGCACTGGTCGCCTCGTCGGCGAGCAGCAGTTCGGGGTTCGACGCGAGCGCCCGGGCGATGCCGACGCGCTGCTTCTGCCCGCCGGACAGCTGCTCGGGGTAGGCGTACGCCCGGTCGAGCAGCCCGACGAAGTCGAGTAGTTCGGCGACCCGGCGGTCCCGTTCGGCCTTCGCGACACCGGCGACCTTGAGCGGGTACGCCACGTTGCCGGCGATCGTGCGGGAGCGGAACAGGTTGAACTGCTGGAACACCATCCCGATCCGGCGGCGAGCCTGACGGCGGTCCCGCTCGGGGATCGCCGTCAGTTCCTGCCCGGCCACGGTGACCGTGCCCGAGGTGGGCAGCTCGAGGGCGTTGACGAGTCGCACCAGGGTGGACTTGCCGGCACCGGAGTACCCGATCACCCCGAGGACCTCGCCCTGGTGGACGTCGAGGTCGACACCCTCGACCGCGGTGACGGTCTCTCCGGTGTCGGCGCGGCGGTAGCTCTTGGTGACACCGCGGAGTTCGACGAGGGCAGCCACTACTCGGCTGCTGCCTTCGCGTCACGCTCGACGGTGGCGAGCTCGTCCTGCAGGGCGGACGCCTTCTCGTCCCGCGCGACGGCGTCGGGGTAGTCTTTGGTGAAGTCCTTCTGCACGGCACTGTCCTGGAACAGCTTCGCGAGGTCCAGGTAGGTGGCGTTGTCCTTGTCCTCGTTCCGGACCGCGAAGACGTTGACGTACGGGGCGGCGGAGGAGCTGGACGGGTCGTCGGTGAAGACCTTAGACGAGGCGGGCAGCCCGGCGGCGGTGGCGAAGTTGTTGTTCACGACGGCCGCGGCGACCGAGCCCTGCTGCAGCGCGTTCGCGGTCTGCGAGGCGTCGAGCGGCTGCACGTCGACCTTGTGCGACGTGATGTCGTCGGTGGTCGAGAACGCGCTGCCGCCGTCCTGCAGCTCGATGAGCTTCGCGGACTGCAGGACGAGCAGTGCCCGGGCCTCGTTGATGGCGTCGTTCGGGATCGCGACCTTCGCGCCCTCGGGGATCGCGGACGTCTTGTCGTACTTCGTTGCATAGAGGGGGAGCGGGTAGACGGCGGTGGAGCCGATCGGCTGCAGGTCGTCCTTCGCGGTGACGTTGTAGTTCGCCAGGTACTGGATGTGCTGGAACTGGTTGATGTCGACCTGCCCGTCCTTGAGCGCGGGGTTCGGCAGCGAGTAGTCGGCGAAGTTGGTCAGCTTGACGGTGACGTTCAGGCGCTCCTTCGCGAGTGCCGTGTAGGTCTTCCAGTACGGCAGCGCCTTGTCCGCGACACCGATCGTGACGGTCTGGGCCTTGCGGTCCGAACCGCTGACGGCGGCTCCGGCCTGGTCGGAGCCACCACCGCGGACGGCGACGACCACGACGGCGACGATGATCGCGAGGACGACGACGGCCGCGGCGATGATCCACCCGAGAGGGCGCTTGCGCCGCGGACGGTCGGGCAGGACGGGGGACGCGGACATGGCTGCTCCTCGTGAAGGGGTCGCCCTGCTGGCAGGGACGGTGCTGTGGGGGTCCCGACGCTGGGGGTCACCCGGCGGGGACAGCCACGAGTGTGCCCGGCAGCCACGGACCGGGTCGATTCACGTTCCGTCGTGTTACGACCGGCGTCGCTGCATGACAGGCCGGTGTCGCCGCGTGACGCCGGCGCTCGCCGTCGGGCAGGCTCGAGACGTGCGCAGCATCGAACTCCTCCTCGACCCGGATGCCGAACGGGCGGTCCGCGACGCCTGGGAGGCCCTGGTCGCCGCCGACCTGCCGAGCATGGGCCGACACACGTCCGAGACCAACGCTCCGCACGTGACGCTGGCGGCGGGCGAGACGCTGCCCGTGCCGTCCGGCTTCGACGCGCCGCTGCCGAGGGCGATCCGCCCCGCGGGCCTGCTGCTGTTCCCGGCCGGTCCGGGGCGCCACGTGCTGGGGGTCTCCGTCGTGGTCGACCGCGCGCTCGCCGCGTTCCACGAGGCCGTGCACCGCGCTGCGCCCGGCGGCGTCGACACCTCGCTGCCAGGACGGTGGGCGCCGCACCTGACGCTCGCACGTCGGCCGCGGGACGTCGACCTGCCGCGGATGCTCGAGGTGCTGGCGTCGGTCTCGCTGCCGGAGACCTTCGGCATCGCCGGCGTCCGGCACTGGGACGGCGAGACGACGACGGTCACACCGGTCAGCTGAGCCCCGAACCAGCAGGCAGCCCGAGCACCCGCTCGCCGAACGCCGACCGGAACTTGCCGGCCGGGTCACGCCGCCCGACCAGTTCGCGGAACGCGCCCAGTCGCGGGTACAGCGCGGCGACGGCGGAGCCGTCGAGGGAACTCATCTTCCCCCAGTGCGGACGGCCGCCGAACGGGGCGAGTCGCGCCTCCAGGTCGGGCAACAGGGCCGCGACCTGCTCCGGGTGCTTCTTCCAGGTGAACGCGATGCAGAGCACGTCCTCGCCCTGCGTGGGGCTCAGCCACAGGTCGTCGGCCGCCATCGTCCGCAGCTCGCACACGTGCAGGTGCGGCTGGATCCGGTCCGCCAGCCCGCGCAGCGCGTCGAGCGCCGCGGCCGCGTGTCGGAGCGGCACGAAGTGCTCGCTCTGCACCTCGGACCCGACCGAGGGCACCGACTCGATCGGGAAGTGCGGCAGCCGGTCCCACCACGGCCCGATCGAGCCGTCCCGCGCGGTGTGGTGTCCGTCACCGGGCGAGCCGGGCAGGCGGGGCGCGCCCAGGAGGCCCATGGGGACCTCGACGTCGTCGGCCCCGTCCGGCACGCGGGACTTCACGAGCACCTCGGGGACGGTGTCACCGAACAGCGTGTAGGCGCAGACGGAGTACCCGGCGGCGAAGACCTCGGCGGCGGAGGCGGTGAAGGTGTCCCAGGGGATCGGCCCGTAGAGGTCCTGCCGCATCCGGTACGCGGGCTGCACGTCGACGGTCACGCGGGTGACGATGCCGAGCAGCCCGAGGTGGATCGCGGCGCCGCCGAGGTCCGGGTCACCGCGTCGGATCGTGCTGGTGGTGCCGTCCGGGCCGATCAGCTCGAGCGCGGCGACGGCGGTGCTCAGCGAGCCGAGTGTGGTGCCGGAGCCGTGCGTGCCGGTGGCGATCGCGCCACCGAGCGAGATGTGGGGGAGCGACCCCTCGTTGTGCAGGGCGACCCCGGCCGCGTCGAGTTCCGGTGCGACGAGCCCGTACCGGGTGCCGGCGCCCATCGTGGCGGTGCGGCGGTCCGCGGCGACCACGAGGTCGTTCGGCACGGCGGTCAGGTCGAGCAGGACGCCCTCGGTGTCGGCGACGTCGTTGAACGAGTGCCGGGTGCCGAGCCCGTGGACGCGGGGACTGCGGGCGACGAGGTCCGCGACGTCGTCGAGCGAGGTCGGCCGCACCACCCGCTCGGCCGTGTAGGTGATCGTGCCGGACCAGTTCAGCTCGCTCGTCGTCGACCGCATGTGCCCACGATGCCACGCGGCCGGGAACGACGACGCGCCCCCCTCCAGAAGGGGGGGCGCGCGGTCGGAGCGGGAGCGGTCAGTGCATGGCGGGTGCGGGTGCACCCTCCGGGGTGGCCGGCTTCCGGACCATCGCCGAGGCGACGATGCCGAGCATCGAGATCACCGCACCGACGAGGAACGCCGAGTGCACGCCGGACGCGGTCGCCCGGGCGGTGGCCTCGGCGGCGGTCGCGGCACCTGCGACGTCGCCGTTCGTCGCCGCGGCGGTGGCGCCGAGCGTCAGCAGCGTGACGAAGAGTGCCGTGCCGGCCGCACCGGCGAGCTGCTGGGCGGTGCCGAGGACGGCGCTGCCGTGCGAGTACAGGCGCGGCGGCAGCCCACCGAGTGCCGCGGTGAACAGCGGCGTGAAGGTCAGCGCCAGGCCGAGGCTCAGCACGATGTGGGCGACGAGGACGAACGTGACGCTGGTGTCCGCGGTGACCGTCGAGAGCGCCCAGAGCACGGCGCTGATGATGATCGATCCGGGGATGAGCAGCATGCGCGGGCCGTAGCGGTCGTAGAGACGGCCGACGATCGGGGACAGCAGCCCCATCAGCAGGCCGCCGGGGAGCAGCAGCAGGCCGACCTGCAGGACCTCGAGGCCGAGCACCCGCTCGAGGTAGATCGGCAGCAGGATCAGCGTGCCGAACATCGCCATGAAGCTGATCGCCATCGCGACGATCGGGATGGTGAAGCCCTTGGTGTTGAAGGTGCGGAGGTCGAGGAGTGCGGCGTCACGGCGCTGCAGCCGGGTCTGGCGGACGATGAACACCGCGAGGGCGACGAAGCCCACGACGAGCGCACCGATCGGCACGCCGTACCCGGTCTCCCCGGCCTCGCCGATGCTCGACAGGCCGTAGACGATGCCGCCGAACGCGAAGGCGGACAGGACGACGGAGAACACGTCGATCGCGGACTTGCGCGGGGTCGAGACGTTGCGGACCTTCACCATGCCGAGCACGAGCGCGGCGAGCGCGATCGGCAGGACGAACCCGAACAGCCAGCGCCACGAGAACGCGTTGAGGATGAGGCCGGAGATCGTCGGGCCGATCGCGGGGGCGACCGAGATGACGATTGAGATGTTGCCCATCACGCGGCCGCGGTGGGCCGGCTCGATGAGGGTCAGGACGGTGGTCATGAGCAGCGGCATCATGATCGCGGTGCCGCTGGCCTGCACGATGCGCCCGATGAGCAGCATCGTGAAGCCCGGCGCGAGCAGCGCGATGAGCGTCCCGGCGGAGAACAGGCTCATCGCCCAGACGAACACCGGTCGGGTGTTGAAGCGCTGCAGCAGGTAGCCGGTGATCGGGATCACGACGGCCATGGTGAGCAGGAAGCCGGTGGTCAGCCACTGCCCGGTCGCGGCGCTGATGCCGAGGTCGTCCATGAGTCGCGGCAGCGCCACGCCCATGATCGTCTCGTTGAGGATGACGACGAACGCCGAGACGAGCAGCAGTCCGATCACGAGGCGGTTGCCCGCGGGGGAGGACTCTTCGACGGACCCGGTGCGGGGTGCGGAGTCGACGGCCTGGGTCAAGGGGGCTCCTGATGTCTTCGTGGTGTGACGGTGGACCCACGACGGGTGGGTACCGAGGCTGCAAGAGCTGACAGGACCACAGCATTCCCGACTGCCGCAGAACGTGGGGTGAACTCCGCGTGTCGCCCGCGTCAGTGCAGGATGCGGAAGCCGTCGTCCTCGCCGAGCGGGGCGACCTCCCGCACGGCCACGTCGGTGACGGTCGCCGACGGCGGGCCGGAGCGGAGCATCACGACGAGGGCGTCGACCGCGGGGCCGGGGCCTTCCGCCTCGACCTCGACGGTGCCGTCGAACAGGTTCCGTGCGTACCCGACGAGCTCGAGCCCGTCGGCCTTCCGTGCCGTCCAGTACCGGAACCCGACGCCCTGCACGGCTCCGGTCACGACGGCGTGCTTCCTCGTGGTGCTGCCCATGCGGCCGATGCTACGAGCGGCGTGTTACCCGGGCGTCACGGCTGCGTTCCGGTCCGGTGACCATCGTGATACGGTCATCAGTACCCGAACAGTTCGGGTCAGCATGACCATAACAACTCAGGGGAGGAGGCAGCGATGGACGACACCGGCATCCGCCTGGCGGTCTCGACCGTGATCGTCGCGCTCCGTCCGCACCCCGACAGCGGTGTGCCCGCACTCTGGATGCCACTGGTGCGACGCGTGACCGAGCCGTTCGAGGGCTCGTGGGCGTTGCCCGGTGGCTGGGTCGGGGCGGACGAGGGGCTCGACGACTCGGCCGCCGCGCGCCTCCGTGAGACGACCAAGGTGCAGCCGCGTTACCTGGAGCAGCTCTACGCGTTCGGCGCCGTCGACCGCTCGCCGACGCGGGTCGTGTCCGTCGTCTACTGGGCCCTCGTGCACCCGGACGAGGCGAACGTCGTGCCGGACGACTGGAACGTGCGGTGGTTCCTCGCCGACGAACACCCGCCGCTGGCCTTCGACCACGACCGCATCGTCGAGTACGCGCTGTGGCGCCTCCGCAACAAGATGTCGTACTCCCGGATCGCGCAGGCGTTCCTCGGCGACCGGTTCACGCTCGCCGAGCTCCGCGGTGTGTACGAGGCGGTGCTCGGGCAGACGCTCGACCCCGCCAACTTCCGACGGCAGGTCGCGCAGAGCGACGCGGTCCTGCCGACCGACGAGACCACGAGCGGCGGACGGCACCGACCGGCCCGGCTGTACCGCTCGAACCCCGACCTGTCGTACGCGGACAACGGCCCGCTGACGACGCCCTGACCCATCCCCTGAGCTGAGACGGGAACCGCCGTGTCCATCGCGACCACCATCGAACTGATCTCCAACGGCCGGGCGGCCGGCACCACCTGCACGCCCGACCTCGCCGCGCCGACCTGGGACTTCGACAGCGTCCCCGGCTACGGCCCCGGTTCGTCGATGTCCGACGTCATCCCGACCTCCGCCCCGCGGCAGGGCGTGATCCCGGACGAGTACAAGAACGCCCCCGACGATGAACTGCACGAGCGCATCGAGCGGGCGAAGGCGACCCTGGGGGACCGCGTGGTCGTCCTCGGGCACTTCTACCAGCGGGACGAGGTCGTCCGGCACGCGGACTTCCTGGGCGACTCCTTCCAGCTCGCCAACGCGGCGCTGACGAAGCCCGACGCCGAAGCGATCGTGTTCTGCGGCGTCCACTTCATGGCGGAGACGGCCGACATCCTGGCGCGGGACGACCAGCGCGTGATCCTGCCGAACCTGGCCGCGGGCTGCTCGATGGCGGACATGGCCGACATCGACAGCGTCGAGGCGGCCTGGGCCGAGCTCACCGCGCTGTACGGCACCGAGCCCGACGCCGACGGCCGGGTGCCGGTCATCCCCGTCACGTACATGAACTCCGCCGCCGACCTCAAGGCGTTCTGCGGGCGGAACGGCGGCATCGTCTGCACGTCCTCGAACGCGGCGACCGTGCTCGAGTGGGCGTTCGAGCGCGGGCAGCGCGTGCTCTTCTTCCCCGACCAACACCTCGGCCGTAACACCGCGAAGGCGATGGGCATCAGCACCGACCGGATGCCGCTGTGGAACCCGCGCCTGGCCGGTGGCGGCAACACCGCGGCCGAGCTGCTCGAGGCCCAGGTCGTCCTGTGGCACGGCTTCTGCTCGGTGCACCGCCGCTTCACGGTCGACCAGATCGAGCAGGCCCGCCGTGAGCACCCCGACGTCACGGTGATCGTGCACCCGGAGTGCCCGATGGACGTCGTCGACGCCGCGGACGTCGCGGGCAGCACAGACCTGATCCGGAAGACCGTCGCCGCCGCCACCGAGCCGACGACCTTCGCGATCGGCACCGAGATCAACATGGTGAACCGCCTGGCCGCCGAGTACCCGCAGCACACGATCTCCTGCCTGGATCCCGTCGTCTGCCCGTGCTCGACGATGTACCGGATCCACCCGGGCTACCTGGCGTGGGTGCTCGAGGCGCTCGTCCGCGGCGAGGTCCTCAACGAGATCGTGGTGCCCGCCGCGGTGCAGGTCGACGCGAAGGTCGCCCTCGAGCGGATGCTCGCCGCCAAGCCCCGCCCGCTGGCAGGGCAACGCGACCCGGGCCCCGCCGCGACCGCCCCGGCCGCCACCGGCCCGGCCGCCGCCGACGCGCCCGCGACCACCACCCGGGCTTGACGGTGCACGTCGTCGTCGTCGGGTCGGGCATCGCCGGCCTCACCGCCGCCATCCGCGCCAGCGCGCGCCACGACGTGACCCTCGTCACGAAGAGCGCGCTCGCCGACGGCGCCACCGCATGGGCCCAGGGCGGCATCGCGGTGGCGCTCGGCGCGGACGACTCCGCCGCCCTGCACGAGCACGACACCCACCTCGCCGCGGCGGGCAGCGCCGACGCCCGCGCCGTCGACGTCCTCTGCACCGACGGCCCAGCCCGGGTCCGCGACCTGCTCGCACTCGGCGTGCCCTTCGACCGCAGCACCGACCCGGCGACCCTCGACCGCTACGGCGATGACCTGGCGCGCGGACGTGAGGCCGCGCACGCCCGCTGGCGCATCCTGCACGCGGACGGCGACGCGACCGGTGCCGCCGTCGAACGGACCCTCGTGGCCGCCCTGCACCGCCGACACGTCACGATCCTCGAACGCACCTGCCTCACCGACCTCGTGGTCCGCGACGGCCAGGTCGTCGGGATCGACGTCCTCGACCTGCTCGGCGAACCCCGGCGGATCGGCGCGGACGCCGTGCTGATCGCCTCCGGCGGCGCCGGGCACCTGTACCGCGAGACGACGAACCCGCTGGTGGCGACCGGTGACGGCACCGCCGCCGCGTGGCGGGCCGGCGCCGTGCTCGCCGACGTGGAGTTCGTCCAGTTCCACCCGACCCGACTCGCGGTGCCGGACGGCGGCCTGGTCTCCGAGGCCGTCCGCGGCGAGGGAGCCGTCCTCCGCGACGCTGCCGGACACCGCTTCATGACCGACGTCCACCCCGACGCCGAGCTCGCCCCGCGGGACGTCGTCGCCCGCGGGATCGCCGCGGCCGTCCGGGCGCAGGACGGCCGACCGGTGCTCCTCGACGCGACCGGACTCGACCCCGACTTCCTCGTCGGCCGGTTCCCCGGCCTCACCCGCGCCACCCGGTCGGCCGGCTTCGACTGGACCCGCGAGGGCGTCCCGGTCACCCCGGCCGCGCACTACGCGATGGGCGGGATCGCGACGGACACGGAGGGCCGGACGAGCCTCCCGGGTCTCCTGGCGGTCGGCGAGGCCGCCTGCACCGGCGTCCACGGCGCCAACCGACTGGCGTCGAACTCGCTGCTCGAGGGGCTCGTCTTCGCGGTCCGTGCGGCCGACGCGCTCGGCAGCCCGCGACCGGGCCGACTCCGCCTGCGCGGCGACGCGACACTCGTCCCGACCGTCGTCGAACCCGTCGGCGACCGGACGGGAGGCGCGACCCACCCCGGTCCGTCCGCCTCCGTCCGGCAGGCGCTGCAGTCCGTCATGACCGACCAAGTCGGCCTGCTCCGCGACGCGGCCGGGCTCGCCGGGGCCCGCGCTGCCCTGGCCGGACTGTCCGCGCCGGCACCGACCACCGTGCGGGACGCCGAGGACCGCGCTCTGCTCGACATCGCCCGGCTCACCGCCCGCGCTGCCGAGGCCCGCACGGAGTCCCGCGGCGCCCACGCCCGCACCGACCACCCGGACACCGACCCGGCCGCACCCGCGACGCTCGCCTGGGTCACTGCGACACCCGCGCCGTCCGCCGCCGCACCGTCCGCCGCGGCACCGTCCGCTGCCGCATCCAGCCGCACGTCCGCCCGACAGGGAGCACTCGCATGACCAGCACGACCACCACTGCAGCCACCCCGACCGACGCGCAGACTGCAGCGGCCGCGGCGGTCCCCGACCCGGGCACGATCCCGCCGCACGCACTGCGCCGGGTGATCGAGACCGCGCTCGAGGAGGACGCGCCCTGGGGCGATGTCACGAGCGAGACCCTGATCCCCGCCTCGGCCACCGCGACCGCGATCCTGGCGGCCCGCGAACCCGGCGTGCTCGCCGGCGGTGAGGTCTTCGTCGCGGTGATGCACGCCGTCGACCCGGGCCTCGTCGTCGCCCTCGCCCGCCGCGACGGTGCGACCTTCGCTGCCGGTGACGTCATCGCGAGCGTCACCGGATCGGCGCGCTCGGTGCTCCGGGCCGAGCGGGTCGCGCTGAACCTGGTGCAGCGGATGTCCGGCATCGCCACCCTGACCGCGCGGTACGTCGACGCGACGGTCGGGACCAGCGCCCGGATCGTCGACACCCGGAAGACCACGCCCGGCCTCCGCGCACTCGAGCGCCATGCGGTCCGCTGCGGTGGCGGTCACAACCACCGGACGTCGCTGTCCGACGCGGTGCTCGCGAAGGACAACCACCTGGCGGTGCTGCTCGCCGAGGGGGTCGGCATCGGGGACGCGATCCGCGCTGCCCGGGCCCGGCTCGGTCACACCGTGCACCTCGAGGTGGAGGTCGACCGGATCGACCAGATCGAGGCGGTCGTCAGCGCCGGCGTCGACACGATCATGCTCGACAACTTCACCGTGCCGATGCTCCGGGAGGGCGTCGCCCTCGTGGCCGGCCGGGCGCTCGTCGAGGCCTCGGGCGGAGTGTCCCTCGACACGGTCGCCGCGATCGCCGCGACCGGGGTGGACATCGTCTCGGTCGGTGCCCTGACCCACTCGGCACGGGCGCTCGACCTCGGGCTCGACGTCGACGTCACCGCCTGAGGCACGAAGCGTGTTCTACCTCGACCGTGCCGCCACCACGCCGGTCCGCCGCGAGGTCCTCGAGGCGATGTGGCCCTACCTGACCGGCACCTTCGGCAACCCGTCGTCGACCCACGGCATCGGGGACGCTGCCGCCCGGGGTCTCGCCGCCGCCAGGACCGTCGTCGCCGGGGCCCTCGGCTGCCGCCCGGGCGAGGTCGTCTTCACGGGCGGTGGCACCGAGGGGGCGAACACCGCGGTGAAGGGCATCGCCCTCGCCACACCCCGCGGCCGCCACGTCGTCACGAGCGCGATCGAGCACGAGGCGGTCCTCGAGAGCTGCCGGTACCTCGAACGGTTCCACGGCTTCGAGGTGACGGTGCTCCCGGTCGAGTCGGACGGCACCGTCGCGCCGGACACCCTGCGCGCCGCCCTCCGACCGGACACCACCCTCGTCTCGATCGCGCACGCCGACAACGAGATCGGCACGGTGCAGGACGTCGCCGGACTCGCCGCGATCGCCCGCGAGGTCGGGGCCCGCTTCCACACCGACGCCGTGCAGTCGGCTCCCTGGCTGCCCGTCGGCCTCGACGTCCTGGGGGTCGACGCGGTCTCGGTGTCCGGGCACAAGCTCGGCGCCACGAAGGGGACCGGCGCGCTCGCCGTCCGCGCGGGGGTCCAGCTCGAGCCGCTCGTGCACGGCGGGGGACAGGAGCGCGGCCGTCGCTCGGGCACCGAGGACGTCGCCGGCGCGGTCGGGCTCGCCGCCGCCTGGGGGAGTGTCCTCGCCGAGCGGGACGCCGCCGCAGCCCACGCCACGACGGTGCGGGACCTCGTCGTCGCCGGGGTGCTCGACCGGGTGCCGGACGCGCGGCTCACCGGGTCGGCCGAGCACCGCCTGCCGGGGCACGCCTCCTTCTGCTTCCCGGGCGTGCACGGCGAGACGGTGCTGCTCGAGCTGGAACGACGCGACGTCGTGTCCTCCTCCGGCAGCGCCTGCGCCGCGGGCAGCACCGAGGCCTCGCACGTGCTGACCGCGCTGGGCCTCCCGGACGACCTGGCCCGGTCCGCAGTCCGGCTGACGTTCGACGCGACGCTCACGACCGCGGACGCGACGGCCGTCGTGGAGGCCGTGGTCGCCGCGGTCTCGGCCGTCCGGTCGCTCGCCTGACGAGGTGTACTAGACGTTCTCCTCCAGGTCTGGGGACGTGTCCCCTCTATTGCGGACAAGCACTCTCGAGCAGAGTGGAGGCATGGCGAACGTGACGACCACCCCGGTGACGCAGGACGACCGCTTCCGTGCGGTCCAGCTCCTGCCCGCACCGGCGACGGTCCTGGCGCTCGCCGTCGGTTCCGCGCACGGCCTCGACGCCGGTCCGCTCGCGGTGGTCGCCGTCGTCGGCGTCCTCGCGACCCTCGCCAGCGCACTCCTGCCCGCGCGGCTCGCGCGCGCTGGCCACGCGATGGCTGCGCCGACCGAGTCCGATCGGTACCGGGGAGACCGCGACCGGAACTGACCTCTCGACCTGCACCGTCCCTCCCGGCGGTGCGCTGGACCGGACGCATCCCCTGATGCGCGTCCGGCCGGGACACCGGCCCCTGCCGGGTCGTCCCGGAACGACCGGGTCCGCCGCGGCCTCCGGGACCATCGACCCCTGAACGATGTGTCCCGTTCCCCCCGGGGTGCGGCGGACCCGGTCCCACTCAGGCGGTCGTGCGGTGCTCCACCGTGCCGGGCCACAGGTAGTCGAGGTCGTCCGGCACGTCGGGGAACAGCGGCCGGTAGTGCTCCGGCGCCTTCTGCACGAGCTTCGAGCGGTGCGACAGGTGTACCCGCTCGTCGGTGTTCCACGAGGGCACCTCGAAGTCACCCCGCTCGTAGGTCGCCAGGTCCTCCGGCACGAGTGCCAGGTCCGCCAGGGTCTTCTCGAGACAGGTGTCGGCGTGCCCGCGCTCGAGCCACACCCGGCACGTGGCGTCCTGGTAGGCCATCAGGGCCGGCCGGAACCCCCGCCACATCGCGGTCACCGGATGGTGCTGCCAGCCGTAGTCGGGCAGGGTCAGCGCGCGCATGACCTGCAGGGTCTCGACCCGCTGCTTGCCGAGGCGCTTGTCGTCGAGCACCTCGGCGGAGGCACGGAAGTCCGGGAACGGCAGGAAGGTCTGCATCTGCCGGACGCTACGCCCGCGGGCCCGGGAGTCCGCGCGGTGCCGGGTGACACATGTCGTCACATCGGCGACCGGCGCGTGCGGGGCGTGTGAGCATCGACCGCATGAGCAGTTCCCTCGTCGTCGGGGTCAGCGGCAGCCCGTCCGACCCGTCCCGCACCTCGACCCTCGTCGCCGCGACCGTCGACCGGCTCGCCGCCGAGCTGCCGGACGCCGAGACCGTCATCGTCGAGATCGGCCCGCTGCTGGCGGACCTCGGCGCCGCCGTCGACCGCGAGCACATGTCGGACGCCACGCGGGCAGCGCTCGAGGCCGTCGAGTCTGCGGACGTCCTGGTCGTCGGCAGCCCGGCCTTCCGTGCCGCGTACTCCGGGGCGTTCAAGCTCTTCTTCGACTGGATCGGCCAGTACGACCTGGTCGACACCCCGGTGCTGCTCACCGCGACCGGGGGCAGCGACCGACACGCGCTGCTCGTCGAGCACCAGATGCGGCCGCTGTTCGGGTTCTTCCAGTCCACGACGCTGCCGCTGGCGGTGTTCGGCAACGAGCGGGACTTCGACAAGCGCGTCGGTGGCTACGACATCGCCAGTGTCGACCTCGAGCTGCGGATCGACCAGGCCGTCCGTCGGGCGATGCCGATCATCCGCGGCGGGTTCGTGGCGGCGGGCGTCGACGAGGTGCGGCGGCCGGCGGAGTTCTGACGGGCCTCCCGGCCGGGGTGTTCCGGGCTGGACCCGTCAGCCGCCCAGGTGGGTCAGCCGCGCAGCAACGCGGCGACGTGCGCGACCGCCAGGCGGTACCCGTCCGCCCCGGCACCCGCGATGACCGCGGTCGCGGCCGTGGCGACGTGGTCGACGTGGCGGAACGGCTCGCGCTTCCACGTGTTGGACAGGTGCACCTCGACCACGGGCACGCTCAGTGCCTCGACCGCGTCGTGCAGCGCGACCGAGGTGTGCGCGTAGGCGGCGGGGTTGATGACGACGGCGTCGTGGTCGTCGAGCGCCTCGTGCAGCCAGTCGACGAGCTCGCCCTCGCGGTTGGTCTGGCGGAAGTCGACCTCGTGCCCGTGCTCGGCGGCCTCGGCGCGGACGACGGCCTCGAGGTCGGCGAGCGTCACGGTGCCGTACTGTGCCGGGTCCCGTCGGCCGAGGATGTCCAGGTTCGGGCCGTTGAGGACGAGGATGCGCATGCGGCGAGCCTACCGAGCGGGTGGGTGGGCGGAGACGGCGGTCGGCACGGGGTGTCGTTCCGGCTCGGCGGCTGTCCGTGCCGACCTGCCGTCGGTTCCACCACGGAACGGTTGCGTGGGCGCGGTCCGGGGTCCAGGTTGGTCGTGACGGAAGGGACCCCACATGTCGACCATGGTGTTCATCAACCTGCCGGTGTCCGACCTGGCGCGGGCGACCGCGTTCTACCAGGCGCTCGGCTACCCGCTCAACCCGGTGTTCAGCGACGACACCGCCTCGAGCATCGTCGTGAGCGACACCGTGTACGTGATGCTCCTGACGCATGCGAAGTTCTCGGAGTTCACCGACAAGGCGATCGCCGCGCCGGACACCATCGAGGTCATCAACTCCCTCAGCGCCGAGACGAAGGACGAGGTGCACCGGATCGTCGACGCGGCCGTCGAGGCCGGCGGCACCGAGGACCGGCCGGAGATGGACCTCGGCTTCATGTTCCAGCGGAGCTTCAACGACCCCGACGGCCACCGCTGGGAGTACGTCTGGATGGACCCCGCCGCGCAGGAGGACGGCCCGCCCGCCGACTGACCCCTCGTTCTGCGGGAAGATCGGGGGATGACCGACGACCTCGTGACCGGTGCCGACGGCCTCGCCCGACCGCTCTGGGCGTCGACCGACCCGATGCTGCGTGCCTACTACGACACCGAGTGGGGGATGCCGGTCCGTGACGAGCGGGGCGTGTTCGAGCGGCTCTCGCTCGAGGCGTTCCAGTCCGGGCTGTCCTGGCGCACGATCCTGGCGAAACGGCCGGCGTTCCGGGCAGCGTTCGCCGACTTCGACCCGGACACCGTCGCCGCGTTCGGGGACGAGGACGTCGCCCGGCTGCTCGGCGACGCGGGCATCGTCCGCAACCGCGCGAAGATCGCCGCGACGATCACCAACGCGAACGCCACCGTCGCGCTGCGGGCGGACGGGGGACTGGCCGACTTCGTGTGGTCGTTCCGGCCGGACGACACGCCCAGGCCCCGGACGGCCGCAGAGGTCCCGACCACCAGCCCGGAGTCGACCGCGCTGTCGAAGGCGCTGCGGAAGCGCGGCTTCGCCTTCGTCGGACCGACCACGATGCACGCCCTGATGGAGGCACTGGGCATCGTCGACACGCACCTGCTCGGCAGCCACCGTCGGGCGACCTCGGGCATCTGGCCGGACTGAGGTCCGGCTGAAGCTCAGGTGAGCGGGAGCCGCATCTGCACCGAGGCGACCTCGTACCCGAGCTCCTCGTACAGGTGGCGCGCGCCGGTGTTGTAGCCGAAGACGTTGAGCCCGATGCTCCTCGCGCCGGCGTCCTGGGCGACGACGTGGGCGAGCTCGAGCCCCCGCCGCGCGTGACCCTGCCGTCGGTGTGCGGCGTCGACCTCGACCTCGAAGACCCACCACTCGGAGCTGCCCGCCGTGAGCGGGCCGACCCAGAGCTGCCCCACCACGGTGTCGTCCGCGAGCGTCAGCTCCCACACGTGGTGACCCGCTGCGGGCGACCCGCCCGGGAACCACTTGTCGAGGGACTGCCGCATGTTCTTCTCGGCGGCCTCGGGGCTCTCACCTGACCGGATGCGCGAGGCCACGTAGTCCGCCATCGAACGGTCCAACCAGCCCGGCATCCGCTCGCCGGGCATCGGCACGAGGCGCACGTCGCTCGGCGCCGGAGCCGGAGTCGGGGTCGTGCCTGGCACTGCGGAGTCCATCGTCAGCGGTTGCCCTTCGAGCCACGCTTCGGCTTGCCGGACATGCCGCGCGGGGTGCGGCCGCGGCCGGTGGAGTTCTTGCCGCCGCCGCTCTTCGCGCCGGTGCCCTTCGTGGCGCTCCGCTTGGCGACGGTCTTCGCGTTCGCCGCCGTGGCCTTGCCGCCGGGCGCCTTGCCGGAGGCCTTGCCGGCCGCCTTCTGTCGTGCGCCGTCCTGCTCGTCGGGATCCGAGCCTCCCGGCTGGTCCTGCTGCCGCGAGCTGTTCGCAGTGCGCCCGCGGACGACGCCGATGAACTCCTCGGTGAGCTCCGAGGCGTCCTCGTCGCGCCAGACGAGCGCGACGCGGGTGCCGGGGGAGTCGGCGAGCGGCCGGGAGACCAAGGACTTCCGGCTCTCGGCACGGAAGAGGGACTGGGGGAGGACGACGACGCCGACGTTGGCCTCGACCAGGTCGAGCGCCGCCGCGACGTCCGGCGGGACGGGGCCGCCGTCGAGGATGGTGACGCCGGCGAGGTCCGCCTCGGTGACCTCGTCGAGGTCGGCGAGCGGGGAGCCCTTCGGAGCGGCGACGACGGCCGTCTCGGTCCACAGCGGGATCGCGTGCGGCTGGTCGCCGTCGGCCCGCTCGGGGACCGGCATCCGGGCGAAGACCATGTCGGCGGCGCCCTCGATCGCGTCGAGGACCCCGTCCGCGGTGACCGGCATGAGGACGAGGTCGACGTCCGGTCGGCGCTGACGCCAGACCCGTACCCACTTGGCGGGGGAGACCCCGGGTACGAAGGCGATGGAGAGCGCGGTCATGCACCCGAGCATAGGGGCCGTACTCTGGTCACCATGGCCCAGGAACAGACCATGAAGCCCGAGACCGCTGCCAAGAAGCTCGGCATCCTCCTCTCGGCGACACCCGAGTCGTTCCGTGCGGGCCCGATCGCTCGCACGACGTTCGACGAACTGCAGAGCGAACCGCCGACGTGGCTACAGGACCTCCGTCGTGACGGTCCGCACCCCCGCCCGGTCGTCGCCGCGCGCCTCGGGGTCTCGATCTCCGGCCTCGCCCGCGCCGGCGTGGACGACGTCCTCACCACCGAGCAGATCAAGCAGCTCCTGCAGGACATGCCCGCGTGGCTCGTGCAGGAGCGTTCGACCCAGGCCGCGGTCCGCACCGAGAACGTGCGCGTGAAGCAGGAGCGCGCCGCCCGCACCGAGGGCTGACCCCACCCGTGCACGGGACCGTCGCCGACGCCATGCTCGTCGTGCCGCAGTTCGCCTCGGTGTGCTGCATCGTCGGCGACCGGTACCGCCCGCGTCCGGGCGTGATCGTCCCCGCGGCCGTGATGCTCGTCGCGATGCTCATGCCCGTCGTGCAGGCCGGCCCGTCGTGGACGATCCTCGCCGCGGCACTGCTGCTCTTCCTCGCGCCGATGCCCGTGATGCGCCGACGTCGTCGGGACGGTCGTCGCGCCGAGCCGATGGACGTGCACCGGGCACTCTCCGCCGTCGTGATGGCGGGGATGCTGCTGATGGGGCACGCGTCCGAACTCGGCGGTGGTGGCGTTCACGCCCACGCCCTGGTCCTCACCGCGGTGCTCGGCGCCGGCGTCATCGGCTACTGCGCCTTCAGCGGGTGGCTGCTCCGCTACGAGTGGGCACGGGACGACCGACGCGCGGTCCGCAGCGGCGAGGTCTTCGCGATGACCGTCGCCGTGGTCGGGATGACCCTGGCGATGTGACCGGCGTTACGGTGGTGCCGTGTCCGACCGCATCGTCCGCCGCCCCGACGCCACACCGCCGCGCCTCGACGAGGTCGACGAACGGATCCTCTGGGTGCTGGCGTCCGACGCCCGGATCCCGAACAACCGGCTCGCCGCTGCCGTGGGCATCGCACCGTCGACCTGCCTGGTGCGGGTCCGGGCACTCGAGGACGCCGGCATCATCACCGGGTACCGGGCCGAGGTCGACATCGCCCGACTCGGGTTCTCGATCGAGGCGATGGTCTCCGTCCGGGTGCACGCCGCCGCCCGGCACGAGCTGCGGGAGTTCGCGAAACGCCTGCTCCGGGTGCCGGTGGTGCTCGACGTGTCGTTCCTCGCCGGTGACAAGGACTTCCTCGTGCACATCGCCTGCACGTCGACCGAACAGCTGCGGGACTTCGTCGCCGACGAGCTGAGCGGGGACCCGTCCGTCGCGACGACGCAGACGTCGATCGTGTTCGAACGGCTTGTCGCGGACCGGGAGCACCAGGCCCGTTCCTACGGCGAACTGCGCCGCTGGCAGGCCTGATCCCGGCGGACCGGGGCCGTCATCGGACCGGGGCCGTCAGCGCGGCTCGTCGGCGCGGCCCGTCAGCGGGTGCGGACCATCGGGGTGTGCGGGATCGCGTCCTCGAGGAAGTCCTCGCCCGAGCGCACGAAGCCGAACTGCGCGTACCACTCGCCGAGGTGCGCCTGCGCGTTGATGCTGATCCGCTCCGAGCGGCTCTCGGCGATGGCCGCCTGCATGAGCGCGGCGCCGAGCCCCTTGCCACGGGCGTGCGCTGCCGTCGCGACACGGCCGATCCGCTCGGTGCCGTCGGGCTCGCGGAGCAGACGCAGGGTGGCGTCGACGGACCCGCTGCCGGCCCAGAACTGCACCGTGCCCGGCTCGAGGTCGCGGCCGTCGATGTCGTCGTAGGCGCAGGCCTGTTCCACCACGAACACGTCCTGTCGCAGGCGGAGGATCTCGTGCAGGGTGACGACGTCGAGGTTGCGGGTCGGGGCGCTGAAGGTCGAGGGCACGACGTTTCCTGACTTTTTCTTGGGAATGGGTTCCGCACGGCACCTGTGCAGGCGTACCGTGCCGGTCAACCACTCTACGTGCGCAGCCGAGATCAGGAGGTGAGCGCATGGACGCATCGATGCGTGCACCCCTCGACGCGGTGATCCGTTGGGCCCTCATGGCCTCCGGCATCGCGCTGGCACTGGTGCTGCTGTCGCTCTTCTTCGGTGCTCGGCCCGCCTCGGCCGGGGTGCTCAACCTGGGTGGAACGCCCTCGAGCAGCTCGCAGACGACCTCGTCGCAGCGCTCGGACGGCCTGCTGGGCGGTGTCGTGTCGGGCGTCGGCGGGACAGTCGAGGGCGTCGGACGGGCCGTCGGCAACGTCGTCACCCCCACCCGACCGGCCCCGGCAGCGCCGGCACCCGCTCCGGCGGCGCCCGCGCCGGCACCCGCTCCGGCGGCCCCCGCCCCGGTCGCTGTCGCTCCGGCATCGGCACCGGCTCCGGCCGCCCACGCTCCGGTCCCTGCAGCAGCCCCCGCGGTCCCCGCTCCGGCCCCCGCGTCGGCGGGCTCGCAGGCGGCCCCGACCACTGCTCCCGCGCCCACCTCGGCAGGCCAGCCGTCGAGCCACGCCGGCACCCCGGCGAACGTCCCCGCGAACGACTCCGCAGCCCCCGCAGGCACGCCGGCGACCCGCCCGGGCACCTCGCTCGTCGGTGGCGTCGTGTCGGCCGTGAGCGGTGCCTCCCGGCCCGTCACCGACACCGTCGCGACCGCCCTCGACCCCGTCACCGGGGCTGTGCAGGACGTCGTCGGTGACCGCCCGGTGACCGCGATCGTGGCCGTCGTCGACCGGGTGGTCGGGAGCCTCCCGGTCGTCGGCGGACTGCTCGGCGACGACACGCTCGGCATCGTCACGGCACCCGTCACCGGCACCGTCGACGACGCGCTGGGAACGGTCGGCGACGTCGTCGGCGTCCTGCCCGGCGTCGTGTCCGAGGTGCCCGACGTCGTCGGCGACCTTCCCGGCGTCGGTGGCGGACTCCTGCCGGGAGGCTCCCTCCCCGTCGTCGACGTCCCCGTCGTGGTCGGCCCCGGCATCGGAGGCTCGGTCGCGCCGATCCTGCCGGGAGTCCCGGAGCCGGCCGCTCCCGCATCGCCCGCCGTCGCGGTGTCGACCACCGAGACCGCACACCCCGCGACGACCGCAGCCGCACCGGGCACGAGCACGGGCGCAGGTGGCATGACCACTTCCGTGTCCTCGCCGTCCGTCGTCCGCGCGAGCACCTCGACGACCGTCGACGGTCCGCTCGCTGCCAGCACGGCATCGACCCCCCTCGCTGCCGCGACCTTCGGCGGCGAGGCCCTCGTCCTCCCGGAGGGTGGCGTGCCCGTGCACGCACCGTTCGAGGGCGCCACCGGCGGCACCGCAGGCGGATCCGCCGCGGGCAGCTCCGGCGGCGCGAACCCGATCGGCACCGTCGGTGCCGACGCACAGACCTCCCCCCTCGCCGCGGGTCACCGCGGCCCGGTCACCGACGAGGCCCTCCCGGCATCGCTCGTCGGCGACCACGACGTCGCCCCCGATTGAGATCGGCGCACCTGCCCGCCACGGCAGGAC
Source organism: Curtobacterium sp. CFBP9011 (assembly GCF_034045095.1). NCBI lineage: Bacteria > Bacillati > Actinomycetota > Actinomycetes > Micrococcales > Microbacteriaceae > Curtobacterium > Curtobacterium sp. CFBP9011. The sequence goes on from NZ_JAXCWN010000003.1 coordinate 185,085, forward strand.
GCGTCACCGACCGCCTCCATGCGGTCGACCAACCATCTCGATCAGGAGTGAACGACCATGAACAAGAACGTCACCCGAGGGCTCTTCTTCGCCCTCTGCGTGGGCGGGCTGACGCTCGGTGGAGCCGTCGCGGCGAACGCGGCGACGACCACCGGAGCGGACGGCATCGCCTCCGGGACTCAGATCGCGCCGAACGTCGACGCACCGGTCTCCGTCACCCGCAACGCCTTCGGCATCGTCGGCGACGCGGTCTCGGCCGTCACGAGCCCGGCGGCTGCGCCGGCTCCGGCGACACCTGCACCTGCACCCGCGGCACCGGCACCGGCTCCGGCGGCACTTGCTCCGGCACCCGCGGCACCGGCACCTGCACCCGCTCCGGCGGCACCTGCTCCGGCACCGGCACCCGCCGCGACGACGAGCGGTGCTGACGGCATCGCGTCCGGCACCCAGGTGGTGCCGGAGGTCGCGGCTCCCGTGACCGTCACCGGCAACGCCGTCGGCGTGCTCGGCGACGCGGCTGCTGCGCCGGCACCCGCTCCGGCGGCACCGGCTGCACCGGCTCCGGCTCCGGCTCCGACGACCAGTGGCACGGACGGCGTCGTCTCCGGCACCCAGGTCGCTGGCGACGTCGACCTCCCGGTGACGGTCGGCGGCAACGCCGTCGCCGTCGCAGGAGACGCCACCAGCACCGGCTCGAGCGCGGCGGCTCCGGCCACCGCGCCGGTCGCTGCCGCGCCGGCAGCGACGCCCGCGTCCACCTCAGGAGCGGACGGCCTCCTGTCCGGCACACAGGTCCTGCCGGACGTCTCGATCCCGGTCACGGTGTCGGGCAACGGCATCGGGGTCCTCGGGAACGGCGCCGCGAGCGCCGGTCCGTCGACCTCCGGCACGCCGGCTGGTTCCGGCTCGACGGGAGGCGCGCCCTCCTCGAAGACGTCGGGCTCGGACGGTCTCATCTCCGGCACGCAGCTCCTCGGCACCGTCTCCGTCCCGGTCACGGTGACCGGGAACGGCATCGGGGTGCTCGGCGACGGCACGAGCACCGGCGGCTCCAGCACCGGCGGCTCGAACACCGGTACCGGCGCCGGCGCCGGCGCTGGGACCGGCAGCGCGCCGGTCTCGGGCGGGACGACCTCGGGGGAGGACGGTGTCGGTTCCGGCACGCAGGTCGCTCCCGTGGTGTCGGTCCCGGTGACCATCGGCGGGAACGGCATCGGCGTGATCGGTGACGGCACGAGCGCCGGCGGTTCGACCACGGGCACGGGCACTGGAACCGGAACCGGCAGCGCGCCGGTCTCGGGCGGCACGACCTCGGGGGAGGACGGTGTCGGTTCCGGCACGCAGGTCGCTCCCGTGGTGTCGGTCCCGGTCACGATCGGCGGGAACGGCATCGGCGTGATCGGTGACGGCACCAGCACCGGCGGTTCGACCACCGGCACGGGCACGGGCACGGGCACTGGAACCGGAACCGGCAGCGCGCCGGTCTCCGGCGGGACGACCTCCGGCCAGGGTGGCATCGGCTCCGGGACGCAGGTGATCCCGGTGATCGACGTCCCCGTCACGATCGGTGGGAACGGCATCGGCGTCATCGGCGACGGCACCAGCACCGGCGGTTCGACCACCGGCTCCGGCGCCGGCACCACGCCCGTCGGCGGAGGGACGACCTCCGGCGAAGGCGGCATCGGCTCCGGTACCCAGATAATCCCCGTGATCACCATCCCGGTCACCATCGGCGGGAACGGCGTCGGCGTCATCGGCGACGGTTCCAGCAGCACGCCGGGCACGACGACGCCGGGTACGACGGACCCGGGCACGACGGACCCGGGCACGACGACGCCGGGCACGACGGACCCGGGCACCACGGAGCCCACCACCGGAGTCACCCCGGCGACGGGGACGAACCCCGGCACCACCGTCCCGGTCACCACCCCGGCGACCCCGGCCGCGCTGGTCACCCCGGCGGCGGCGGTCACCACCCGCTCTGCTGCCACCCCGGTCGTCACGACGGCGACGGGCAGCGGGGTCAGCACGACCCGCACGGCCACCGGCACGACCGGCACCACCGGCACGCTCGCCTACACGGGAGCGGACCGTCCGGTCCTCCCGGCCCTCGCGGCACTGCTGCTGCTCCTGGCCGGCCTCGGGACGATGACCCTGCGGCGCCGCCACTGACGACGACCCGCTGAACGGGTGCGGAGTACCGGGACCCCCGGTGCTCCGCACCCGCATGCCCTGCTCACAGTCGGGCTGGTGGCGTCTTCCGGGCGGGTGCGGCACGGCGGAGCGGTGGTCTCGCGCAGCCGCCACTCCGCATCGGTGTCACTCGGTGTGACGACGTGCGCGACGCACCACCAGGGTTCCGGCACCGGCCAGGAGGAGCAGCGTCGCGAACAACGCCGGTTCGAGCGGTGACTGTGCTCCGGTCGCGGCCAGCGACCCCTTCGCCCGGGTCGTCGGCGTATCGGCGCCCTGAGCCGCTGGTGTCGGTGTCGGGGTCGAGGTCGGGGTCGGACTCGTGGTGGGCGCAGCAGCGGGCGTCACGGTCGGGGTCGGCGTCGGCGCAGGCGCGGCTTCGGCGATCAGCGGGCTCTCGGTCATCGCCGTGCCGGTGAGGCACCGCTTGAGCTCGGTCTCCTTGACCCAGTGCGACCCTGGGGCGACCGCACGGCATCCGGAGGCGAACGCGATCTCCCGCTCGTTGTAGAGCATGCGCACGAGCGGGGTGTAGGCCGCTCGTGTAACCGGGTCGATGCCCGCTCGCGACACGACGTCCCACTGCACGTTCGCGGCCATCGGCGTCACCTCGGAGCCGCGCCACGGATTGGTGGCGTCGTCGTAGACGTCGGCGTCCGATGCCGGAGCGGCGTTGTCGGGCGCGGCCACGGTGGATCCCGGCAGACGCAGCAGCGCAGCGAACGGGATGATCGTCTCAGCGTGCGCGAAGCGGAAGGTCGCGACCACGTCGCCACCAGCGGCGCGGGCGTCGATCGTGGAGAAGAAGTCGTCGAGCAGGGGCTTGGTGATCGAGTAGGTCTCGTCGTGCCCGGCGAGGCTCGGGCCCTTCTCGTAGAAGTCCTCGGCGTCGAGCAGGTACGCGAACCACTCGGCGTCCGCCGGCCGACCCGCGAAGTACTGCGCGAAGTCGAACCGGTGCGGAGCGACGTTCTCCTCTTGCATGTCGGCCGCGATGATGTACAGGTTGTACAGCGCCATCGCCGCGTCGACAGTGGTCTTGATGGACTTCTTCGGATCGCCGCAGGCATCGGGATCGGCCTTCGTGTCGGCGCCGGGCGCGCACGTCACCGCGCCGCCCTTGGAACCGTCGGCGGTGTTGTACCAGGTGTGCGCCTTGTCCGTGCCGATCGTGGCGATGAACTCGGGCGTGAAGATGCCGGAGAGCACGTCGTCCGCTGCCTGGACCGATCGCGGCTTCGCTTCGATGTAGTGCAAGGCCGCCGCGATCGTGCCGCCGTCACCGGTCTGTTCGGCGATGTAGTCCTCGTACGCCTGGGCGCGCTCGCGCTCGGGGGAGCCCACGGCCTTCTCGGTGCCGTCCGGGTTCTCGACCTCGTGGAAGTAGAGCAGGTCCGGGCGCGGCTCGAGCGTGACTCCCGTGAGCCCGAAGCCCTTCAGGAAGTTCTCGCCTGACTCTGTGGCGCGGGCTTCACCCGATGTCTCGGCGACGACACGTCCGCCCGATCGTGCCGCTTCGGCGAAGAGTGGCGCGTTGCGCTGCGCGGCTCGCGCTCCGATGCCGCGGTGCTGGGCTGCGCCCTGGCCGGTGAGCATGCCGTAGCCGTTCGCGACGTTGGCGGCGGTGATGGCATCCAGGTCCGCGGAGAAGCGCTTCCCGATCTCCGGCGTCAGGAACCCGTTCTCGGCCTGCGCGGTCGCGGCGAGACGGTGTAGCAGCGCGTCGTACTTGTAGGCGGAGAGCCCACGGGATCCGTGTCGGGCGACCGACTCCGTGGCGACGGGCGCGTAGCCCGTCGGCGCCGGCGAGTACGCGTCGATGTCCGACCTGCTGGGGGCGATGTAGGGCTGCTTGCTGCTGTAGACGTTGGTGTCGTCGTCGGCGTGCGCCGGTCCCGCGACCATCAGCGAGGCGATGGCAGCGACGGCGACGCAGGACAGCGCGGCGCGGGTGTTCATGGATCCTCCGATGTCGGACCTCGGGCAGTGGTCCGAGAAGCAGGGGTAGCGGCAGCGGGTGAACAGCACGTGACCCGAGGGTGACCGGACGGTGGCGCCGGGCGCGGCCGTGGAGCCTGCTCCGGGTACCGGTTTCGATCGGACGACCTCGGCCGCCGACCGGTGGAGGTCGGCCATCGAGACGACCGGTACTGTGTCGGCGCGGTCTCGTGACTGCTCGAACGGGAGGAGCGGCCGACCATGTCTGACGCGATCGACGCGCGACTCGATGCGATCTTCGCCGCCCGGAACCGCGAGGACATGCAGCCGACCATCGATGCGCTGCTCCCCATCCACGAGGAGCACCCGGAGCACCCTCGAGTCCTCTACGAGCTCGGGGGTGTGTACGACACGGCGGGAGCCGAGGCGACGGCGCTCAGCTTCTACGAGCGAGCGATGGAACGCGGACTCACCGGAGATCTCCGGCGCCGCTGCTCCCTCCAGTACGGGAGCACCCTCCGGAACCTCGGCCGGATCGACGACTCGCTCCGGGCCTTCGCGCGGGCGCGGGCTGAGTTCCCTGATTCCGTCGCCCTCGAAGCCTTCGAAGCCCTGACGTTCCACGCCGACGGCCGACCGAACACCGCACTCGCGAGCCTCCTCGTGCTCCTCGCGGAGCACGTGGACGCCCCGGACCTCGAACGGTACAAGCCGGCCTTGCGTGGCAACGCCGACTACCTGGCCTCACTGGACGCAGAGGACGACGACGCTCATCCGGAAACCCGGGAGGGGATCAGCTGACCGGACGAAGCGCGTGGAGGTTGCGTGGCTGATGCAACAGGAGTCACCCTGATCCGATGAGTTCGACGGGGAGCACTGTCCTGCGCACCAGCGCATTCGTGGCCACGGCGATGTCGCTCGTCTTGCTGACCGGGTGCAGTGGGACGGGTGAGCCGCCGAACGCCGCCGAACCGACATCGCGGCCACCAGCTGCTTCGAGTGCTTCGACACCGACCCCAGCCGAGGCATCGAAGCCTTGCCCGGCATCCGATGGCGGTGTCCCGGCCGGTGCGAGGACCGCTTCGACGATCGACGTGGACGGGGATCTCGAGGCTGACCAACAGTGGGTGACCGAGGACGGCCGGTTCGGCGTGACGACGAGCACCGGTCTCACCAGTTCCGTGCGTCCCCGCAACCTCTCTGGCGGTGCCGAACCCACTGCGTTGGTCGCCGACGTGTCCGGTCAGGGCAACGGACCGATCGTCATGCTCGTCGCGGGCAGCCGTGATGTCGATCTGTACCGCTGGACCGGCTGCGCATTCGAGGCAGTCACGAACCCCGAGGGCGACCAGTACCAGTTCGACCTCACCGGGCAACACGGCACCGGCGTGGGATGCACGAGCATCAACGGAGCGCGCCATCTGGTCGGACTCCTCGCGGACCGACCCGCGCGCGCCCCATCGGACATCGACCAGATCGCGGTGACACCCATCGAGCTCGACGGCACCCGCGGCGAGAACGGTCCGTCCGCGATGGCCGAGCCCGCGGACGACACCGCCGCTACGAGAGCGACCCGGGTCACTTGCGACGACCGCACACTCGATGACGACGGGCTCGGAGTCGCGCCCCGCTGATCGGGCGACGGGACGCGCTCTCGTTGCGGTGGATCCCGTACCGTGCGTCGTGTGACCAACCAGTCCGGTTCTGCTGACACGGGAACGGGAAGAGCCTGGCTCGCGTGGCTGCTGACTCTTCCCTTCGCCGTCGTGCTGTTCGTCATGGCGTCCTTGGTCGCGATGGCTCTCGACGAAGCACGCAGCTTCGGTTGGCCCGGACCGACCGACAACGACCTCGATGTCGCGCAGATGAACCGAGATGAAGCGCTCGGCGGAGCGACGATGGTCGGTGGTGTGGCGGTCCTGCTCGTGGTCATCTTCCTGGCGGCGTTCGGTACTCACGCATGGCGTCGACGTCGTCCGTTCAGGTACTGGTTCTGGCCAGTTGCACTCGTCCTGACAGCGGTGTCCGTCCCCGTCGCGCTCATCCTCTGATCGGGCAGGGAGACGATGGTGCAACGGCGCATCTCAGTGCTTGCACCTTCAGTCGGTCGCATTTACGCTGCCCGCATGTGGTGGTGGATCGCAACCGGCGTGGTCTTGGCGGTGTTCCTCGTGCTGTGGATCGTCATGCACCGCTTCACCGACTTCGGCTCTCGTGCCGCGGACTTCGAAGGCGCTGACCCCGAAGTCGCAGGGGCCCTCCGGCAAGCCGAGGCTGACATCGCGCAGGGGCGCATGTACTTCTGACCCTCCCCGGACCCTCTCCGTCACTCACGGCCGGTGGCGGGCGAAGCCAGCGATGCCGACGCCGATGGACGTGCCGGTCATGAGCCGGACGCCTGTCGAGATGCCAGTGCACCATGAGGTGATGATGCGCCGGTACCGACTCTGGCTGGCGTGGATCCTCGGCCCGCTGCTGGCGGCGCTGGTCCTCCTGACGGCGCTGGCGGCCGTGACGGACTCCACGCCGTGGCCCCCACTGCTGGCAGCAACCATCGCGTGCGCTGTCGCCGGGGCGTTCCTGTTCGCACTCGGACCGCGAGCCGCTCGCCAGCAGGACCGCGAGAGCCGCGCAGCAGAGCCGGAGCCACCGGTGAACGGGCTCGACCGGCGACACCCACCACGAGGTGATGAGTCTTGATCAGGACCCGTCCTGTGGGAGTGCTGTACGCCTCCTGGACGGCCACAGTCGCTTGCTGAACACAGCGGCAGCCGACCAGTGGCTGTGCGTCAGCTGGACGGCAGCACGATGAACGCGTGCCCTCAGAACTGCTCCAGCTCCCGATCGTCCTCCCGGCCGTCCTCGTGCCGGTGGACGTCGTCGCCGTCGTCCTCGTCCTCCTGACGGTCTTCGGACCGCACGGCCGGACGAAGGGCACGGTCGCGTCGGAGCACCCGCCCCGACGCCGGTGGAACCGGGGCCTCCCCGGGGTGCTGGTGCGGATCGTGGCGATGGCGGTCGGCTCGGGCATCGGCCTGGTCGCCGTCTGGTGGTTCGGCGACGTCCAGGACCTCTTCGGTGTGTCCTTCACGCCCGTCACGCGCATGTGGGTCGCCTTCACGGCGGCCGCAGTCCTGTTGTTCCTGGTCGTCCTGGTGCAGGGCGGCAACGGCCGGCGGATCGTCGGGCTGGGCGCAGCCCTGGCGGTCGCCCTCACGGCGGGCCTCGGCATCAACGTCGACTTCGGCGCGTACCGGACCATCGGCGAGGCCGTCACGCCGAACCCCTACCCGCTGGGCACCCTCGACCACCAGCACGCGGCGCGTCCGGCTGCGCGGATCGTCGACGCGGCGACCTGGACCGCGCCGAAGGGGATGCCGGCACACGGCCGCACGATCGCCGTCCGCATCCCGGCGACGGTCTCGCACTTCCACGCCCGCCCCGCTGTCGTCTGGCTGCCGCCGGCCGCGCAGGTGGCCGACCCGCCGACCCTGCCGGTGCTCGTCGCGCTCTCCGGGCAGCCGGGTCAGCCGTCCGACATGTTCCAGACCGGCCGCCTCGGGTCGTTCCTCGACCGCTACGCGTCGACGCACCACGGCATCGCGCCGATCGTCGTCTCGCCCGACCAGCTCGGAGCCCCCGGCCACAACCCGATGTGCGTCGACAGCCGTCGCCTCGGGCGGAGTGCGACCTACGTGATGACCGACACGGTCCGGTGGATCCACCAGCACCTCGACGTCGCCTCGGGCAGCGCGGCGTGGGGCATCGGCGGCTTCTCGCAGGGAGCGACCTGCGCCATGCAGTTCTCGAGCGCGTACCCGGAGGTGTTCGGCACGACCCTCGCCATCTCCAGCGAGATCGCCCCGGCGAACGGCGACCTCCAGCACACGATCGCGGTCGGCTTCGGCGGCTCGCGTCCGGCCTACCTCAAGGCCACACCGGAGGCCCTGCTCGCCGCCCACACGCCGTACCACGACCACTTCACCGTGTTCGGGTACGGCGAGGACGACGCTCCCTACAAGGCCTCGACGCTCGCGCTCCGTGCCGCGTCGGAACGCGCCGGGATCGCCACCACGCTCATCGTCTCGCCGGGCTCGGCCCACGACTGGAACACCGTCCGCTACGTCCTCCGCCGCGGCCTCCCGACCGTGATCGCCCACCTCGGCCTGCCGGTGGACGGGGTCCGTCGATGACCGCGAAGGGCGCACCCGACAGCGCCGCTCCGGAGCAGCCCGCGGCCCCGCCGAAGGCCGGCCACGAGGCGGCCGCGCCGCAGTCCGCGGCCCCGCCGAAGGCCGGCCGCGAGGCGGCCGCGCGCGTCCTGCGCGACGTGGGGCGGGCCTCCCGGTCGGTGCGGCACGCCGTCACCCGACAGCCGGTCACGGCCGTCGTCCTGCTCCTGGTGCTCGTCGCCTCGGTCACCGCGGCGGCGCTGCGGTTCGCGCACGGACGGCCGGTGCCGGACGCGCTCGTCCCCTTCCGGGTGTTCGCCGTCACCACCGGTGTCCTCGCCCTGATCCTGACGCTCGCCGGCGTCGTGCTGTTGTTGGGCGCCTCCGAGCGGCTGATGGGGTCGCGCCGGACGGTCTCCGCGTTCCTGGCGACGAGTGTCGTCGGCGCGGCGGCCGCGGCCGTCGTCGGCGTCATCGACCCGGACGGCCGCCGCGGTGCCGCCCTGCTGTCCGGGGCCGAGGGGCTCGACCCCTGGACGGCGATCCTCGGCACGGTCACCACCGCGAGTGCGTTCGCCGGCCCGCTCTGGCGCCGTCGGATCCGGGTGAACGCGCTGGCCGTCGTCCTCACCCTCTTCCTCTACGCCGGGCACACCGCCGACCTCTCCGCCGTCGTCGCGACGGCTGCCGGTTGGGGACTCGGCGAGGTCTTCCGACGCACCCCGAAGCGCACCGGCTGGACCCGTAGCTCGCACCGCGAGACCCGGGTGCTGCTCGGCACGGTCGTCCTGGTGTCGGCGGTGGGACCGGTGATCGCGCTGGTGTCCCGCGCCCGGGTCGGGTTGCTCGCACCGATCGCCGCGGTCGTCGGGATGGGGCCGGCCGACCAGCCGTCCGCCTGTCGTGCCGACGGCGTCGCGGGGGAGTGCCTGCACCGTCTGCTGACGTACCGCGCGACGGACCCCTGGTCCCTGCTGCTGGCGATCGCGCCGCTGCTCGTGCTCGTCGTCGGGGCGATCGGGCTGTTCCGCGGCAGCCGGTTCGCGGTGTGGCTCGTCGTCGTGGTCGACACCGTCACGGGGATCGCCGCCGCCGTGACCTACACCCACGTGCCCGGCCGTGTCGACCAGCTCCGCGGGTCCGAGGACGACCTCGTCGTGGGGCTGTCGATCGCCGCGTCCGTCGCGGTCCCGCTCGTCACCGCACTGGTCCTCGTCCTGCTGCGGCGGTCCTTCACGGTCGCGGTCGCCCGGCGCCGGGTCGTCGCGTTCGCGGTGACGGTCCTGGCCGCCGCCGCGGTCCTGGCGACCGTCGTGTACATCAGCGCCGACGCCGCGCCGGTGCGGGTGCACGACCCGCTCGGGCTGGTGGTCGCCGTCCTCGGACCGCTGTCACCGGTCGTGCACCACCGCGATCTGCCGATCCGGGATCCCGGGCTCCGGACCGTGCTGAGCCTCGTCGGGCCGCTGCTCTGGGCCGTGGTCGCCGTCGCCGCGATCCGACCGGCCGGTGCGGCCCCCGGCGCGACCGACACCGACGTGTCCGCCGTGGACCGCGAGCGTGCCCGCGCCCTGCTCGTCGCGGGTGGTGGCGACACGTTCGGGTGGATGGCCACGTGGCCGGGCAGCGCGCACTGGTTCACCGCCGACGGCCGTGCCGGGGTCGCCTACCGCCGCACCGGCACCGTCGCGGTGGCCCTCGGCCCGTTCGGGTGGCCGGACGCGCGCGTGTCGGCGCTGACCGAGTTCGCCCGGTACTGCGACGACAACGGCTGGACGGCAGTGTTCCACGGCATCGACACGACCAGCGCTTCGGCCCTCACCGCGCTCGGCTGGCGCACGCTGCCGGTCGCCGAGGACGCGTCGTTCGACCCGCGGGACTGGACGACGAAGGGCAGCCGGAAGCAGGACGTCCGCACGGCCGTCAACAAGGCACGGCGCTCCGGCTTCACCGCCACCTGGTCGTCGTGGCAGGACCTGCCGGTCGCGACCACCCGGCAGATCGAGGCGATCTCCGAGGAGTGGGTCGCCGACCGCGAGCTCCCCGAGATGGGCTTCACGCTCGGCAGCCTCGACGAGATGCGCGACCCCGCCGTCCGCACCCTCGTCGCCCAGGACGCCGAGGGCACGGTCCTCGGCGTCACCAGCTGGCTGCCGTCGCACCGCGAGGGCCGCGTGGTCGGCTGGACGCTCGACGTGATGCGCCGTCGGACGGACGCCCCGAACGGCGTGATGGAGTTCCTGGTCGCCTCGGCCGCCGACGTGATGCGCGAGCAGGGTGCGGAACGGCTCGGCCTCTCCGCCGCGCCGCTCGCCCGCACGCCCGGCACCGGGTCCACCGGCGACGGCGTCGAGACGCTGCTGGAACTGGTCGGCGGGGTCCTCGAGCCGGTCTACGGGTTCCGCTCGCTGCTGCGGTTCAAGCGGAAGTTCGGCCCCGAACTCGAACCGCTCGTCCTCGCCTACCCGGACCCGGTCGCGTTGCCCGCGATCGGCGTCGCGGTGGTCCGCGCGTACCTGCCCGACCTGTCGCTCCGGCAGGCGCTCGCGCTGGTCCGGGGGCGCGGCTGAGCGCGTCCCGTCGGTGCGGTGGTCGCTTCCGGCGGGCGCGGCAGGGGCGCGGCTGATCGCGTCCGGTGGTCGTTGCTGGTCCCGTCCGCTTCGGCGCACCGGCGGTCGGACGGGAGGCCCGCCACGCCTCCGAGACGCCGCGTGACGTCCGGCGGATGGTCCGCCCGCGACGGTCGGGGGGCTGGGGTATCGTCGGGGACACGCAAGCGCTCCGGGGTCGGTGCAAGTCCGAACCGGTGGTGACAGTCCACGAGCGCCGCGCCGGGTCCGCCCGGGGCGGGGTTGACCCGGTGCAATTCCGGGACCGACGGTGAGAGTCCGGACGGGAGGAAGCGCTGACGGAAGGTGACGGTCGTTCCGCGACCCCACCTGCCGTCCGCCGACGACCGTCGCGCGCCCTGGAGTCCCGTTGAGAGGACACCAGTGTTCACCGGCATCATCGAGGAACTCGGCACCGTCACCGCCGTCGACGAACGAGGCGACTCCGTCGCGCTCACCGTCCGCGGCCCGCTCGTCGTCTCCGACGCGCAGCACGGCGACTCGATCTCGGTCTCGGGCGTCTGCCTGACCGTCGTCGAGCAGACCCCGGAGACCTTCACCGCCTTCGTCATGAAGCAGACGCTCGACATGAGCGCCCACGGGTCGCTGCGGTCCGGCGACCGGGTCAACCTCGAGCGCGCCGCGTCGGTCGGCGACCGCCTCGGCGGCCACATCGTGCAGGGCCACATCGACGGCACCGCGACCGTGCTCGAGACCGACGACGGAGACGGCTGGCGGCGGGTGCGGTTCGCGCTGACGCCGGAGCTCAGCCCGCTCGTGGTCGACAAGGGCTCGATCGCCATCGACGGTGTCTCGCTGACGGTCAGTGCGGTGTCGCCGGAGTCCGCGGCGCCCGACGCCGCCTGGTTCGAGGTCAGCCTCATCCCGGAGACTCTGGCCGCCACCACGCTCGGTGTGCGGGTGCCCGGCGACCGCGTCAACATCGAGACCGACGTCCTGGCACGGCACGTCCGCCGGATGCTGCGGCTGGACGCTGCTGCCACCGGTGCCGCTGGTGCTGTCGCCGCCGGTGCGTCGGTCGGGGCGGAGGCCCGGTGATGGCCGCCGACACCGCCCCCGTCTCGCCGGCAGTCAGCCCCGCGCCGGCGGTCACCACTGCCGCGGCTGCCTCCGCCCCGGGGCTCTCCTCCGTCGAGCAGGCCATCGCCGCGATCGCCGCCGGTCGCCCGGTGATCGTCGCCGACGACGAACACCGTGAGAACGAGGGTGACGTCGTCCTCTCTGCCGAACTCGCCACCCCGGAGTGGATCGCCTGGACGGTCGCGCACTCGTCCGGGTTCATCTGCGCGCCCGTCAGCGCCGAGATCGCCGATGCCCTCGACCTGCCGCCGATGGTCCAGCACAACGAGGACGTTCGCGGCACCGCGTACACCGTCACGGTCGACGCGGCCGTCGGCGTCACGACCGGCATCAGCGCCCACGACCGGGCCCGCACGCTCCGGGTCCTCGCCGACCCGACCTCGGTCCGCGCCGACCTGCACCGACCCGGGCACGTCGTGCCGCTGCGGGCACGGGCCGGCGGGGTCCGCGAGCGCGCCGGGCACACCGAAGCCGCGATCGACCTCGTCACCGCCGCCGGGTTGCGCCCCGCGGCGGCGATCTGCGAGATCGTCGACGAGCAGGGCGGCATGATGCGCCTGCCGGAACTCGTCGGACTCGGGACACGCGAGGGCGTGCCCGTCATCACCATCACCGCGCTGGCCACCTGGCTCGACGCGGCCGACCGGGCGGCGGACGTCGCCCGCACCGAAGGGACACACGCATGAGCGGAGCAGGAGCGGCGGAGCGCGAGCTCGTCGACGGCAGCGGCATCCGGGTCGCGGTCATCGCCGGACAGTGGCACGACGTCATCGCGAACGGGCTCCTGGCCGGGGCGCAGCGCGAGATCGAACGACTCGGTGCCACGGCCCAGGTCGTCCCCGTGCCGGGCAGCTTCGAGCTGCCGGTCGTCGCGAAGGTCGCGCTGGAGTCGGGCTTCGACGCCGCGGTCGCCCTCGGCGTCATCATCCGCGGCGGTACCCCGCACTTCGAGTACGTCTCGGATGCGGCGACGAGTGGACTGACGAAGGTCGCGATCGACACCGGCAAGCCCGTCGGCTTCGGCGTGCTCACCCTCGACGACGAGCAGCAGGGCATCGACCGTGCCGGGCTGCCCGGGTCGAAGGAGGACAAGGGCGCCGAGGCCGCACACGCCGCCGTCGCCACCGCCGTCACCCTGCGGGAGCTGCGCACCAACGCCTGACCTGCGGCTGTACGCACAACGGCCCGCGCATGCAGAACGGCCCGCGCATGCAGAACGGCCTCGTACCGAGAGGTGCGGGGCCGTTCTGCGTGTGCGGTGTGTGACTACCGCTTGCCGAACACGTGGATCGGCAGGAAGAAGGAGAGGCTCATCAGCAGCACGCCGGCGATGAACACGAAGGCCTGACCGGAGGCGACCTGGAACGCGAACCCGAACAGGTACATCGACACCAGCAGCAGCAGGATCGAGAAGACAGCAGCGATGACGCGGCCCACGGTGGTACCTCCGGGAATCAGCGGGTAGAACGAACTCAGTCTATCCCCAGGACCGGGTGCGCTGGTTCACGGAGCGGGTTTCGTCGCGATCAGGCGGTCGACGACCTGCAGCAGTGCCGCCATGTCCACCGAGGCCCGGTCCGGGCGGACGTCGCTGGCCGCCCCGAGGGACGCCGCGTGGTACAGCCCGTCGCCCAGGAGCTTGACGGCCTGCGCGGTGGGGACGTCCCCGAGCGCGTCGACCAGGGTGGCGAGCCAGGCGTTCTCGGTCTCGTCGAGGGTACGGCCGGCCTCTTCGTACCCGGCCTGCTGCAGGCGTGAGGCGGCGAGCAGGGCCAGGTCGAGCTCACTGCCGACGAACTGGCAGTTCTCGACGAAGTAGCGCGCGGGACCGTCCTCGGCCGAACGCATCCGCTCGATGTCCAGCGCGGACAGGTCGGCGAGCCGTTCGCACAGCCCCTCGACCAGGGCCGCCTTGGAGCCGAAGTGGTAGAGCAGTCCGCCCTTCGAGACACCGGCGCGGGCGGCGACGGCGTCGAGGGTCGCGGGACGTTCGCCGTCCTCGCACACGATGGCGACGAAGCTGTCGAGGACGCGGTCGCGAGCACTTGCCATGCGCACGAGTCTAGGGACCCACCGGGATGAACAGTCGCCGTGAACGTTCACGCACCCTTGTTCTGCGGGCTGTCCGCGGCTAGCCTCGCTCCGACCGTGAAGGTTCACGACGAACAGGATCCGCATGTCAGCGCAGACCGCGACCCCCACACCCACCACGAACGACATGACCCCCGGCTGGGCGGTCCTCGGCCCCGGGGGCATCGCCCGCCGCTTCCTCGCCCAGCTGTCCAGCAGCAGCGGCCGACTCGTCGCCGCCGGCAGCTCGTCACTCGAGCGGGCCCAGGCCTTCGCGGACGAGGCCGCCGAGCACGGGTTCCCCGACGTCACCGCGGGCACCTACGACGACGTGCTCGCCGACCCGCGGGTGGACGCCGTCTACATCGCGACCGTGCACACCGGGCACGCAGCCCTCGTCCTCGCAGCACTCCGGGCCGGCAAGGCCGTGCTCTGCGAGAAGCCGCTGACGCCGAACCACGGCACGACGATGGCGCTCGTCGACGCCGCCCGCCAGGCCGGGCTGCCGCTGGTCGAGGCGTTCATGTACCGCTTCCACCCGCAGACCGCCGCCTTCCTCGACCTCGTCCGTGACGGCGCGATCGGCACCGTCACCCACGTCGACGCCTCCTTCGCGTTCCGGACCGAGGAGCGCACCGGCCGGCTCTTCGACGTCGAGACCGCCGGCGGCGGGATCCTCGACGTCGGCTGCTACCCGGTCACCATGACCGCGGCGATCGTGCAGGCCGCCACCGGGGTCCGCGTCGCCGAACCGGTCGAGCTGCACGCCGTGGGGATCCTCGGCCCGACCGGGGTGGACGAGTGGACCGTCGCCAGCGCGACGTACCCGACCGGCATCACCGCGAGCCTCCGCACCGGCGTCCAGGTCGAGGACACGAACGCCGTCGTCGTGCACGGCACCCGCGGCACGATCACGCTCCGCGACCCCTGGACCATCGGGGGGAACCCGGTGATCGAGGTCCGCACCGTCGACGCCGCACCGACCGAGACGTCCTTCGCGGGTGCCGCCCCCTACGGGCTCGAAGCCGACGCCACCATCGACGCCCTCCGTGCCGGCCGGGTCGACACCCCGCAGATGACCACCGACGAGAGCCTCGCCGCCGCCCGCACGCTCGACCGCTGGCGCGCCGCGATCGGCCTGCGCTACCCGTTCGAGGCCGAGATCGCCGACATCCCCACCGTCAGCGGCCGCCCGCTCACCGTCGCGGCCGACGCCCCGATGACGTACGGCCAGCTCCCCGGCATCGACAAGCGTGTCTCCCGTCTGGTGATGGGCGTCGACAACCAGCCCGACCTGGCGCACGCGAGCGCGATCTTCGACCACTTCGTGGAACAGGGCGGCACGGTCTTCGACACCGGGTACGTCTACGGCGGTGGCGTGCTCGAGGGCCGACTCGGCGCCTGGATCCGGAACCGCGGCATCCGCGAGGACGTCGTCGTCATCACCAAGGGCGCGCACACGCCCTACTGCGACCCGGAGTCGCTCACCCGCCAGCTGCTCGAGAGCCTGGAGCGCCAGGGCACCGAGTACGCGGACGTCTACATGATGCACCGGGACAACCCGGACATCCCGGTCGGGGAGTTCGTCGACGTCCTCGACGAACACCGCCGCGCCGGCCACATCCGGGTCTTCGGCGGATCGAACTGGACCCCCGCCCGCTTCGACGAGGCGAACGCCTGGGCCGCGGCGAACGGCAAGTACGGGTTCGAGGTGCTCAGCAACCACTTCGGCCTCGCCGAGGCGCTCGACGTCCCCTGGGCCGGGTGCGAGCACGTCACCGACGCCGCGTCCAAGCAGTGGCTCGAGGAGCGCCAGGTCCCGCTGCTGCCCTGGTCGTCGCAGGCCCGCGGGTTCTTCACCGGCCGTGCCCGACCGGACGACACCAGCGACGCCGAACTCGTCCGCTGCTACTACTCGGACGCCAACTTCGAACGCCTGCGCCGGGCCGAGGAGCTCGGCGCGCAGTACGGCGTCCCGGCGACCGCGATCGCCCTGGCCTACGTCCTGCACCAGCCGTTCCCGACGTTCCCGCTGTTCGGCCCGCGCACCATCGCCGAGGCCCGCTCGTCGATGCTCGGCCTGACCGTCGACCTCACGCCCGAGCAGGTGGCATGGCTCGACCTCCGCAGCTGACCGGCACCGGTGGCCGCGCGACGATCCTCGACGTCGCCGCGGCCGCCGGGGTCTCCCGGCAGACGGTCACCCGCGCGGTGAACGGTCTGCCGGGGATCAGCGACGCCACGAAGGAACGGGTCCTCGCCGCCGCCGCTGAGCTCGACTACCGGCCGTCCCGGTTCGGTCGAGGCCTCGTCTCCGGCGGCGCGCACCAGCTCGGACTGCTCGTCGACGACCTGCGGAACCCGTACTCGCCCGAACTCGCCGCGGCGGTCCTCCGGCTGGCCGCAGCTCGCGGGTGGAACGTGATGCTCGCCGACGTCGGCCTGGCGGGTGACTCGGACCGGTCCGTGCAGGACCTCGGCGCCCAGAGCGACGTCGTCATCGGCTACCTCGGCGCCCGCGCACCGGAGTGGATCGAGCACCTCGGTCCGGTGCCGGTCGTCGAGCTCGACCCGCACGGTGTCCCGGCCCGCGGCGCCGTCCGGCTCGACCCGACGGACGCGGTGGAGGCCCTCGCCGATCACCTGGTCTCGGTCGGTGTGAAGCACCCCCTCGTCCTCGACGCGCCCACGGTCGCCCGAGCACCGGGGGAGTCGAGCGCCCGTGGCGCCCTCCTGCTCGACGCGCTCCGCCGCCGCGGGTACCTGCCGGCGCACGTCGTCGCCACCGCGGCCTCGGCCGACGCAGGTGCCGCGGGGACGACCGCGGCGCTCGCGCGACACCCTCGTCTGGATGCCGTCGTGGCGTTCAACGACGTGATGGCCCTCGGCGCGCTCGCCGCCTGCCGCCGTGCCGGCGCCGAGGTCCCCGACCGTGTCCGCGTCATCGGCATCGACGGGCTGACACTCGGCACGCTCGTTGCACCGACGCTCACCACGCTCGCGGTCGACCTCGACGAGGTGGCACGGCACGCGGTCGACCTGGCACTCGGCATGCTCGACGGCTCGCTGCCGCGGTCCGGTCCGTCGGTCGAGCGGGTCGTCCGCCACCGGCTGGTCGTGCGCGAGTCCGCCTGACCGGCGCACGGACCGACCACCGGACGGGAGGCACGGGGCGGGCCGGATCCGCGCCTCCCGTCCGCCATTGGTTGCATTTGCAACCACAACCGTCCGGACGGTACACTAACGGAACCCTGACGGGGCGCGTGACGACTTCCGCGTCCCGTCTCGTCTGCGCTCTGCCCCTCGTGGCCGACGGCGCGACACGCTCGAAGTCCTGGAGTCCGCCATGTCCGCCCTGCTCACCAGCCCCGTCGCCACCCGGATCACCACCAGCCGTGGTTCCCGGTTCGCCGCGCTCGCGGTGCTCATGCTGCCGGTGCTGCTCATCTCGGTCGACAACACCGTCCTGAGCTTCGCGCTGCCCTCGATCTCGCGCGCCCTGCACCCCGACGCGACCACCCAGCTCTGGATGGTCGACGCCTACCCGCTCGTCCTCGCCGGCCTGCTCGTCGTGATGGGCAGCATCGGCGACCGCATCGGCCGCCGCCGGATCCTCGTCATCGGCGCGACCGGCTTCGCCCTGCTCTCCGCCGCCGCGGCGTTCGCCACCGAGGCCTGGATGCTCGTCGCCGCACGCCTCGCGATGGGTGTCTTCGGCGCGATGCTCATGCCGGCGACGCTCTCGATCATCCGCAACGTGTTCCCGGACGCCGGCGAACGGCGCCTGGCCCTGGCGGTCTGGTCGACGATGTTCGCCGCCGGCAACGCCCTGGGCCCGCTCGTCGGCGGTGTGCTGCTCGCGCACTTCCACTGGGGCAGCGTCTTCCTCGTCGCCGTGCCGATCCTGGTCGTGATGCTCGTCGCCGTGCCGTTCTGCGTGCCGGAGTCCCGCGACCCGGAGCCCGGGCCCGTCGACGTCCCGAGCATGCTGCTGTCCCTCGGCGCCCTCGCCCCCACGGTCTGGGCGATCAAGTCCCTCGTCCACCCGGAGGAGCGCGGTCTCGCGATCGCGATGGTCGCCGTCGGTGTGCTCTGCGGCATCGCGTTCGTCCGGCGGCAGCTGCGCTCCCGCACGCCGATGCTCGACATGCGCCTGTTCCGCAGCACCGCCTTCACCGGCAGTGTCCTCATGAACATGGCGGCGATGTTCTCGCTCACCGGGTTCCTGTTCTTCATCGCGCAGCACCTGCAGCTCGTCGCCGGCCTCGACCCGTTCGCCAGCGGTGTGGTGCTCATCCCCGGCGCCGTCCTGACGATCATCGCGGGCCTCGCCGTCGTGCCCGTCGTTGCCCGGGTCGCACCGCGCTGGGTCGTGTCCGTGTCGCTGCTGTTCTCGGCCGCCGCGTACGCCCTCGTCGCCGTGCTCGGCCACCACGCCTCGATCGCCGCGCTGGCATTCGCGTTCGTGCTGCTCGGCATCGGCATCGGTGCGTCCGAGACCGTGACGAACGACCTCATCATCTCGACCGCGCCGGCACACAAGTCCGGCGCTGCGTCGGCGATCTCGGAGACCGCGTACGAGATCGGCGCCGTGCTCGGCACCGCCGTCCTCGGCACCATCCTGGCCACCGCGTACCGGGCACACGTCGTCGTGCCGGACGGGCTGTCCTCCACCGCGCACACCGCAGCGGGGGAGACCCTCGGCGGAGCCGTCGCCGCGGCGACGCAGCTCGGCGGGTCGGCGGGGCAGGCGCTGCTCGAGTCGGCGCGTGCCGCCTTCGACTCCGGGGTCACCACGACGGCGGGCGTCGCTGCGGCGCTCATGGTCGTCGCGGCGGCCGGCGCCGTCGTCATGCTGCGGAAGCGCTGACCCGCGGCCGGGCGGGCCCGGTCCGTGTCGCCGCGTCCGTCCGCGTCGTGGGTCGCTCACGCGACGTCGCGGCACGCCCGGGGATGAGCCGATCCTGTGAATCATGGACCGGCACCCGGGCACAGGTCCTACGTTGGGAGATGGCCGCGACGACCGCGGCCGCACCCACGAACGAGGAACGACCACGACTGACATGCCCGACGCCGCCCCGGTCGACGTCTCCCAGCCCGGCACCCCCGCCGCCCCGCCCGAGGTCGACGCCACCACGGCCGACATCACCGCCGCCTACAAGGACGCCTTCCGCGGGCACCCCGCCGGCGTCGCCGTGATCATCGCCGAGGGCCCGGACGGACCGACCGGCCTCACCGCGTCGAGCGTCGCCTCGGTCGCGGTCGACCCGCCCGTGCTGGTGTTCTCGCTCTCCACGAACTCCGGGTCCGCCGGGGTCGTCCTCGGCGCACCGCTGTTCGTGGTGCACCTGATGGACGCCCGCGGTGTGGCCCTCGCCAAGCGCTTCGCCTCGACCGGCAGCCCCGCGGCCGACGACCCGATCTGGGGACGGCTGCCCTCCGGTGACCGCTACCTCCCCGACGCCGCCAGCGCCCTGCGCTGCCGACCGCTCTCGACCACGCCCATCGGCAGCTCGACCGTCGTCGTCGCCGAGGTGCTCGACATCGTCGTCGGGCTCGACCGTGGCGAGCCGCTGGTCTACCACAACCGGGAATTCCACTCCCTGACCGATCGTTCCCGGCTCTCGTGAGCCGCGGAGCCCCGCACCCCACATCACCGATCGAAAGGACCGCCCATGGCTGAGTACACCCTGCCCGAGCTCCCGTACGACTACGCCGCCCTCGAGCCGCACATCAGCGGCAAGATCATGCAGCTGCACCACGACAAGCACCACCAGGCGTACGTCACCGGTGCGAACACCGCCCTGCAGCAGCTCGGCGAGGCCCGCGAGTCCGGCAACTTCGGTGCGATCAACAAGCTCGAGAAGGACCTGGCGTTCCACCTCGGTGGGCACGTGAACCACTCGATCTTCTGGACCAACCTCGGCCCGGACACGAAGGTCCCGGAGGGCGAGCTCGCCGCCGCGATCGACGAGTTCTTCGGCTCGTTCGAGAAGTTCCAGGCCCAGTTCGCCGCGGTCGCCAACGGCATCCAGGGCTCCGGCTGGTCCGTCCTGGCCTGGGACGTCGTGGGCCAGAAGCTCGCCACGTTCCAGCTGTTCGACCAGCAGGGCAACATCCCGTTCGGTCTCGTCCCGATCTTCATGCTCGACATGTGGGAGCACGCCTTCTACCTCGACTACCTCAACGTCAAGGCGGACTACGTCAAGGCCGTGTGGAACATCGTCGACTGGGAGAACGTGGCCGCGCGCTTCGAGAACGCCAAGTCGCAGAGCTTCGTCACGCTCTGAGCGTCACCGACGCGGGTCGCTGAGGCGACCACCTGACGAACGGGAGGCCCGGTACCAGCTGGTACCGGGCCTCCCGTCGTCCCGTGGTGCGGTCGGACCTGCTGGTGGCCGGTCGTCAGGCATCGGTCACCGCGCGCTGGCCGCCGGCTGCTCGCAGCCCGCAGCCCGCTGCTCGCAGCCCGCTGCTCGCAGCCCGCTGCTCGGTCAGCGTGTAGCGACCTCGACCTCGGCGGCGAGCCGGCGGGCGACACCGCGGAGGACCGCGTCGGTGTGGGTGGCGTCACCGTCGAGGACCGCACCCCACTGCGCGCCCCGGGCAGCGAGCACGGCGGCCCCTGCGGCGCGGCGGGCGGTGCCGTCGTCGGCGCCGTGCGCCCGGGCCCAAGCGGCGAGCGTGTCCACGTGCGCCCGGTGCAGGCGGCGGTGCCGGTCGTGATCGGACAGGCACTCGACCGAGCCGAGCTCGAACGTCAGGCGTGCCGCCAGGAAGCGCTCGGCGTCGTCGAGACCGCCGAAGACGCGGACCAGGTGGTCGGCGAGGGCTTGTTCGTCGGCGTCCGGGTCGAGGCAGACCGACAGCACCGGGTGGCTGAGGTGTTCGACCACGGCGTCGATGAGGCCGTCCCGCGAGCCGAAGTGGTACACGATCGGGTACGCGCTCGTGCCGAGGACCCGGCCCAGGCTGCGGACCGAGACGTCTTCGAGCCGGGTGTGGTGGAGGTGGTCCGTGACCTTGCAGACGATCGCGGGCTTGAGCGTCGGGTCCGGTTTGCGTGGCATGGTCTCTTCCGAAGGCGGTGATCGGGACGGATGACCGCCACGAGGACCGAGCGGACATGTCGCATTCTACCGGACGGTTCCGACACTCTGCCCTGCGCTAGTCCGGCGTCGGCTCCGCGCGCACGGTCAGCGTCTGCACCAGACCGGCGGCGAGTGGCGCGAGACGGATCTCGACGCGCAGACGACCGTGCTCACCGGGCAGCCACCACCGCAGGTGCGTCGGCGTGCTCGACTGCTCGGCGACCGGGGTGCCACGGAGGTCGGCCCCGACCACGGCGACCGCGGCGTCGAGCGCGGCACGTCGGCGGTCCCAGGGCACGTCGAGCGGCACGTTCGGCGTGCAGATCGCGGCGGCTCGGTCGTCGTCCCAGTCGGCCAGGAGGCGCTGCACGGCCTGCTGGGCGGCTCGCGTCTCCGGCAACACCCGCTCCGGGGCGTCGGCGACCGGCGCGTGGGCGATCGACGTGTCGGCGATCGAGGCGCCGGCGATCGACGTGTCGGCGATCGACGCGACGGCTCCGGACCGGACGTCGGCCAGGACGAGGTCGTGCGCCCGCGTGGCAGCCACCGACACCTTGGCCTGGGTGGCGTTCTCGAAGGCGACGACACCGAGGCCGGTGGAGGCCGACCACCGCATGTGTGCCGAGAAGCCTGGGTAGCCGCCGGAGTGCGACACGATCGAGCCGACGACGGGGTCGTGCTCGACGAACAGCCCGAAGCCGTACCCGGTCGCCCGGGTCGATCCGGGCAGGGCCTCGGCCGGGACCATCCGCATCGCCTGCTGCATCGCCCGACGTCCGGCCGTGTCCAGCGGGCCGGCGTTCGCGGCCGCGGGCTCCGAGAATGGCGGCGCCGTGCTCTCGAACGCGCTCGCCAGCCAGGACGCCCAGCGGGCGAGGTCCCGGACGGTGGAGAAGAGCCCACCGATCGGTGAGAACGCGCCGGGCCCCGGTGTCGTCAGGGCCTCCCAGGCGGAGCCGTACGGCCGGTACCCGGTCACGACGTGCCCGCGGGCGTCGGCGGCCGCGAACACGGTGTCGTCGAGTGCGAGGGGACGCAGGACCCGCTCGGTGGCGACGGACGTGAACGGCGCACCGGTCACGACGGCGACCACGCGGCCGAGCAGTGCGTAGCCGAGGTTCGAGTACGCGAAGCGCGTGCCCGGCACCGAGTCGAAGAGGAGTCCGGCGCCGAGGACGTCGTCGAGCTCGTCGTCGGAGATGCTCTCCTGCCGGTCACCCCACGGGTCGTCGGTGGGGAAGCCCGCGGACATCGTCAGGAGCATCCGGACCGTGGGCACGGGGGAGTCCGTGGTCGGGAGCGCCACCGAGCTGAACGCCGGCACGAAGTCCGTGACCGGGGCGTCGAGCGACAGCAGTCTGTCGTCCACGAGTCCGAGGAGCGTCGTCGCGGTGACGCTCTTCGTGCACGACGCGATCCGGTACACGGTGTCGGCGTCGGGCGCCGTGCCGTCCCCGCGGTCCCCGGCACCACCGGAGGCCACGAGTCCGTCGCGGTCGAACACGCCCCAGACGCTGCTCGGAGCGATGCCGTCGGCGACCCGCTGCCGGTGCAGGGCGTCGACCTGGTCGAGCACCGCGGCGGACGGCCGGGTCATGCGCGCCGCATCTCGGCGTAGGCGTCGAGGGCACGCTGCCGGGTGGCCTTGAGGTCGACCATCGGCTCCGGGCGCGCTTCGTCGGCGGGCACCCAGCGGCGGACGTACTCCCGGTGCGGGTCGAAGCGCTCGAGCTGCCGGTCCGGGTTGAACACCCGGAAGTACGGCGCCGCGTCGAATCCCGAGCCCGCGACCCACTGCCAGTTCGCGGCGTTGTTGGCGGCGTCGGCGTCGACCAGCGTGTCCCAGAACCACTGCTCGCCGATCCGCCAGTCCACGAGCATGTTCTTCACGAGGAAGCTCGCCGTGGCCAGACGGACCCGGTTGTGCATCGCGCCGGTGTGCCAGAGCTCTCGCATGCCGGCATCGACCAGGTCGAAGCCCGTCGTGCCGTGGCGCCAGCGGTCGAGCTCCGACTCGGCGGCGTCCCGCCACGGGAAGGCGTCGAACTCACGACGGACGTTGGTGCGGGCGATGTCGTCGCAGTGGAAGTACTCGTTCCAGTTGAACTCGCGCCACGCGAGCTGGCGGAGGAACGCCGGCGCGGCACGTCGCTGGTCCGGCTCGAGGGGCTCGTGCATGCGGTGCCAGACCTGGTACGGGCTGATCTCGCCCCAGCGCAGGTGCGGCGACAGGCTGCTCGTCGCTGCCTGGGCCGGTTCGTCCCGCTGGTCGTAGTCGGCGAGGGCCTCGTCGACGAACCGCTCGAGACGGTCGGACGCACCCTGCTCACCGGGCGTCCACGCGTCGCGCATCCCGCCCGCCCAGTCCGGGGTCCTCGGCAGCAGGTCCCAGTCGTCGAGCGTGTCCGAGGCGACGTCCGGCGGCGCGGCGATGGTGTCCGGCTCGGCCCACGGGTGGCGAGGCTCGGGCATCGCCTGCGCCGCCCGCCAGAACGGCGTGAAGACCTTGAACGGCTCGCCCTTGCCGCTGAGGACCGTCCACGGCTCCCAGAGCAGGTTGGCCGCCGCGCTGTGGGCCTCGATCCCGCTGGCGATGAGGCCGGCCTTGATGCCCGCGTCGAGTTCGCGCTCCACCAGGCCGTACCGGCGGTTCCAGAACACGGCGTCGGCGCCGGACTCCTGCACGAGGGCGGGGATGACCTCGGCCGCCGGACCGCGGCGCAGCACGAGCCGCGAGCCGTACCCGCGCAGGTCGGCGTCGAGCGCGCTCAGGGACTGGTGGAGCCACCAGCGCGCCGCGGCACCGAACGGGCGGATGCCGTCGCTCTGCTCGTCGAGGACGTAGACGACCGTGACCGGGCCGCTGCGGTCGGTGGCCGAGCGGAGGGCGGGGTTGTCGGCGATGCGCAGGTCGTCGCGCAACCAGACGACGGAGCCGCCCGCACCGTTCCCGCTCATGCCGGAGCCCCGACCGAGCGGCGGGACGGCGTGGTCGCCGCGGCGCCGACGCGCAGCTTGGTGCACAGCTCGGTGAGCGTGCGGAGTTCGGCGTCGTCGAGCCCGGCACCGACCTGGGCCGCGATCGTGGAGGCGTGCTGCACGGCGACCGTGCGGTACACGTCGAAGCCGTGTGGCGTGAGTGCGACGATCACCCCGCGGGCGTCCGTGGGGTCCGGCTGCTTCTCGACGATCCCCTTCGCGGCGAGCCGGTCCACCAGACGGCTGACGCTCGGTTGCGTGAGCAGGAGGTGCCCGGTCAGGTCACGCATCCGGCAGCGGCGTCCGGGCTGCGTGGAGAGGTTGAAGCACACGTCGTACTCGTTGAACGAGATCTCGGCGGACGGGAACTCGGTGTTGAGGTTCCGCATCACGGTGACCTGGGCGCGGAACAACGACTCCCAGGCGGCGACCGCGGTGGCCTTCTCGGTTCGGTGATCGCTCACGGGTCTTTCCCTCCGTCGGGTGGACCACCACCCTACCGACGGGCTCGGACACAGAACGCGGGCCGGCCGTCCTGGTGGACGACCGGCCCGCTCCCTTGCACCAAGAGATTCCTGCAATCACATTCCACAGCCGGTGCCACAGCAAACACCGTCTGCACGACCGACTGTATAACGGTGCGGTAACGCCGGGGAAGGGCGCCTCGCCGTCGAATCCTGCGAGTTGTCCGATCGACGCACGAGAGCAGTTTCAGAAGAGGTCGGGTGAGGGGGTCGAGGCGTAGCGGACCGAGACGTCGGCGTGCCGGTCGAACCGGTAGCCCACGCCCCGGACGGTCCGGACGATCTCCTCGAACGCACCGAGCTTCGACCGGAGCCGACGCACGTGCACGTCGATGGTGCGCTCGTTCGGGGTCTCGTCCTCACCGTCGGACCACAGGCCCTCGATGATCGCCGAGCGGTCGACCGTGCGGCCCTCGCGGAGGACCAGGAACTGCAGGAGCTCGAACTCCTTGAAGGTCAGCGGCGCCGCTTCGCCGTCCAGGACGACACGCTTCCGGGAGATGTCGATGACGACCCCGGTCTCCTCGGGCTCGGGCTTCTCGGTCTGCTTGCGCGCCGCGACCGCCGAGCGGTCCTGCAGGGCCAGGCGGACCACGTCGACGTCCCGCCCACCGGAGCCCTCGGCAGCGACGGCGACGGCCGCGTAGGTCTCGGCGGAGGGGACGAGCTGGGCGGTGAGGGCCTTCAGCTGTTCGACGACGGCGGCCAGCGTCGTGCCGGCGGCCGCGGCGGCGGCCTCGTCGAGACCGACGTACAGGGCGAACCCACGGGCCTCCGTGCCCTCCGGCAGCGCGCGGTTGCGGGGCGGCGCGACGACCGGGCTGGTCGGGACGGCGGAGCGGTCGGCGACGGGGCGGGCGGGCTGCGTCGGCAGCACGGCCGGGCGACGGCCGCGGATCGGCGTCACGCTGCCGAGGTCGGTGGTGGCCGGCGCGGCGGTACGGATCGCGGGGGCGGTGCGGGGCTGGGCGATGGTGAGCGACATGATGCGGTCTCCGGGTGGTGCAGGGGCCGTGCACGGGGTGGTGCAGCGGCCGGTGTCGAATGCGTCGGCCCGGATCGACGGCGGTGACGGCTGGCGCAGGAGTCGCTGCGGCAGCGTTCGCCGAGGAGCCCTGCGGTCGTCACCGACCGGGGCTGGTCCGGGGGAGCGGGGTCCGACCTCGCGACGGTGGTGCGCGTCGTCGACGGGGTCGTCACCGGGGGATCACACGCGCGCGACGGGGGTGGTGTCGCGGGGGATCCGGCTGGAACGGGTACCGATCAGGCACACATTCGACAACGCATGACCGCCGTGGTCGGCATCATCATGCCGACGGTCCCCGAGGCCTCGTGGAGGGCGCGAGTGGACACGGTTGCAGTCATGGCATGAGTATCCGCGGTATACCAACGCCGTGTCAACCGTCCGCACGGACGGTCGACGGATGCGGACAGTCGCCGACGACGGACGGGAGGCTGCCCACCGGTCCGGTGGGCAGCCTCCCGTCAGGAATGTGGTGCGGCGGCTACTCGGCCAGGCCGTAGAGGCGGTCGCCGGCGTCGCCGAGGCCCGGCACGATGTAGCCGTTCTCGTCGAGGCGCTCGTCGAGCGCGCCGAGGACGATCGTCACGTCACGGTCGCCGACGGCGGCCTCGAGTGCCGCGAGGCCCTCGGGGGCTCCGAGGATGCAGACGCAGGTCACGTCGACGGCGCCGCGGGCGAAGAGGAAGTCGATGGCCGCGGCGAGCGTGCCACCGGTCGCGAGCATCGGGTCGAGCACGAAGCACTGCCGGTTCGACAGGTCGTCGGGCAGGCGCTCGGCGTAGGTCTGCGGCTCGAAGGTGACCTCGTTGCGGGCCATGCCGAGGAAGCCGACCTCGGCCGTGGGGACCAGCTTGACCATGCCCTCGAGCATGCCGAGGCCGGCGCGCAGGATCGGAACGACGAGCGGCCGGGGCTTCGCGATGGCGACGCCCATGGTCTGCGCGACCGGGGTGGTGATCGGCGTGGCCGTCACCCGGACGTTGCGCGTGGCCTCGTACGCCAGGAGCGTGACGAGTTCCTCCGTCAGGGCGCGGAACGTGGGGGAGGGAGTGGTCCGGTCGCGGAGCACCGAGAGCTTGTGGGTGATGAGCGGGTGGTCGGCGACGTGGACTCGCATAGGGTCGAGCGTACCGTGCCGCACCCCTCCCGGCGGTCGCGGTCCCGCCGGACGATCGGAGCACCCGTGGAGCACCCGGCGCACCGCCCGTTCGTCCCCGCGATGGAACGCGCGCTGGCCGAGGCCCGCGCGTGTCTCGACACCGGCGACGTGCCGGTCGGTGCCGTCGTCCTCGACGCCGCCGGCGCGGTGGTCGCCGTCGGACGGAACGAGCGGGAGGCCCGTCAGGACCCGACCGCGCACGCCGAGGTCCTCGCACTCCGCGCCGCCGCGGCGGTCACCGGCGACTGGCACCTGGCCGGGCACACCCTGGTCGTGACGCTGGAGCCGTGCCCGATGTGTGCCGGCGCGGCCCTGGCGGCACGCGTGCCACGGATCGTCTTCGGTGCGTGGGACCCGAAGGCCGGCGCGAGCGGCAGCGTCTACGACATCGCGCGGGACCGCCGGCTGCCGCACCGGGCCGAGGTGGTCGCCGGCGTGCTCGAGGACGCGTGCGCGGCGGTGCTCGACGCGTTCTTCGCCGAGCGACGCTGACCGCCGAGCGAGCCCGGGGCGGCCTGGTCAGTCGGCGGCGCGCAGGACGATCGCCTCGGTCGACGGGTGCGGCCCGTCGTGCCGGACGTCGGGCTCGATGTAGATGACCCGGGCGATCGGGACGGCTGCACGGACCCGCTGCTCGACCGTGTCGATGCCCGCGGCGACGTCACCGAGTCGGCGGTCCCCGTCGACGGCGACCTTCACGCCGACCATCAGTTCCTCCGGCCCGAGGTAGAGGGTCTTGAGGTGGATGATCGAGTCGACCTCGGGGCCGTCGAGCACCGCCTGCTTGATGCGTGCGACGTCGCCGGAGCTCGCGCCCTCGCCGACGAGCAGGCTCTTCGTCTCGACGCCGAGGACGAGTGCCACGGCGATGAGCAGCACCGCGATGAGGACCGTGCCGATCGCGTCGAACACCCCGTTGCCGGTGATCGCCGTCAGGCCGACGCCGAACAGCGCGAACACCAGGCCGATCAGGGCCGCGGTGTCCTCGAGCATCACGACGGGCAGCTCCGGGGCCTTGGCGCGGCGGACGAACTGGACCCAGGACTGCCCGCCCTTCTGCGGTGCGGCTTCCTTGAGGGCGGTGCGGAGCGAGAACCCCTCGAGCCCGATCGCGATGACGAGCACCACCATCGGCAGCCACCAGTTGTCGAGCGGGTGCGGGTGCGCGAACTTCTCGATGCCCTCGTAGAGCGAGAACACGCCGCCGACCGAGAACAGCACGATCGACACGACGAACGCGTACACGTAGCGCTCGCGGCCGTGGCCGAACGGGTGCTCCTCGTCCGCTGCTTTCTTCGCCTTCCGGCCACCGAGCAGCAGGAGCAGCTGGTTCGCGGAGTCCGCCAGTGAGTGCACCCCTTCGGCGAGCATCGACGCGGATCCGCTGATCGCCGCGGCGATGAACTTCACGATCGCGATCCCGATGTTCGCACCGAGTGCGGCGAAGATCGCCTTCGTCCCTCCGGAAGCGCTCATGTGGATGTCCGACCCCTTCTCTCACCCGACCTGGACCACGATCCTAGGCTGCCGGTCCTCGCTAGGTTGGTGGCCATGACCATCGAACTGCCCCGCGTCGCCATGCTCGGTGTCGGCTCCATGTCCGGCGCGGTCCTGCAGGGCCTCCTGGCCTCCGGCGTGGCGCCCGACACCGTCGTCGTCACCACCCGGTCCGAGTCCTCGGCGGCGGCGCACCGTGCGAGCGGGTTGGACGCGACCGCGACCGAGACCGACCCGGATGCCAACCGTGCGGCCGTCCGCGGCGCTGGACTCGTCGTGCTCGGGGTGAAGCCGTTCGGCATCGTCGACCTGCTCGACGAGGTCGCCGGAGACCTGGCGCCGGACGCGGTCGTCGTCAGCGTCGCCGTCGGCGTGACGACCGAGACGATGCAGGCGCACGTGCCCGCGGGCGTCCGGGTGGTCCGGGCGCTGCCGAACACCCCGATCGGGGTCGGCCTCGGGGTCACCGGCATCAGCGCCGGAGCATCGGCGGACGCGGACGCGACGGCACTCGCTGCACACGTGTTCGCGGTCTCGGGCGAGGTCATCGAGGTGCCGGAGTCGCAGCTCGACGCCCTGTCCGCCGTGTCCGGCTCCGGCCCCGCCTACGTCTTCCTGCTCGTCGAGCAGTGGCAGCAGGCCGCCGAGGCGCTCGGGTTCACGCACGAGCAGGCGCGCACGATGGTGCAGGGGACCGTCCGGGGCGCGGTCGAGCTCCTGGCCAGGTCGGGCAGCGAGCCGGCCGACTTGCGCCGCGCGGTGACGAGCCCGAAGGGGACCACCGAGCGTGCGGTCACCGTGCTGCAGGAGGCGGACCTGTCCGGGACGCTCGAGCGGGCTGCGCGCGCCGCGATCGCCCGGGCCGAGGAGCTGTCCCGCCTCTGAGCGGGCTACTCGAGCGCGGCGAACCGTTCGAGGTCGGTCTCGGTGCCGGAGACGATGATCACGTCGTCCTCACCGATGACGCTGTCCGGGGTCGCCGGCACGAACGCCTGACCGGGCGGCTTGATGCCGAGCACCGTCAGGCCGAAGCGCGTCCGGATCACCGTCGTCGCCAGGTCCCGCCCGCGGACGGCCCGCGGCGGGAACATCTTGACCACGGCGAAGTCGTCGTCGAACTCGATGAAGTCGAGCATCCGGCCGGACACCAGGTGCGCCGTCCGCTCGCCGGCCTCACGCTCCGGGTACACCACGTGGTTCGCACCGATGCGGCTCAGGATCGTGCCGTGTGACCGGCTGATCGCCTTCGCCCAGATCTGCGGGACCCCGAGGTCGACGAGGTTCGCGGTGATGAGGACGCTCGACTCGAGGTCCGAGCCGGTGCCGACGACCGCGATCGCGAAGTCCTGTGCCCCGATCTGCTTCAGGGCGTCCATGTCAGTCGCGTCGGCCTGCACCGCGTGCGTGACCCGGTCCGACCACTTCTGCACCAGGGCGGCGTCGGTGTCGACCACCAGGACGTCACGCCCCTGACGCTCGAGCTGGCCGGCCGTGGCGGCACCGAAGCGGCCGAGCCCGATGACCAGCACGGGGGCGTCGTGGCTGACGGGGCCCTGCTGGTGGTGCGTGCGGTTTCGGTCAGCCAACGATCGGCCTCTCCTCGGGACGGCGGAACAGCTGCCGGCTCTGACTCGCTGCGAGCGCGGCGGCGATGGTCACTGTACCGACCCGGCCGAGGAACATCGTCGCGGCGAGGACGTACTTGCCGGAGTCCGGCAGGTCGGCCGAGACCCCGGACGACAGACCGCACGTGGCGAACGCGGAGATCACCTCGAACAGGACCCGGTCGAGTGGCTCGTGCGTGATCTGCAGCAGCACGACGGTGGCGATCGCGACGATGGTGGCACCCCACAGGACGATCGCCACGGCGACGCGGAGGACGTCACTCGGGATCCGCCGGCCGAACGCCTCCATGCTCTGCCGGCCACGGGCCTCCGCGACGGCCGCCAGGAACAGCACGGCGAGCGTGGTGACCTTGATGCCGCCGGCGGTGGAGGCGGAGCCGCCACCGATGAACATGAGCATGTCCGTGACGAGGAGGCTCGACCCGTGCAGCTCGTCGAAGTCGACGAGCGAGAACCCGCCGGACCGCGTCATCGTGGACAGGAACAGCGCCTGGAACGCCGTGCGGCCGGCGCCCTCGCGACCGAAGGTGGCGGGGTTCGAGGCCTCGAGCGCGATGTACGTCACCGCGCCGCCGAGCAGCAGGACGCCGCTGGTCACCAGCGTGAGCTTGACGTGGATCGGCCAGCGCCTGGGGGAACGCAGCTGCTTCGTCAGCGTGCGGATCACCGGGAAGCCGATCGAGCCGGCCACGACGCCGACCATCAACAGGGTGAGGAACCAGTAGTCGTGCGCGAACGGGTCGAGCCCGGAGGCGTTCGGTGCGAACCCGGTGTTCGTGAACGCCATCGCGGCGTAGTAGAACGAGTCACCGACCGCCGACCAGAACGGGATGCCCGTCACCAGGACGCTCGGCAGCAGCAGCAGACCCAGGACGATCTCGATCGACAGGGTGCTCACCGCGACGGTCAGCAGCAGGGTGCCGACGTCGCCGAGCCGGACCGCCTGCCCTTCCGGGACGGCTCCGTGGTGGGTCCGTAGCGGGTTGGAGTCGCCCGCGGCGATGAGCTTCGCGCGGAGTCCGAGGCGGCGGGTGACCACCAGGCCGAGGATCGACGCGAACGTCAGGACCCCGAGTGCGCCGATCTGCGTCCCGATCACGACGAGGACCTTGCCGAACACCGACCAGTGCGTCGCCATGTCGACCGTCGCGAGCCCGGTGACGCAGACCACGCTCGCCGCGGTGAAGAGCGCGTCGGAGAAGTCGGTCGTCGTCCCGTCGGCCGCGGCCATCGGCGTCATGAACAGCACCGTGAACAGGAAGATCAGGACGATGAAGACCAGGATCGCCAGGCGGGAGGGCGAGGACCGCAGCGCCGTGGTGATCCGGCCCGGGTGTCGCCGGGCCGACGCGGCGCCCGGGGCGGGGACCGGCTCGGTGCGGTCGAGCATCGTATGCCTCCGAGGACATGGGCGGGACGGTTCGTCATGGTACATCCGCACCGCGGCGGTTAGCCTCTCCCCATGGCCGACATCTTCAGCGTCGTCGCGGACCCGACGCGGCGTGCACTGCTGGGCGAACTGCTCACCGCGTACGGGGCGGACGCGACCGGCGGCGAACTCAGCGTCGGACAGCTCGTGCTGCGCCTCGGCGTGAGCCAACCGACCGTGTCGAAGCACCTCCGCGTGCTCCGCGACATCGGGCTCGTCACCAGCCGCGAAGAGGGTCAGCACCGCTACTACCGCCTGGACCCGGAACCCCTGCTCGGCATCGAGGACTGGGTCGTCCCCTTCACCAACGCGGTGGACGCCGACGGCACCCCGGCGACGACGTCCTGGACGCCGGACGGCCAGCCGGTCTCGTTCCGACGGAGTGGGGCGACCGGCAAGGGGACCGTCGAGGTCGGCACCGAGCTGGGCCGCGTGATGGCCGAGGCGTCACATCGAGCCACCGTCGCGTTCACGGGCGCGCAGCAGGGCTGGGAGCGTGTCGTCGACCGCGGACGGCGCCGGTTCACGAAGCGCCCCGAGGACGACTGAGCGGCTGCTGGACAGCGAGGCTCACGCGCCTCTACAGTGTCCAGAGACCACACAGGTCACAACAAGCAAGCCAGCCCGAAGGCGGATCATGACCGGCAGTTTCGACGACGTGCGCTTCCTCACCGTCGCGGAGGTCGCCGAGATGATGCGGGTCTCCAAGATGACGGTCTACCGCATGGTGCACGCCGGCGAGCTCCCCGCCATCCGGTTCGGTCGGTCCTTCCGGGTCCCCGAATCGGCGGTCGCGGAGATGCTCCGCGGTGGCATCGCCGACGTCGGCTGACCCGACGCATCCGCCCCGGGCGTCCACCGTCCGTTCCGGCGCCGTTCGACATCGCGTCAGCCCTCCGGTAGACTCGGGCAGGTTGATTTTCCGCGGCTTCATCGGCCCGGTGTCCGTACATCACCATCAGTCCGAGCGAGGTCCACATGGGTTCTGTCATCAAGAAGCGTCGCAAGCGCATGGCGAAGAAGAAGCACCGCAAGCTCCTTCGCAAGACGCGTCACCAGCGTCGCAACAAGAAGTAAGTCGCAAGACTTGCCGCAGAAGCCCCGGTTCGCCGGGGCTTTCGCATTTCCCGGGGTGGGTCCGGGCCTCGCTGCTCGGCTCTGATCCCTGCCACGGCGCGGATGCAGGGCCACCAGCCGGGCCGGGGACCCGCCGGACTACCCTGGTGCCATGCCCGCCGTGACGCTCCTCACCAAACCCGGATGCCACCTCTGCGACGACGCGCGACCCGTCGTGGAACAGGTCGTGTCCGCGCACCCCGGCACGACCCTCCAGGAACGGTCGATCCTCGACGACGACGCGCTCCGCGAGGAGTACTCCGAGGACATCCCCGTCGTCCTGGTCGACGGCCGTGTGCACAGCAACTGGCACGTCGATGCCGAGCGACTCGCCCGGGCGATCGAACTGGCGGAGGCTCGCGCATGATCCGCCACGTCGTCTCCTGGACCCTGCGTGAGGACCTCGACCGCGCCGTCGCCGTCGCCCGGGTGCGCGAACTGCTCACCGGCCTGGTCGGCGTCATCGGATCGATCCGGTCGCTCGAGGTCGTCGAGAACGTCGCCTACCCGGGGAAGAACCAGGACCTGGCGGTCGTCGCGACCTTCGACGACCTCGCCGGCCTGGACGAGTACCAGTTCCACCCGGAGCACCAGGCCGCCGCCGCGGAGATCCGCGCGATGGTCACCAGCCGCGCGGCCATCGACTGGCAGGACTGAGGCCGGCGCAGCCCGGCCGCGGCGCCTGCGGTTGCGGCCGGCGCGCCTGCGGCTGCGCGTTCGGCCGGTGCGCCGTGGCACCGCACAACGAGAACCGGCTCGAACCACGGACTTCCGTGGTTCGAGCCGGTTCCTGTTGTGCGACGACAGTCCGCGCCGCAGCTGCGCCGCGAGGCGCCGCGGCTGCGGCGCCGCGCTGCCTACGGGGTCAGGCGCGTCGGGCCACGGAAGAGGTACGTGACCTCGCGGATCGACGGCTCGCCGAGCATGAGCATCAGCACGCGGGCCAGGCCCATGCCGAACCCACCGTGCGGCGGGACGCCGTAGCGGAAGAAGTCGAGGTACCAACCGAGCTCGGCGGGGTCCAGGCCCTTCTCCTCCGCCTGGGCGGTGAGGACGTCGACGCGGTGTTCACGCTGGGCGCCCGTGGAGATCTCGGCGCCGTTGAACAGCAGGTCGTAGCTGTTCGTGAGCGTCGGGTCGTCGGCGTGACGCATGTGGTAGTACGGCCGGATCGATGCGTCGTAGTCGGTGACGAAGACGAACTCCGACCCGTGGTGCTCCTTGGCCCAGGCCGACACGCGGCGCTCGCCCTCGGGGTCCAGGTCGCCGTCGGCGCGCACGACGTCGTGGCCGCTCTCGGCGACGATCGTGCGGGCTTCGGCCAGGGTCACGCGGGGGAACGGCGTGGTCGGGACCTGCAGCTCGAAGCCGAAGACCTCCTGGATGTCCTTGCCGTACTTCTCCTTGACAGCAGTGATGCCGGCGACCAGGACCTCTTCGTGCATCGTCATGACGTCCTCGTGCGACTCGATCCACGAGAACTCGGCGTCGACGCTGGTGAACTCGGTCGCGTGGCGCGAGGTGAACGACGGGTCGGCGCGGAAGGCGTCGGCGATCTCGAACACGGCACCGAAACCGGCCGGCTGTGCCATCTGCTTGAAGTTCTGCGGCGACTGCGACAGGTAGGCGGTGGTCTCGAAGTACTCGAGCTGGAAGAGCTCGGCGCGGGACTCCGACGCGGACGCCATCAGCTTCGGGGTGTGGATCTCGATGTAGTCGCGCTCGACCCAGTAGGTGCGGAACGCGTGTTCCATCGTCGTCTGGATGCGGAAGATGAGGTTCTGCTTGCGGTTGCGCAGGTCGAGGAACCGCCAGTCGAGACGCTTGTCGAGCGACGAGTCGTCGGCGATCGGGGTCTCGGGGATGGCGGCGCTGACGACGGTCAGGGTGCCGACCTTGACCTCGAGCCCGCCGAGCTTGACGCGCTCGTCGGCCTTCAGGGTGCCGGTGACGTGGATGAAGGAGCCGTGCGCCAGGCCCGAGATCGTCTCGGTGGTGGCGAGGGCCGCGGCGGAGGAGTCGTCCCCCTCGACGGCTTCACGGGTGGCGGGGTTGACCAGCTGGACGGCGCCGCTCTCGTCGCGGAGGACGACGAACTGCACCTTCTTCTGATCGCGGACGGTCTCGACCCATCCGGCCACGGAGACGGGGCCGTCGGGGAGGCTTGCGAGGTCGGCGATGCGGGTGCGTTCGATCACGGTCGTGGAGTCTACCGGCCGGGCGCGCCCGTGGCGTGCCGGTGGCGAACTCGGTCCGGGCTGAGCCTCTCCCTGCACAGCAACACCGCTCGGAGCGTTCGTCCACAGGGACGGCCGGGAGGCCCGCCCCGGCTCCGTCAGGTCCCTACCGTCGTCCTCGTGGCCAGGTCGCGGGAGGACACGGGGCGGGACTCATGACGGAGGGTCCCGGTGCTGCGGCCTGGCCACCCATCCACCGCTGATCGCGGATCGACGGGATCAGACCGACGCGCGCAGCCGCCCCAGGGTCCCGATGAACTCCTCGGCCATCGCGGCGCGTTCCAGCAGCTTGGCGTGCCGGGCCCGGGCGTCGTCGAGGAACTCGTCGAGCCGGGCAGCCAGGGCCGTGGCCTCGGTGGGGTCCGCGGTCGCCAGCCCGTCGACGACCCGCAGCAGTCCGGCCATCTCCTCGAGCGTGAACCCGAGCGGCTTCATGCGGCGGATCACGAGCAGGCGCTCGAGGTCCCCGGCCGTGTAGACGCGGAAGCCGCCGGAGGTCCGACCGCTCGGCACCAGCAGCCCGACCTCGTCGTAGTGCCGGATCGACCGGAGCGACATCCCGGTGCGTTCGGCGAGTTCGCCGATGTGCATGGTGGTGGGGACGTCCGGGGCGGTCATGTCCGCCATCGTGGCAGAACCGGTCGTGAGCGGGCTCCGGTCGCGGCAACCCTCACGCGTCGGTAGGGTCGCTCCCGATGTCGATCACCAGCACCGTCCCCGGCGCGCCGAGCGTCCTGTCCGCCCTGCGTTCGCCGCGCCTGCTGACCCGGGAGGTCCTGGCCGGCGTGGTCACCGCACTCGCCCTGATCCCCGAGGCGATCTCGTTCTCGGTCGTGGCAGGCGTCGACCCGGCCGTCGGGCTCTTCTCGAGCGTGGTCTTCGCGATCGTCATCTCGATCGTGGGCGGCCGCCCGGCGATGATCTCCGCCGCCGCGGGGTCCGTCGCACTCGTCATCGCCCCGCTGGTCCGCGACCACGGCGTCGCCTACCTGGTGCCGACGATCGTGCTCGGCGGCCTGTTCCAGCTCGTGCTCGGGTTCCTCGGGGTCGCCCGGCTCATGCGCTTCATCCCGCGGAGCGTCAACGTCGCCTTCGTGAACGCCCTCGCGATCCTCATCTTCACCGCGCAGCTGCCCAACCTGTTCGGCCACGACGTCCCGTTCGTCGTGTGGCCCCTGACCGCGCTCGGCATCGGGCTCATCATCGGTGTCCCGTACCTCACCAAGGCGGTCCCGGCGCCGCTCATCGCGGTGGTCGTGATCACCGGCATCACCGTCCTGTTCGGGGTCGCCGTCCCGACCGTCGGCGACGAGGGCGCGCTGCCGACCGCACTGCCCGGGTTCAACGGCGTCACCGTGCCGTTCACGCTCGACACCCTGCGGCTCATCGCGCCGTACGCGTTCGGTGTCGCGATCGTCGGGCTCATCGAGACCCTGCTCACCGCACAGCTCGTCGACGCCGTCACCGAGACCCGCTCCAGCGCCTGGCGCGAGTCCTGGGGGCAGGGCATCGCGAACATCGCCGCCGCGTTCTTCGGCGGGACCGGTGGGTGCGCGATGATCGGCCAGACCGTCGTCAACGTGAAGACGGCCGGTGCTCGGACACGCGTGTCGACCTTCACCGCCGGGGCCGCGATCCTCGTGCTCACGATCGTGCTGCACGACGTGGTCGCCGAGATCCCGATGGCCGCGCTGACCGCCGTCATGCTCATGGTCTGTGTCGCGACCTTCGACTGGCACAGCGTCCGACCGCGCACGCTCCGCCGGATGCCGCTGGGGGAGACCGCCGTGATGGTCATCACCGTGCTCGTGGTCCTGGCGACGAACAACCTGGCGACCGGGGTCCTGGCCGGTGTCGTGGTCGCCGCGCTCGTCTTCGCCCGCCGGGTCGCCCACGTGGTGGAGGTCGTCCGCGAACCCGTCAACGAGCACACGGTCCGCTACCGGGTCCGCGGCGCGCTGTTCTTCGCGTCGTCGAACGACCTGGTCACCCGGTTCTCCTACGCCGCGGACCCGGAGCACGTGGTCATCGACATGACCGACGCACACGTCTTCGACGCCAGCACCGTGGCCGCCCTCGACGGGATCGAGCAGCGGTTCGCCCAGCACGGGTCGACCGTCGAGGTCGTCAACCTGAACAGCGGGTCGATCGCCCTGCACGGACGGCTCTCCGGCCACCTCGGCTGACGGCGCACTGAACAGGTGTGCAGCCGTGGATCTGCTGAGCGGCGGGTGGGCGAGCAGGACCGACCTACACTGGAACCCATGCCCGCGAACACGATCCACCTCGTGCGGCACGGCGAGGTCCACAACCCCGACCGTGTCCTCTACGGGCGGCTCCCGGGCTTCGGTCTGAGCGAGCTCGGCACCCGGATGGCCGCCACCTCCGCCGCCGCCTGGAAGGATGCCGGGGTCGACGTCCGCGCGATCGTCGCCTCGCCGCTCCAGCGCACGCAGGAGTCCGCTGCTCCCTGGTCGGCCGCCTACGGTCTCGACGTCCGGCTCGACGAACGCCTCATCGAGCCGACGAACCGGTACGAGGGACAGCCTCCCGGGTTCACCAAGCGCTCCGTCCGACGCCCGACGGAATGGCCGTGGATCGCGAACCCCTGGCGACCGAGCTGGGGCGAAGCGTACGAGTCGATCGCGAACCGCATGCTCGCCGCGGTCGCCACCGCCTGGGAGAGCGTCGACGGCGGGGACGTCGTCCTCGTCAGCCACCAACTCCCCATCTGGATGGTGCACCGTCGCCTGGCGGGGGAGCCGCTCTGGCACGACCCGCGCAAGCGCCGGTGCGACCTGTCCAGCATCACGAGCCTCCAGCGGGTACCCGACACCGCCGCCGGTCGTTTCACCGAGGTCGGGTACGCGGACCCGGCGGCAGACCTCCGCGGGTCAGCCGTCGACGAAGGAGCAGTGTGACCAGCACGACCCGAACGAACCGCACTCGCGCCACGCGCCGCCGGACCGCCATGGCCGCCGCGATAGCCTTGGCCGCCGCGATCGCGCTGGTCGGGTGCAGCTCCGCCAACGACGGCCTCGCCGCGCAGTACGGCAAGGGCAACACCCAGAACTACATCTCCGGCACCGGTGCGGTGACCGAGGTCGCGGTCGACAAGCGGACCGACCCGATCGACTTCACCGCGAAGTCCATGGACGGCGACGAGCTGTCCGCGAAGGCCATGCGTGGCGACGTCGTGGTCATCAACTTCTGGTACGCCGGCTGCCCGCCCTGCCGCGCCGAAGCCGGGTACCTCAACACGGTCCAGGACGAGTTCGCCGACGACGACGTGCACTTCATCGGCGTCAACGTCCGCGACGAGGCCGGCACCGCGAAGGCGTTCGAGCGGAAGTTCGGCGTCGACTACCCGACCGTGCTCGACGCCCGCAGCGGCACCATGCAGCTCGCGCTCTCCGGCGACATCGCCCCGAACGCCGTGCCGACGACGATCGTCCTCGACAAGAAGGGCCGGGTCGCCGCCCGCGTGCTCGGCGCCGTCGACGGTCCGAGCATCCTGAAGACCCTGGTGGACGACGAGCTCACCGGCAAGGCGTCCTGACCCGTGTCCAGCGGGAACCCCTTCGCCGACGCGATCTTCAGCGGGCAGCTCCTCATCGGCCTGCCGGTGGCGGCGCTCGCCGGACTGGTGTCCTTCTTGTCGCCGTGCGTCCTGCCGCTCGTGCCGGGCTACCTCGGCTACGTCAGCGGCATCGCGGACGGCAGCCGGCACTCCCGCGGCCGGGTGCTGCTCGGCGTGCTGTTGTTCGTGCTCGGCTTCACGGTCGTCTTCGTCCTCGGGTCCGCGGCCGCCGGCGCCGTGGGCTTCTGGCTGGTGCGCTGGCGTGACCTCATCGTCCAGCTCATGGGCATCGTGGTGATCGCGATGGGCCTGGTGTTCATCGGGCGGTTCACGTTCCTGCAGCGGACCGTCAAGACGAACTTCACCCCGCGCACCGGCCTGCTCGGCGCCCCGCTGCTCGGCATCGTGTTCGCTCTCGGGTGGACCCCCTGCATCGGCCCGACCCTGGCGGCCATCAACCTCATCAGCTTCCAGTCCGGCAGCGCCTGGCAGGGCGTCGTGCTCGGCATCGCGTACTGCATCGGGCTCGGCGTGCCGTTCCTGCTGGTCGCCCTCGGCGCCGGCTGGGCGTCGGGCGCGATCGGTGTCGTCAAGCGGCACATGCGCACCGTCAACATCATCGGAGGAGCGATCCTGATCGTCATCGGTCTGCTCATGGTCACCGGCATCTGGTCGGCCGTCATGTCGAGCGTCGGGGCGGTGATCCAGAGCTATGTCCCCGCGGTCTGACACCGACCAGGACGACGTGACGGACGCTGGCACCACCGGCACCGACAGCGCGTCCGACCCGCAGCGCCCGTCCGACCACGTCGACGGCACGCCCGTCGTCGCGACCACCGCCGACGGCATCGCCCAGCCGAAGCTCGGGCTGGTCGGCTAC
This sequence comes from Curtobacterium sp. CFBP9011, assembly GCF_034045095.1. Taxonomy (NCBI): domain Bacteria; kingdom Bacillati; phylum Actinomycetota; class Actinomycetes; order Micrococcales; family Microbacteriaceae; genus Curtobacterium; species Curtobacterium sp. CFBP9011. Next base: position 224,309 of record NZ_JAXCWN010000003.1, read on the forward strand.
CTCCGGTTCGCCTGGCGGCAGCTGACGAGCATGCGCACGGCGCTCTTCCTGCTGCTCCTCCTGGCCCTCGCGGCGATCCCGGGCTCGCTCGTCCCGCAGACGCAGGCGGACCCGAACGGCGTCGTGCAGTACAAGAACAGCCACCCGCAGCTGACCCCAGTACTCGAGAAGCTGCAGGTCTTCGACACCTACACCTCGGTGTGGTTCTCGGCGATCTACCTGCTCCTCTTCATCTCACTCATCGGCTGCATCGTGCCGCGCACCCGGCACCACTGGCAGGCGCTCCGCACCCGGCCGCCGAAGACCCCGGCGCGGCTCGGCCGCCTGGCCGGCTTCCAGTCGGTGACGATCAGCGCGGCAACGATGGGCGGCGCGACCGTTGGCGGCCAGACGGTCGGCAGCACGACGGGCGCGGCCACGGGCCTCCCGTCCGTAGACCACGCGGTGACGACGGCCATGACCCAGCTGAAGAAGTCGGGCTACCGCGTCGAACGCTTCGGTGACTCGGTCAGCGCCGAACGCGGCTACCTGCGGGAGACCGGCAACCTGGTCTTCCACTCCGCGCTCGTCGGCGTGCTGCTGGCGGTCGGTCTGGGCGGTGGGTTCAGCTACACCGGACAGCGGCTGCTGGTCGAGGGGCAGTCGTTCACCAACGTCATCGGCGCGTACGACTCGTTCAACCCCGGACGCTGGTTCTCGCCGAAGGACCTCACGCCCTACAACCTGACGCTCGACAAGTTCACGACCAAGTACGAGGAGCGCAACCTCGACGCGCTGGGGCAGGCGACCGACTACTCGGCCACCGTCTCCGCGCGCCTGAAGGACGGCACCGCGAAGACCAGTCGGCTCGGCGTGAACGAGCCGCTGTCGATCGGGGGGACGAACGTCTACCTGCTCGGCAACGGCTACGCGATGCAGGTCACCGTGCGTGACGGCAAGGGCAACGTGGCGTTCCAGGACGTCGTGCCGTTCCTGCCGGACGACGCGAACTACACCTCCACCGGCGTCATCAAGGTGCCGGACGCGTCACCCGACCAGCTCGGCCTGATCGGGTTCTTCTACCCGACCGCGGTGCAGCAGACCAGCGGCACGAACGCCGGTGCGTTCACCTCGAACTACCCGGACGTCAAGAACCCGATGCTGTCGCTGCAGGTGTACACGGGCAACCTCGGCCTCGACGACGGCGTGCCGCAGAGCGTCTACCAGCTGTCGACGAAGGGCCTGCAGCAGATCGCGGGCCGGCAGTCGGACACCCCGAGCATCGCGATGAAGCCCGGTCAGACGAAGCAGCTGCCGGACGGCGCCGGATCGATCACGTTCGACGGGGTCAAGCGGTACGTGTCCCTCGACGTGCACCACGACCCGTCGCAGCTCTGGGTCGCCTTCTTCGCGATCCTGTCGGTCCTGGGCCTGCTCACCTCGCTGTTCGTCCCGCGCCGCCGCGTGTGGGTGAAGGCGGTGCGGAAGCCCGGTGCCGAGGACGGTGAGTTCGACCTCGAGTACGCCGGGCTCGCACGTGGTGAGGACCCCAACCTCGAACGCGCGGTGGCGGACATCGCCCAGAAGCACATGTCGGACCTCGGAGTTAGGATCAGCAAGTGAACACGACGACCCTTGCGACCTACTCGGTCGTGCTGACGTACTCCGCGATGGCGGTCTACGTCATCGCGTTCATCTCCTTCGCGCTCGACATGGCGAAGCGCGCCGGCGACGTCGGGCTCGAGACCACCCGCGGTGGTTCGGCCTCGGACCGTGACGACGCCAACGTCGCCACGGTCGCGACCGTCCAGGGCGGCACCGTCGTCCTCGAGCGCGTGCAGCAGAAGCGTGCGGGCGACGACGTCAGCGGTGGCCGGGGCCAGCGCGGCTCGAAGTTCGAACGCGTCGGCATGGCCATGACGATCCTGGCACTCGTCGTCCACATCGGCGCGATCGTGCTCCGCGGCATCGCGGCCGACCGTGTGCCGTGGGGCAACATGTTCGAGTTCTCGCTGACCGGCACCGGCCTGATCATCGCGGTCTTCCTGCTCGTGCAGTTCTGGCAGGACCTCAAGTTCCTCGGGGTGTTCATCACCGGCCTGGTGATCATCCTGCTGGGCATCGCCACGGTGAACTACTACGTGCCGGTGCGCCCGCTGGTGCCCGCGCTCGAGTCCTACTGGCTCGTCATCCACGTCTTCGTCGCCATCGCCGGCACCGGGTTCTTCGCCCTCGGCGCCGGGCTCGCGGTCTCGCAGTTGGTCCAGACCTACCGCCAGGGCCGTCCGGTCTCGCGCCGACTGCGCTTCATGGAGACGCTGCCCGACGCCGACCGGCTCGAGGTGCTCAGCTACCGGGTGATCCTGGTCGGCTTCGTCCTCTGGACCTTCACGCTCATCGCCGGTGCGATCTGGGCCGAGCGGGCCTGGGGGCGTTACTGGGGCTGGGACACGAAAGAGGTCTGGACGTTCATCATCTGGACCCTCTACGCCGGCTACATCCACGCGCGGGCGACCCGCGGGTGGCGTGGCGCGCGGTCCTCGTGGCTGGCCCTCATCGGCTTCGCGGCCGTGATGTTCAACTTCTCGGTCGTCAACGTCTTCTTCAAGGGGCTGCACAGCTACTCCGGTCTGTGACCCCCCGGACGCGACCACGGAACGGACGGGAGGCCCGACACCAGCTGGTGTCGGGCCTCCCGTCCGTCGTGTGGTGCGGCCCTACGGCCGCGCTTCGAGCAGCGCGTGCACCCGACCGAGCCGCGCCAGCCACCACGCGGTGCGCTCGGGGGACGCCGCCCACCGGTCGAGGAGGTCCGGGTCCGGCTCGACCCGCCGCACCGCGATCCGGCCGCCGACGGGCAGCAGCGGGTCGGCGGTGACGTCGCCGGTGAACATCGCCGCGGTCCCGAGGCCGGCCGCGTACCCGGGAGCCATCGCCCGCGACGCCAGGAACGCCCCCATGCCGAGCCCGATCGAGGTGTCGATCGCGCTGGAGACCACGCAGGGCAGCCCGGCCTCGGCGATGACGGCCTGCGCGGCGGTGACCCCGCCGAGGGGCTGTGCCTTGACGACGAGCACGTCTGCGGCCCCCGCGCGCGCGACGGCGAGCGGGTCGGAGGCCTTCCGGACGCTCTCGTCGGCAGCGATCCGGACGCCGAGCCCGGCGATCCGGGTGCGCAGCGCGGCGAGGTCCGCCACCGACGCGACCGGCTGCTCGGCGTACTGCAGCCGGAAGGGTGCCAGGCGTTCGAGGGCGGCGGTGGCGTGCTCGAGGTCCCACAACCCGTTCGCGTCGATGCGGACCTCGGCGTCGTCACCCATCGCGCGACGGACCGCGGCGACCCGGGCGACGTCGTCCTCGATGTCGGTGCCGGGTTCGGCGACCTTCACCTTCGCGGTGGTGCAGCCGGGGTAGCGGCGCAGCAGGTCGGCGACGTCCTCGGCGGCGATCGCGGGGACCGTGGCGTTGACCGGGACGCTGTCCGCGCCGGGCTCGTGTCGGGTCCAGCCGAAGTCGATCGCGCCACGGAGCCAGGCGGTGGCCTCGCCGTCGTCGTACTCCACGAAGGGGGAGAACTCGGTCCACCCCTCGGGTCCGCGGAGCACGAGCGCCTCGCGCACGGTGATGCCGCGGAACCGGACCCGCATCGGCAGGGCGACGACCCGGGCGGTCGCGAGCAGGTCGGGCAGATCGGGGACGACGGCGGGAGCGGACGGGTTCACGGCGGGCACCCCGTCATCTTCGCAGGAGCGCCCAGCCGGCCTCCCGGACTCTCCGAGGGGACCGCCAGGGCAGCGCACTAGCATCGCTGCGGTCGACCACCGGTCGGCCGTGCCGGTGCCGATCAGGGCAGCCGGTCGGGGACGGACGAGGAGGCTCGGTGGCGACGGACGACTTCGCGCGGCTGATGCGTCAGGGCACCGTCGACGTCACCCGGCAGCCCGCAGCTCGGCGTCGGAAGAACCCGATCACCGGCAAGATCGCCCTCGGCCTCGCGGTGGTCGCCGCCGCGGTGGACGCCAGCGCGTTCGCGGTGTTCGTGGGCGGCGACACGACCTTCGCGTTCGGCATCTGCTTCGTCGTGGTGTTCCTGACCCTGGTCGCCGCGGTCCTGGGGTTCATCGCCGCGGTCGGTTCGTTCGGCCGCTGGTACGGGGTCGTCGGCGTGGTCGTGGCGTTCTTCGCCAACCCGGTGATCCTCATCGTCCTGCTCGTCATCGTCGCTCCGGAGATGCTCTCCGGCATGGGTGCCAGCTAGCCCGGCGGTAGGTTCGGAGCATGCCCTCTGCCGTCTCCGACCTGTTCGACCCCGACGTCTGGACCACCGCCCCGATCGCGGACCGGTTCACCGACATCACGTACCACAAGCACGTCTCCGGCGGCATGGTGCGCGTCGCCTTCGACCGCCCGGAGGTCCGCAACGCGTTCCGCCCGCGGACCGTCGACGAGCTGTACCGCGCCCTCGACGACGCCCGCCAGGACCCGCGCGTCGGGGTCGTGCTGCTGACCGGCAACGGCCCGAGCCCGAAGGACGGCGGCTGGGCGTTCTGCTCCGGCGGCGACCAGCGGATCCGGGGCCGGAGCGGCTACCAGTACGTCGGCGACGAGGGCGCTCCGCCCGAGGGTGTCGACCCCGCCGCCGCGCAGGCCTCGATGGGCCGGCTGCACATCCTCGAGGTCCAGCGACTCATCCGGATGATGCCGAAGGTCGTCATCGCGGTCGTGCCGGGCTGGGCGGCCGGTGGTGGGCACTCGCTGCACGCGATCTGCGACCTCACGATCGCCAGCGCCGAGCACGGGAAGTTCAAGCAGACGGACGCCGACGTCGGCTCGTTCGACGGCGGCTACGGCAGTGCCTACTACGCCAAGCAGATCGGCCAGAAGCTCGCGCGCGAGGTCTTCTTCCTGGCCGAGGAGTACTCCGCGCAGCGCGCGTACGAGATGGGTGCCGTCAACAGGGTCGTGCCGCACGAAGACCTGGAACGCGAGGCGATCCGCTGGGGTGAGACGATCCTCGGCAAGTCACCGACGGCGATCCGGATGCTCAAGTACGCCTTCAACGCCGTCGACGACGGCATGGTCGGCCAGCAGGTCTTCGCGGGTGAGGCCACGCGCCTCGCCTACGGCACGGACGAGGCCGTCGAGGGTCGCGACTCGTTCCTCGAGAAGCGCTCGCCCGACTGGACCGCGTTCCCCTGGCACTACTGATGACCCGTCCGCTCGTCGCGGTGAGCGCCGCCGACCCGTCCGCCGTGCTGCGCGGACTGGAGGCGGCACTCGCCGGCGGCCCCGCACTGCTCCCCGTCGCGACAGGGGCTCCGGCGCTGCCGACACCGCCTCCGGCCGACGTCCCGCAGCGGGTCGCGCTGGTCGTCGAGACGAGCGGCTCCACCGGGACCGGCAAGCGGGTGGCGCTGTCCTCGGAGGCGCTGCTCGCCGGGGCGGCCGCAGCGGACGCGGCCCTCGGCGGACCGGGTGGCTGGGTCCTCGCCCTGCCGACGCACTACATCGCCGGGCTCAACGTCCTGACGCGGTCGATCACGGCGGGGACGACACCCGTCGTGCTGCCGACCGGACACTTCGACGCGGCGGCGTTCGCGGACGCAGCCGACCGGCTCGTCGTCGGACCCGCTGCCCCCCGCCGCTACACGTCGCTCGTGCCGGTGCAGCTCGCCCGGGTCCTCGACGACCCGCGTGCGACGGCGGCCCTCGGTCGGTTCGACGCCGTCCTGGTGGGCGGTCAGGCGACCCCGGTGGCCCTCCGTGAGCGAGCCCGAGCCGCGGGCGTCCGCATCGTGACCACCTACGGCGCCAGCGAGACGAGCGGCGGCTGCGTGTACGACGGCGAGCCGCTCGGCACCGTCCGCGCCGAACTCGTCGACGGCGAACTGCAGCTGGCCGGGCCGATGCTCGCCGAGGGCTACCTCGACGTCCCGGCCCGGACGGCGTCGACCTTCACGGAGCGGGACGGGCACCGCTGGTACCGGACCGGGGACGCCGCGACGATCGTGGACGGCCGGATCCGGGTGACCGGACGGCTCGACGACGTCGTCATCTCCGGCGGTGAGAAGGTCCCGCTCGGCGCGGTCGAACGCATCGTCCGCGAACTGCCCGGACAGGACGGCGCCGTCGTCACCCGCCGGGCGTCGGGGGAGTGGGGCGAGGTACCGGTCGTCGTCACCGAGCAGCCCGTCGACCTCCAGGTCGTCCGTGCCCGGGTCGGGGACGCCCTCGGACGTGCCGCCCGTCCGGCCGAGGTGCTCGTCGTGGACCGGATGCCGATGCTGGCGACCGGCAAGCCCGACCGGCGTGCGGTGCGGGCGCTGGCTGATCGCGAGGGGTGAGCCCAGCCTCCCGGCCGCGCCGGTACGCTTGGCGGTCGTGGCACGAGCGAAGAACACGACACGTCCGAAGGGCCGGTCCGGCAACCCGGCGAAGGCCGCTGCCCCGCAGCGCACCGCCCGGCGGGCGACCGCACGCGACTGGATCGGCGGGGCGCGTCTGCGCACCCTGACCCTCGGCGTCGTGCCCGTCGTGCTCGGCACCGCCGTGGCCTACGTCGACAGCAAGGCGACCGGTGACTTCGGGGCGTTCCTGGGTGCCGACGCGCACCTGGCGATCGCGCTGCTCGCCCTGGCCGTCGCGCTGTTCCTGCAGATCGGTGTGAACTACAGCAACGACTACTCCGACGGGGTCCGCGGCACGGACGAGTTCCGCGTCGGCCCGGCCCGACTGACCGGGGCCGGCCTGGCGAAGCCCCGCACGGTGCTCACCGTCGCGCTGACGTTCTTCGGCCTCGCCGCCGTCGCCGGCATCGTCATCGTGGTGCTCACCCAGCTGTGGTGGCTGCTGCTCGTCGGTGCCGCGGCGATCGTCGCCGCCTGGTTCTACACCGGCGGCAAGAAGCCCTACGGCTACAACGCCCTGGGCGAGGTCTTCGTCTTCGTGTTCTTCGGCCTGGTCGCGGTGCTCGGCACCCAGTACGTGCTCATCGGGCAGGCGACGCTCAGCGGGTGGGCCGCCGCCGTCGCCGCGGGCCTGTTCGCCTGCGCGGTGCTCATGGTGAACAACATCCGCGACATCGGCGAGGACACCGCCGCCGGCAAGCGCACGCTCGCCGTCGTGGTCGGCGACACGGTGGCACGGGTGCTGTTCGCGCTCTTCCTGCTGCTGCCCTACGTGGTGCTGATCTGGTTCGTGCTGCTGTACTTCCGGTCCGGGTTCACGTACTTCTCGCTGCTGCTCGCGCTGCCGGCGCTGCTGATCGGCGTGACCTCACGGAAGCCGCGCGAACTCATCACGGCGCTGCAGCTGTCGTCGTTCTCGGCGTTGGCGTACGGCGTGGTGCTCGGCATCACGCTCGCCGTCCAGCCGTAGCGGTCAGGCCTCGTCGGGGCGCTTCCGGAGCGTGACGTCGGGGTCGGCGGAGGCGCCCGCGTCGGTGGCGGTGTGCTCGTCGGCGGTGTCGACGAAGTCGTCCTCGAAGTCGCTGTCCGCATCGCGCTCGGGGCGGGCACGGCGCTCGGCGATGCTGGTGGTCACGGCGCTGCGGAGACCCGGCAGCGCGATGTAGGACACGAGCAGCCCGATCAACGCGCCACCGATCGCCGCCCAGTACCAGGGCAGCCCGATCACCAGCAGCACGACGAGTGCCACGACGAAGATGCCGAGCCGAGCCAGGGTGTAGACGAGCCACGCTTTCACCCTGCAAGTGTACGGACGCCGGTCTCCACGGTGACCGGACGGAGGCCAGGGCGGTCACAGCCGGCCGGCCTAGGCTTCGAGGATGGTCAGGTTGTGGCTCGTCATCGTCGTCGCCGCCGTGGCGTTCACGGTGTTCGCCCTGATCGACTGCGCCACCATGCCGCGCACCCGGGTCCGGTCGCTGCGCAAGGGCATCTGGGTCCTGCTGGTCGTCGTCCTGCCCGTCCTCGGCGGTGTGCTGTGGTTCCTGCTCGGCCGGACCCCTGCCGTCCCGCGCGGGAACGGTGGCGGTGGTGCCGGGTACCGTGGTCCCGAAGACGATCCCGACTTCCTCGGTGGCACGACGCCTCCCGGGCGCAAGAGCGATGACAAGGACCAGGACGACGCGACCCTCCGATCCCTCGAAGACCAGTTCCACGACGGCGACGACGACGGCCGCCCCGATCGGTGACGGCACTGCCGGTGACGGCACTGCCGGTGACCGCGCTGCCGCTGACGGCACTGCCGGTTCCGGCAGCCCCGCGACCGACTTCGCCCTCGCCTTCCTGCAGGAACTCGCCCGCGCCGGCGTGACCGACGTCGTGGTCAGCCCGGGCTCCCGGTCGCAGGCCCTGGCCCTCGCCGCGGTCGCTCTCGAGCGCGCGGGCGGCATCACTGTGCACGTGCGGCTCGACGAGCGCACCGCCGGGTTCTTCGCCCTGGGCCTGGCGATCGAGTCCGGTCGTCCCGCCGCGGTGGTCACGACCTCGGGGACCGCGGTCGTCAACCTGCACCCCGCCGTGCTCGAGGCGCACCACTCCGGCGTGCCGATGATCGTCGTGTCCGCCGACCGTCCGGCCGAACTGCGGGGCATCGGCAGCAACCAGACCACCGTCCAGCCCGGCGTCTTCGGTGCGGCCGTCTCCTTCGTCCGTGACGTCCAGGCGCCGAGCGCGCACGGTGTCGACGACGACGCCCGCGCCACCGTCCGGTCCCTCGTGCGTGAAGCCGTCGCCGCCGCTGCCGGGCACGCCGGGCAGCCGGGTCCGGTGCAGCTCGACCTGGCGTTCCGCGAGCCGCTCTCCGCCGGGCTCGACCGGGTCGACGGCGTCCCCGACGACCAGGTGGACCTGGCGTACGCGACCCGTCGGCCGACCGCGGCGCTGCCGGTCGCCGAGCTCGCTCCGGACGACGAACCCGCCACCGTGGTCATCGCGGGGCACGACGCCGGCGCCGACGCCGAACGGATCGCCTGGGAACTCGGCGCCCCGCTCCTGGCCGAGGTGTCGAGCGGGGCCCGCTTCGGCCGCAACCTCGCCGCCGCCTACCGCGAACTCCTCCGCGACGACGACTTCGGCGGTCGGGTCCGGCGCGCGGTCGTCCTCGGCCACCCGACGCTCAGCCGCGAGGTCCCGGCGCTCCTGCAGCGCGCGGACGTCGAGACGGTCGTGGTCCGTGGGGCCGGAGCCGACGTCTTCGACCCGGCCCGTGCCTCCCGGCCGGACTCCGCGACGCAGGTCGTGTCGGACGTCCGCGTCACCGGGCGGACCGGGCCGTCGCACCGTGCATGGGTGGGCCGCTGGGTCGCCGCGAGCCGCTCGCTGCTCGGCGAGGGCGACGCCGGGCCGGACCTCGACGCCAAGCGGTCCGCCGACCGCGCCGAGCGGAACCGGTTCCTCAAGGACGAGGTCGCGCTGCGCCGCCGACCGGTCGACCGCGCCATGCTCGCCGAGGCGGTGTGGGGCGTCACCTGGCCGCACGACCGCCTGGTGTTCGGGGCATCGCAGATCATCCGCGTCGCGGACATGACCGTCGCGGGCAAGAAGATCCGCGTGCACGCCAACCGGGGCCTGGCGGGCATCGACGGGACGATCTCGACGGCGCTCGGCATCGCGACCGCGCTCGATGCCGGGTCCGGACCCGTCGGCACCACGCGCGTCGTGGTCGGGGACCTCACGTTCCTGCACGACCTCGGCGGGCTCGTCACCGGGACGGAAGAGGCACGACCGCGTCTGCAGGTCGTCGTCGGCAACGACGGCGGCGGCGCGATCTTCCGCGGGCTCGAGGTGGCGGCGACCACCGCCCCCGAGGACATGCGGCGGATGATGACGACCCCGCAGCACGTCGACGTCGAACGAGTAGTCACCGGCCTCGGGTGGGAGTACCGCCGGGCCGAGACGTGGGGCGACCTGGAACGAGTCCTCACCGACCCGGCCGAGCGTGTCGTCATCGAGGTGCCGCTGGCCGACTGACCGGCCAGCGCAGCCGGGCCAGGGCAGCACGGCCCGGTCAGCGCGGTCAGGCCCGCCCGGTCAGCGCAGTCTGGTCAGAGCGGCGAGCCCTCAGGCCAGCGCGTCGACGACCGGTCGGAACTTCAGGCGCGTCTCCGCGACCTCCCGTTCCGGCTCGGACCCGGCCACGATCCCGGCACCGGCCCACGCGCGGACCGTGCCGTCCTCGTCGATCTGCGCGCTCCGCAGCGCGAGCATCCACTCGCCGTCACCGGAGGCCCCCAACCAGCCGACGGGACCGGCGTACCGGCCGCGGTCCACCCCCTCCAACTCGGCGACGAGTCGCACGGCGACGTCGGTCGGGGTGCCGGCGACGGCGGCGGTCGGGTGCAGGGCGTCGGCGACGTCGAGCGCGGTGACGCCGGCGGGCAGGACGGCCTCGACGTCACTGGCCAGGTGCCAGACGTTCGGCAGCTGCAGCCGGAACGGTTCGGGGTCGACCCGCAGGTCCGCGGCGATCGGCTGCAGCGACGCGACCAGGCTCGAGATCGCGAAGGCGTGCTCCTCGAGGTCCTTCGTGCTCGCGGCGAGGGTCTCGGCGGCGACGCGGTCGCTCTCGGCGTCCGTCCCCCGTGCGGCGCTGCCGGCGAGGACCCGTGCGGTGAGGGTGCGGCCCTCCGTGCGGGCGAGTGTCTCCGGGGTCGCCCCGACGAGTCCGTCGACGGCGAAGGTCACGCACGTCGGGTAGGCGGCGGCCAGGTCGAGCAACACGGCGCGGCGGTCGGCGCCGGGCGGCAGGGTGCCGACCAGGTCACGGGCCAGGACGACCTTCTGCGCCCGCCCCGCGCGGATGGCGGTGACCGCGGCGGCGACCGAGGCGGCGTAGGCGTCCTCGTCGACCGCGCCGGGGCGCAGCGCGACGGAGACGTGGGGGCCGACGCGGGGGACCGGCACCGAGGTGCTCGTGAAGGGCAGGGGCTCGGGGGCGTCGGTGGTGTCGATCGCGGTGATCCACGCCCGACCCCGCCGACGCCCGACCACGACACGCGGCACGATGAGGACACTCGTGGCGGCGGAGTCGTCGGCGAACGCGAAGGTGCCGAATGCCACCAGACCACTGCCGCGGAGCCGCACCGGGTCGTCGACGACGGCGGCGGCGACGACCTGTCGCCAGAGTGCGGAGGCATCGCGCATCCGGCTCGGACCGGAGAACTCGAAGCGCAGGGCCTCGCCGATCCCGACGATCCCGTCCCCGCCCCGCACGAAGGCCATCGGGTGCGCGGCGAGCGTGTGGCGGAGGACGGCGCCCGGGTCGTCGAGGATCCGGGTCGAGACCGTGAGCGGCTGGACCGCTGTGGTGGGACGGGTCACGGACCGATGCTACGCGTCAGGGCGCGCCCGGGGTGCGCGGCTCCTGCACGGCTGCCGGGAAGCGTCCGGTCGCGGCCTCTAGGATGACTGGGTGAGCAGAGCGGACATGCAGAAGCGGCCGGACGAAGTGGCGGCCATGTTCGACGACGTCGCAGCGAAGTACGACCTGACCAACGACATCCTGTCGGCGGGCAACGCACCGCTGTGGCGCGTCGCGACGGTGAAGGCCGTCGACCCCCAGCCGGGCGAGCGCGTGCTCGACCTGGCTGCCGGCACCGGGACCAGTTCCGCTGCCCTGGCGAAGAAGGGTGCCGAGGTCACCGCCCTCGACCTGTCGTCGGGCATGATCGCGGTCGGTCGCGAGCGCCACCCAGAGATCACCTTCGTCGAGGGGGACGCCGAACACCTGCCCTTCGCGGACGAGTCGTTCGACGCGGTCACGATCTCGTTCGGGCTGCGCAACGTCAACGACCCGATGCAGGCCCTGACCGAGATGCTCCGGGTGCTCAAGCCCGGCGGCCGTCTCGTGATCTGCGAGTTCTCCACCCCGCCGTTCGCCGCGCTGCGCTTCGGCTACACCACGTACCTCAAGCGGGTCCTGCCCGGCATCGCGAAGCTGTCCAGCAGCAACCCGGCCGCCTACCGCTACCTGGCCGAGTCGATCGAGGCATGGCCGGACCAGCAGGTCCTCAGCCAGTGGCTCCGCGGCGTCGGCTTCACGATGGTCGCGCACCGCAACCTGACCGCCGGCATCGTCGCCCTGCATCGTGGCCGCAAGCCGGTCGAGGGCAGCGTGCGCGAGTCCGCCGCCCGCCGTGCCAAGGCGCGTCGCGAGCACCAGCCCACGGGCGAGCAGCCCCGCGTGGAGCCCGAGGCCTAGGCCAGCGGCCCAGGTCCCCACCGCCACCCCGCGAGTCCACCGCCACCCGCGAGTACGGAGCAGCAGTTGAACCCGAGTGTCCCGGTCGCCCGACGTGCACCGAGTCTCCGAGCGTCCCTCGGCATCGGCGAGCGGCTGTTCGCCACCCCGGCGGACCGTCGTTTCATCGCCGCGGTCGACGACGGGCTCGAGCACGTCGAGCAGGGGCTCGAGGACGCCATGCGTTCCGCCGACACCCTGGCCGACACCACCAGCCGCTACCTGTTGTCGGCGGGTGGCAAGCGGATCCGTCCGACCCTGACCCTGCTCATCGCACAGCTCGGCGACGGCGTGACCGACCACGTGGTCAAGGCAGCCGTCAGCGTCGAGATGACGCACCTGGCGTCGCTGTACCACGACGACGTGATGGACGAGGCCCCGGTGCGCCGCGGTGTCCCGGCCGCGCACGTCACCTACGGCAACAACATCGCGATCCTCACCGGGGACCTGCTCTTCGCCCGCGCGTCGCTGATCACCGCGGACCTGGGCCCCGAGGGCATCCGGATGCAGGCCGAGACCTTCCAGCGCCTGTGCATGGGGCAGCTCCACGAGACCACCGGCCCGCAGCCCGAGGACGACCCGGTCGAGCACTACCTCCAGGTGCTCAGCGACAAGACCGGTTCCCTCATCGCGACCGCTGCCCGCGCCGGCGTGATGTTCTCCGGCGCCGACCGCTCCCTGCTCGAGGCCGTCGGCACGTTCGGCGAGAAGGTCGGCGTCGCCTTCCAGCTCGTCGACGACGTGATCGACCTCGCTCCGGCGAAGGACAAGACCGGCAAGATCGCCGGCAACGACCTCCGCGCCGGCGTCGACACGCTGCCCCTGCTGCAGCTCCGTCGGCGTGCCACCACGGACCCGGACGCCGCGGCCCTGGTCACCCGCATCGAGCGGGACGTCCGTGACGCCCCGGACGACGCCGTCCACTCGGACGCGTACCAGAGCGCCGTCGCCGAGCTCCGCGACCACGAGGCGACCCGGGCCACCCGTGCCCTCGCCGCGAGCTGGGCCGACGAAGCGGTCACCGCCCTGGCCCCCCTGCCGGACGGCACCGTGAAACGAGCCCTCACCCGGTTCGCGGAGACGGTCGTCGACCGCAGCCGCTGACCTGAACGAAACTGGAGACCGAACAGTGCCCACCCTCCGACTCGCCATCGTCGGCGCCGGTCCGGCCGGCATCTACGCCGCGGACATCCTCCTGCGGGAGGCGCGCGGCTTCGACGTCTCGATCGACCTGTTCGAGCAGCTCCCGGCCCCCTACGGCCTGGTGCGCTACGGCGTCGCGCCCGACCACCCCCGCATCAAGGGCATCATCAACGCCCTCCGCGACGTCCTGGACCGCGGCGACATCCGGATCTTCGGCAACGTCCGCTTCGGCGAGGACATCACCCTCGAGGACCTGAAGCGGCACTACAACGCCGTCGTCTTCTCGACCGGTGCGATCAAGGACGCGGACCTCGACATCCCCGGCATCGACCTCGACGGCTCGTACGGTGCTGCCGACTTCGTCAGCTGGTTCGACGGGCACCCGGACGTGCCGCGCACGTGGCCGCTGACCGCCGAGAGCGTCGCCGTGATCGGCAACGGCAACGTCGCGCTCGACGTGTCCCGGATCCTCGCGAAGCACGCCGACGACCTGCTGCCGACCGAGATCCCGGCGAACGTCTACGAGGGACTCAAGGCCTCGCCCGTCACCGACGTGCACGTCTTCGGTCGCCGCGGTCCGGCGCAGGTGAAGTTCACCCCGCTGGAACTCCGCGAACTCGGCGAACTGCGCGACGTCGACATGGTCGTGTACGACGAGGACTTCGACCACGACGAGGCCTCCAAGCTCGCGATCGCCACCAACAAGCAGGTCACCGTCATCGACCGTGTGCTGCAGCAGTGGCGCACGCGCGAGGTCGGCGCGGCCAGCCGTCGTCTGCACCTGCACTTCTACGCCAAGCCGCTCGAACTGCTCGGCGACGACGACGGCGCGCTCCGCGCCATCCGCTACGAGCGCACCCGTCCGGACGGTCAGGGTGGTGTCGAGGGCACCGGTGAGATCCGCGAGGTCCCGATCCAGGCCCTCTACCGTGCGGTCGGCTACGTCGGCTCACCCCTGCCCGGGGTGCCGTTCGACGAGCGCTACGGCGTCATCCCGAACCACGAGGGCCAGGTGCTCGACACCGACGGCAACCGGATCCCCGGCGTGTACGCCACCGGGTGGATCAAGCGCGGCCCGGTCGGCCTGATCGGACACACCAAGTCCGACGCGATGGAGACCGTGCAGCACGTGGTCACCGACCAGGGCACCTGGTGGAGCCCGGAGGACCCGTCCGAAGCAGCGATCCCGGCACTGCTCCGCGAGCGCGGCGTCGACTTCACCGACCTCGACGGCTGGCACGCCCTCGACCAGCACGAGATGGCCCTCGGCGAGCCGCAGGGTCGGGCCCGGGTCAAGGTCGTGCCGCGCGACGAGATGATCGACGTCTCGCTGCGCCGTTCGCACGCCGACTCGCAGTCCTGACCCGGTCGCGGGTCAGCGCATGACGACGCAGCGCCCGGTACCCCGGCTCGGGGTGCCGGGCGCTGCGTCGTCCGATCGGCTCGTCGGGGTCGACGTGGCCCGGTCGCTCGCCCTGTTCGGCATGATGGCCGCCCACGTCGGCGACGTCGCCGAGAACGTCGACTGGGCCGACCCGACGAGCCTCGGGGCGGTCGTGAACGGCCGGTCCGCGGCGCTCTTCGCGGTGCTCGCGGGGGTCTCCATCGGACTGGTGAGCGGCCGCGACCGACCGCCCGGGCCACCCGCGATCGGCCGGGTCCGCGCACGTCTGGCGCTCCGGGCCGTCGTGGTCGTCGTCGTCGGGCTGCTCCTGATGGCACTGCAGACGCCCGTGTACGTCGTCCTGCCCACCTACGGCGCCCTGTTCCTGCTGGCCCTGCCCGTCCTCCGCTGGCGTCCGTGGGCACTGCTCCTGCTCGCCGTCGGCTGCGCGGTCGCGTCGGCTCCGGTCGCGCTGGCGATCGTGCCGCTCTACGCCGACGCCGACATGTTCGGCGTCCAGCTCGGGCTCGTCTACCCCGTCGTCACCTTCTGGGCGTACGTCCTGGTCGGACTCGCGGTCGCCCGGTCACGGCCGGGAGGCGCGGTGCGGCAGGTCCTGCTCCTCGCGTCCGGCACCGTGGTCGCGACCGCCGCCTACGTCGTCGGGAACGCCGCCGCGCCGATCCCGTTCGACACCACGTACGCGTTCCCCGGCGTGCCCTTCGTACCGTCCCGCTCCGACGCCGGTCAGACGTTCGCCCAGGTGTTCCTGTCGCCGCGGGACCACTCGTCCTCGATCGTCGACGTCGTGGGCACCGCTGCCGTCGCCGTGGCCGTGATCGCGCTGTGCCGCCTGCTCGTCGACGGACACGGGCCGCTCGTCACCCGGATCGCGGTCCCGTTGGCCGCCGTCGGGTCGATGCCGCTCACCGTCTACGCACTGCACCTCGTCGTGATCGCCGCGTGGCCCGAGATGCCGCAGGGACCGACGACCTGGTGGGCCTTCGTCGTCGGCTCGGTGCTGTTCGCGATGCTCTGGCGCCGGTTCCTCGGCCGTGGCCCGCTCGAACGGCTGACGGCGCGGATCGCCTCGGCGGTGCCCGCACCCGCGCCGGGGCCGGCACCACGCGCCTGACCGTCCGGTCCGCTCCGGCGACCGCGCGCCGGGCGTGACCCGCGGGACGGACGGGGGACGGGCCTCCCGGCCGACAGACCGGTTCGGTGGCCGGCCGCTACTGCAGCGCCGCGGTGAGCCGCGCGACGTTGTCGAACACCCGCGACCGACGCGGGCGGGTCAGCCACTCGTCCAGCGTCAGCTGGCGGCTGGCGGCACGGTAGTCGTCCTGGACGTCCCGGAGGGCGTCCACGAAGGACTTCCCGCGCACCATCACCGAGATCTCCAGGTTCAGGGTGAACGAGCGCATGTCCATGTTCGACGACCCGATCACCGCGACGTCGTCGTCGATCGTGAAGTGCTTCGCGTGCAGCACCGTCGGCGCGCGGTACAGCCAGATCTTCACCCCGGCCCGGAGCAGTCCCTCGTAGTAGGAACGCTGCGCGTGCCAGGTCATCGCGTGGTCGCCGATCTCACCGACGAACAGCTCGACCTCGACCCCACGCTGCGCGGTCGTCGTGATCGCGTAGAGCATCGAGTCGTCGGGCACGAAGTACGGCGACGTGATCGACACCCGCTCCTGCGCCGAGTACAGCAGCGCGTTGAACAGGCGCAGGTTGTTCTCGCCGTCGAAGCCCGGGCCGGACGGCACCACCTGGCAGTCCAACGCGTCCGCCCGGTCTGCGCGGTGCACCGGGTCGCTCTCACGGAGCAGCAACTCGTCGGTCTCGCTGTACCAGTCGGTGACGAACAGCGCGTTGATGCCCGCGACGACCGGCCCCTCGAACCGGGCGAACAGGTCGCGCCACCTGAGGCCGCGCTCGATGTTCGCCTTCGTGTCGTAGGAGCGGTCGATGAGGTTCTGCGACCCCGTGAACGCGACCGAGCCGTCGACGACCAGGATCTTCCGGTGGTTGCGGAGGTCCGGGCGCTGGAACTTGCCCTCCATCGGCAACAGCGGCAGCATCAGGTGCCACTCGATGCCGGCGGCGTCGAGGAACGCCAGGGTGTCCTTGAAGTACGGGTACCCCCGGCTCGCCCAGTGGTCCATGAGGAAGCGGACCGTCACCCCACGGGCCTGCGCCCGCGCCAAGGACTCGAAGAACGGCCGCGTGGTGTCGTCGAGGGACGCGATGTAGAACTCGACGTGCACGAACCGCCGAGCGGCGTCGACAGCGTGCGTCATCTCGGCGAAGGCGTCGTCGTAGTGCGGGTACAGCTCGGCCTGGTTGCCACCGACCAGCGGCATCGCGCCGAGCTCGCGGTTCAACCGCGTGATGCTCTCCAGCCACGCGGGCCACGGGTGGTCACGGCGCACCCGCTCGATGCCCTCGGTCTGCTCGAGGATGTAGCGGTTGATCTCGGTCTGTTTCTCGCGGCGCGACCGCGGCAGCTTCGTCGACCCGAGCACCAGGAAGAGGATGAATCCGATGTAGGGGATGAGGAAGATCGCCAGCAACCAGCCCGTCGCCGTCTGCGGCTTCCGGTCGATCGGGACGTAGACGAGGGAGAAGGCGCGGATCGCCAGGTCCAACAGGACCAGGATGATGATCAACGCGACGACGAGCCAGTGCTCCACGGTGCGGGTCGGTGTCTACGCGGGGGAGCGCGGGTCAGCGGAAGTTGATGAACTGCAGGGGCACGTCGAACTCCTGGCCCTTGAGCAGCTGGATGGTCTGCTGCAGGTCGTCGCGGCTCTTCGAGGAGACCCGGAGCTCGTCGCCCTGCACCTGGCTCTTCACCGTCTTCGGTGCCTCGGCCCGGATGACCGCGCCGATCTTCTTCGCGATGTCCTGCTCGATGCCGTTCTTGAACTTGACCTCGATGCGGAACTCCTTGCCCGAGGGGAACGGCTCGCCGGCGTCGAGGCTCTTCAGGCTGATGCCGCGCTTGATCGCCTTCGTCTGCAGCACGTCGAGGACGGCCAGGGCGCGCTCCTCGGTCGACGCCTTGATGAGGACGTCCTCACCGCTGAACGCGACGGACGCGCCGACGCCCTTGAAGTCGTAGCGCTGCTCGATCTCCTTCGCCGCCTGGTTGAGGGCGTTCTCCGCCTCCATCTTGTCGACCTTGCTGACCACGTCGAAGGAGCTGTCTGCCATGCCGGACAGCCTATCCGGCGGCACGCAGGCCCGTTCCGGGAGGCCCGTCCCACCCTCGGCAACCGGCCAGCGTCCGACCGTGGTCGCGAGCACCTCCGGACATCGGCTATGCTCTTCACCGCGCCTTCGGTCGGTGATGACACGGGCCGGGTGCGCACATGGCGAGTTACCCAAGCGGCCAAAGGGATCTGACTGTAAATCAGCCGGCGTATGCCTCCGGGGGTTCGAATCCCTCACTCGCCACGTGCCAGCTACACACGTGCTAGCTACACATTCGTGTTGGCTTGTCGGGATGGCCCCGTCTTCGGACGGGGCCATTTCTGCGTTCCCGGGGGTTCGGCGGAGCCGGGTGGAGCGTCGTTCGGCGGAGCCGGGCGGTTCGGCGGGGGATCGGCTGGTCGGGCAGGATCGGGGTATGTCGAATGCTCCCGTGTCTGCTGCTCCCGAAGCCCTTGCCGACCTCGCCGAGGCGATCGCCCGTGAAGCCGCCGCACTCGCGGTGCAGCGCCGAGCCGAAGGGGTCGAGGTCGCCGACCGGAAGTCGAGCATCGCCGACGTCGTGACCGCCGCCGACCGCGAGGTCGAAGCGCTCATCCGCCGGCGCATCAGCGAAGCACGCCCGGACGACGCCTTCCTCGGCGAGGAGTCCGGCACAGCGACGGGCACCTCCGGCCTGACCTGGGTCGTCGACCCGATCGACGGCACGGTCAACTACCTCTACGGCAGCCCCGCCTACGCCGTGAGCATCGGGGTCGTCCGCGGTGTCCCCGACCCCGCGATGTGGGAGCCCGTCGCCGGTGTCGTGATCGCGCCGGCGACCGGACAGGTGTACCGCGCCGTCGCCGGGGGAGTGGCTGCCCTCGACGGACGTCCGCTCACCGTCGCCGCACCGGAGTCCCTCGCCGAGACCCTCGTCGCCACCGGCTTCGGGTACACCGCCGAACGCCGGTGGGAGCAGGCGGCCGTCCTCGCCGGGCTGATCACCGAGGTGCGTGACGTCCGCCGTGCCGGAGCTGCCGCACTCGACTGCTGCGCCGTGGCCACGGGAACCGTCGACGCCTACTACGAACGCGGCATCAACCCGTGGGACATGGCCGCCGGCTCGATCGTGGCCGCCGCGGCCGGCGCGGACGTCCGCACGTGGGAGGTCGGCGACACGCGGTCCTTCCTCTTCGCCGCGCCGAGCATCGTCGAGGACCTCGCCACCCTCGTCCGCACGCTGGAGGACGACGTCCTGGGCGACTGAGCCCCGACCCGTGCCGAGCCACCCGCTCTGGGGGGTCTGCACAGGCGTGCACACGACTGGCGAGCACCGAGCTCCTTTGCTACCGTTCAGGAGTCCCGTTACCTGCTCGTTACCGACGAGCGCCCGTGCCTCGAACTCAGGATCATCACCGTACGCATGCTCGACTCCTCGCAGACGCCCACGACCATCGACCGCAACGCCCCTGGGGCGACGCCGTCCGTGCACCTGACGAGACGAGCTCGGATCGAAGCCGAACGCGCCGCCGCGAAGACGTCCCGCCGCCGGTCGGACGTCGACCGCTCGTTCGCCACACCCGCTCGTGACGCTGCTCGTCCGGCGCCCGTCGGCTCCGGCCCCGCGACTCCGCCGGCCCCCTCGTCGCCCGTCCTCCCGGCCTCGAGCGCTGCACCGCTGACCCCGCCGGCACCGTCCTCCCCGGTCGTCGCACCGCTCGCCGAAGGTGCCCCGGTGTCGGCCGCCGCTCGTCCCGCCGCCGCACGCCGCACCTCGGCGACGAAGCGCGCGACCCGGACCGCTGCGTCGAAGGCCACCCGCGCCGCCGCACCGAAGGCCACCCGCGCCGCCTCCCCGGCTGTGCCGGTCATCGCCGACGGCCCCCGCGTGGACCGTGCCACGCGGCACATCGCCCGCACCGCACCGGCCGCCGGTCGTGCGACGCGGGCCTCCGGTACCTCGTTCCGCCGGACCGCGTCCCGCGTGACGGTCGTCGGGGCACTGCTCTTCACCGCCGGTCTCGTCGTCTCGACCTCGCTGCCCGCGCAGGCCCTCTACGTCCCGCAGCCCGGTGCCGCGACCGTCCGTGCCTCCGTGCAGGACGCGCAGTCGCTCTCCGTCGGTGACGCCGTCGAGGGCGCCGTGGACCGCGATGCCTACACCGTGTCCGAAGCGCAGCGGAGCGTCACCCCGGCCGCCGGCATGGCGACCGACCCCTCGACGTTCACGAACGACGCGAACGGCACGATCCAGTGGCCGTTCCCGGTCGGTGTGCCGATCTCGTCGGGCTTCGGTGGCCGACAGGTCGCCGGGTGCTCGTTCTGCTCCACGTTCCACCAGGGCGTCGACTTCGCTCCGGGTGCCGGAACCGCCATCGGTGCGGTGGCCGACGGAACCGTCATCAAGGTGCAGGCGAACGACGGTGGCTTCGGCAACGACGTCTGGATCGAGCACGACGTGGACGGCAAGCAGTTCGTCAGCGTCTACGGGCACATGCTCGACAACTCGTTCCAGGTCGTGCAGGGCGAGCACGTGAAGGTCGGTCAGACCGTCGGTCTGGTCGGCAGCACGGGCAACTCGACAGGCCCGCACCTGCACCTGGAGATCCGCATCGACGGCGTCCCGGTGGACCCGCTGGCGTGGCTCCAGGCCAACGCGAACTAGCCCTCGCGGACGGCACGCCCGGGCGTCACGGTCGGTTCCAGACCACCGTCGCGGGTCTGCTATCCTCGTGTGGTGCCGCTCGCGGTACTCGCCCCGATAGCTCAGTGGTAGAGCACTTCCATGGTAAGGAAGGGGTCGTCAGTTCAATCCTGACTCGGGGCTCCGACTCGCAGTGTTGTCACTTCGCAGTGATCACTGCGGATCCATGGCGGGGTAGCTCAGTTGGTTAGAGCACACGGCTCATAATCGTGGTGTCGCGGGTTCAAGTCCCGCCCTCGCTACCGTGCTGGTCGAACGAGTGTGATCAGCGGGAACGACGTCAAGACGGCAAGGCCCGGCGCAGCAGCGCCGGGCCTTCGTCGTTCCGGGCGTCATCCGTTCCGTGGCGGTCGGTTGGTCCTCGATCACGCGTCCCGCGCCTCGATCACGCGTCCCGCGCCTCCCGCCCGACGGGCCCCGCGCCTCCCGCCCGAGGGGTCAGTGCAGCTTGATGCCCGACGTGTCGATGCGGTCCGTGCGGTGCAGCAGGACGCCGCCGCCGTGCAGGGTCGTCTCGACCAGGCCGGCGATGCGGCGCCAGGCCTCGCGTCGGCGGTTCGCCCCGATCATGCCGCCCACGACAGCCGCTCCGTGACCCGCGTGCCGCAGTGTCAGGACGGCATGGCCCGGCGTGGTCGTCAGAGCGAGCTCGTACCGCCGGTACTGCCGGGACGGGTGGACCAGCGCGCCGAGGAGCACCGTCATCACGGGGTTCCCCGCGGTCACGAGCAGGCGGCCCTCGCCGGACGCGACCCGGTGTCCGACGGCGCGCAGGGCAGTGTCGACCAGCTCGACCGCCGTGCAGCCGTGGTGTTCGAGCACCGTGTACTCGGTCGTCGTCTCCATCGCCACTCCCCGCCCCCGCCCGGTCGTCCCCCGACCGAGTGCCGCCAGCCTAACCGATGCAAACTCATGAACAAGGTCGAGCTCATGAACAACGTCGAGTGCGGCGTCCGAGGGCCTCGGTAGACTGCCCGGGTGTCAGTGAACCCCGAGCTCGTCGGCAGGACGTTCCCGCCGGCCCCGCCGTACCTGGTCGGTCGTGAGAAGGTGCGCGAGTTCTCCCGCGCCGTGTTCGCGACCAACCCGATCCACTCCGACCCCGCCGCCGCCCAGGCCGCCGGGCACGCCGACGTCGTCGCCCCGGCCACCTTCGCGGTCGTCGTGCAGGAAGCCACGCTCGCGCAGCTCCTGGCCGAACCGGACGCCGGCATCGACTTCTCCCGTGTCGTGCACGGCGAACAGAAGTTCGCCTACGCCCGCTCGATCGTCGCCGGGGACGAACTCACCGCGACCCTCGCCGTGACGAGCGTGAAGACCCTGGGCGGCAACGCGATGGTCACCGCCGAGTCGAGCGTCGTCGACGCCGACGGGCAGCGCGTCGTCACCGCCACGTCCACCCTCGTCGTCCGAGGAGATGACGCATGACCGACACCACCGCCGACCTGCCGGTCGGCACCGTCGTCGCCGAGCGCCAGGTGCACCTGACCCGCGACTCGCTCGTCCGCTACGCCGGTGCCTCCGGGGACTTCAACCCGATCCACTACCGCGACGACGTCGCAGCCTCGGTCGGGCTGCCCGGTGTCCTGGCGCACGGCATGCTCACGATGGGCCTCGCCGTCCAGCCCGTCGCCGAGTGGCTGGGCGACCGCGGCTGGGTCGCCTCGTACGGCGTCCGCTTCACCCGCCCCGTTGTCGTCGACCCGACCGACGGTGCCGACGTCGGCGTCGTCGCCAAGGTCGGCACCCTCGACGACCAGGGTCGCCCACAGCGCATCGACCTCACCGTGACCGCCGCCGGGCAGACCGTGCTCGGCAAGGCGCAGGTCACCGTGGCGTTCCACTGACCGTGGCGGAGACGACGCTCGCCGAGCTCACGACCCTCCGCGTCGGCGGGCCGGCCGGCCGGCTGCTGGTCGCGGACACGACCGACGAACTCGTCGCCCACGTCGTCGACGCCTGGGCGGACGAGGACGACTGGCTGGTCCTCGGCGGCGGCAGCAACCTGCTCGTCGCCGACCAGGGCTTCCCCGGCACCGTCGTGGTGGTCCGCACCCGAGGGGTCGACGCGCGGGACGACGCCGACGGCGTCACCGTCCGCGTCGCCGCGGGGGAGCCGTGGGACGAGTTCACCGCGACCACCGTCGAGCGCGGATGGACCGGACTGGAGGCCCTCAGCGGCATCCCGGGCACGGTCGGTGCCGCCCCCGTGCAGAACATCGGCGCCTACGGGGTCGAACTGTCCGACGTGCTCACCGCCGTCGACTTCCTGGACGCCGAGACCGGCGAGCGTTCCTGGGTCCCCGCGTCCGAGCTGGCGCTCGGCTACCGCACGAGCACCCTCAAGCACGGTCGTCGCGGCGTCGTGCTGACCGTCGAGTTCCGGCTCGGGACGGCCTCCGACGACGGGGTCCCGGTGCGGTACGCCCAGCTCGCGGGGTCCCTCGGCGTCGAGCTCGGCACCCGTGTCGCCCCGGCCGACGTCCGCGCCGAGGTCCTGCGGCTGCGCGGGTCCAAGGGCATGGTGCTCGACGACGCCGACCCCGACACCTGGAGCGCCGGCTCGTTCTTCACCAACCCGATCGTGTCGGCCGGGTTCGCGCAGACGATGCCCGACGACGCACCGCGCTGGCCGGCCGGTGACGACGTGAAGCTCAGCGCCGCCTGGCTGATCGAGCACGCCGGGGTGCACCGCGGTTACGGCGTCCCAGGGTCCCGCGCCGGGATCTCCACGAAGCACACCCTCGCGCTGACGAACCGCGGGGGAGCGACGGCGGCCCAGGTGGCCGAACTCGCGCGCTACGTGCAGGTGACGGTCGCGAACCGCTTCGGCGTCACGCTCGTGCCGGAGCCCGTCGTGGTCGGGGACCTGCTCGCCTGATCGACGGCGACGGCGACGGCGACGGCGACGGCGACGGTTCCGGCGTGTCGGACGCGAGGCGTGCCTCCCGGCCGTCGCCGACCGCGACGACATCGCTCCCCGCAACGACGACGCGCCCCGTCGAGACGGGGCGCGTCGTGCCGTTCGGGGTGACCGGGGTCAGCCGAACAGGCGGGCCAGACGGGCGACACCCTCGGCGATGTCGTCGTCGCCGAGCGCGTAGGACAGGCGCAGGTACCCGGAGGGCCCGAACGCCTCGCCCGGGACGACCGCGACCTCGGCGTGCTCGAGGATCAGGTCCGCCAGCTCGAGGGTCGTGGTCGGCGTGCTGCCGGCCCACTCGCGACCGAGCAACGCGGTGACGTCGGGGTACACGTAGAACGCCCCATGCGGCACGGGCGTGTTGAACCCAGGGATGGCGTTGAGGCCGGCGACGATCGCCTGCCGACGACGGTCGAAGGCCTCGCGCATCGCCAGGACGGGCTCCTGCGGGCCGTCCAGGGCGGCGATCGCGGCACGCTGCGAGACGTTCGAGACGTTCGAGGACAGGTGGGACTGCAGGTTCGACGCGGCCTTGACCACGTCCGCCGGGCCGATCATCCAGCCGACCCGCCAGCCGGTCATGGCGTAGGTCTTGGCGACCCCGTTCACCAGGATCGTCGTGTCCGCGAGGGCCGGGACCTGCTCGAGGACACTGGAGAAGGTGAGGCCGTCGTAGAGCAGGTCCTGGTAGATCTCGTCGCTGATCACCCAGATGCCGTGCTCCAGCGCCCACTCGCCGATGGCGCGCGTCTGCTCGGCCGAGTACACGGCACCGGTCGGGTTCGAGGGGGAGCAGAAGAGCAGTGCCTTCGTGCGCGGGGTCCGCGCTGCCTCGAGCTGCTCGACGGTGACGAGGTAGTCCTGGTCGCTCCCGGCGAAGACGTCGACGGGGACGCCGCCCGCCAGTCGGATGGCTTCGGGGTAGGTGGTCCAGTACGGCGCGGGCAGCAGGACCTCGTCCCCGGCGTCGACCACGGTCTGGAAGGCCTGGTAGACGGCCTGCTTGCCGCCGTTCGTGATGATGACCTGCGACGGGTCGACGGCGATGCCGGACTCGCGCGCGGTCTTGTCAGCGACCGCGCGCTTCAGGTCCGGGAGGCCCGTGGCCGGGGTGTACCGGTGGTTCGCCGGGTCCTGCGCTGCCGTGACGGCCGCGTCGACGACGTGCGCCGGGGTGGCGAAGTCGGGCTCGCCCGCGGCGAAGGAGATCACCGGGCGCCCGGAGGCCTTGAGGGCCTTCGCCTTGGCGTCGACCTTGAGGGTCGCGGACTCGGCGATGGCGGCGATGCGGGAGGCGATGCGCGGACCTTCCCCGGGCGCACCTGGGTCCGTGCCCGGGCGCGGGCTGCTGTCGGGGCTGTCGGTGGGCTGAGGGCTGGCGGCTTCGGTGCTCACGGGGCCAGCCTACCGACGCGCCGCGCCGGAGCATCCGTCAAGTGGACACCGCCGTCGGGACTCCCGTACACTGTTCTGCGGCGGTTGAAGTCTCTCGGAAACGGACTTCTTCTCCCTGGAGCGACCGGATCCCGTACGGGTGGACGTTCCGAAGGGCGGTGGCTCAATTGGTAGAGCAGCGGTCTCCAAAACCGCAGGTTGCAGGTTCAAGTCCTGTCCGCCCTGCACATCGGGAAGGGTTGAAGTGGCGAGCAAAGACGTGGAGACGACCGACGACGTCGTCACCCAGGCGAAGGTCGACCGGGCACAGCGCCGTGGCCCCTTCGCCGCGATCGCACTGTTCATCCGCCAGGTCTTCGGCGAGCTGCGCAAGGTCGTCACCCCGACCCGCAAGGAACTCTTCAGCTACACGGGTGTCGTGCTCGTGTTCGTCGTCGTGATGATGATCCTCGTGTCGGTCCTCGACTTCGTGTTCGGTCTCGGCGTCGGCTACGTGTTCGGCAACGGCCCCACGGCCTGACCCAGCTGGCATGAACCCCGGCGCGCTGCACTCCTGGCGCGCCCGGCCTGACCGCAGGTCCGACCGCTCCGGTCCTCCTCGGGGTACGGTCTCCCGGAGACGGTGACCCGTTCCCTGCCCGGGACGTGAGCGCCAACCCGATCCGCACCATCGAACGGAAAGAACCGACTGTGTCTGACTACTCCCGCGACGACATCGACCTCGCGACCGCTGCCGAGCAGTCTTCCGAGGTCGAGGAGAACCAGGAAGGCGACGTCGAGACGAGCGAACTCCGTTCGACCGACTCCGCCGAGGAGCGCGCGATCTCCGTCGAGGACGACGACGACGAGTCCCTCGGGCTGAGCGACGAGCCGGACGACGGCACGGTCAGCACCGAGCTCGACGAGACGCTCGACGCCCTCGCCGAGTCGCGTGACCCGGAAGCCGACGCCGTCGTCGACGACGCGCTCGAGATCGACACCGCCGACGAGGCCGAAGCCGCCGTCGAAGCTGTCGAGGACGAAGAAGAGACCGAGCTCGAGGACGAGACCGCGGACGAAGCGAACGCGACCGTCGCCGCGGAGGAGTCCGCCGACACACTCGGTGCGATCGCCCCGGAGTCCGAGGTCGACCTGGCCCCCGACACCGAGGTCACGATCACGGCCGAGGACGACGACGACGAGTCCGAGGTCGACCCGTACGAGGCGTTCAAGACCGAACTGCGGATGAAGCCGGGCAAGTGGTACGTCATCCACTCCTACGCGGGCTTCGAGCGCCGCGTGAAGGCGAACATCGAGAACCGCATGGTGTCGATGTCGATGGAGGACTACATCTACCAGGCCGAGGTCCCGATGGAGGACGTCGTCGAGATCAAGAACGGGCAGCGCAAGCTGGTCACCCGCGTCCGGATCCCCGGCTACGTGCTCGTCCGCATGGACCTCGACGAGGACTCGTGGTCCGTCGTCCGCCACACCCCGGGTGTCACCGGCTTCGTCGGCAACGCGCACAACCCGACCCCGCTCCGCTTCGACGAGGCCTTCGGCATGCTGAAGTCCCTCGTCCAGGTCGCCGAGGCGGCCCCGACCAAGGGCGGCGCCAAGGGCAGCGGACTTGCCCAGGCGCAGCCCCAGGCCGAGGTCGACTTCGAGGTCGGCGAGACGATCACCATCAAGGAAGGCTCGTTCGCGGGTCTGCCGGGGTCGATCTCCGAGATCAAGCCGGAGAGCGGCAAGCTCACCGTGCTCGTCTCGCTCTTCGAGCGCGAGACGCCGGTCGAGCTCAGCTTCGACCAGGTGACCAAGCTCTAGAGCTGGACACCATCCACTAGACTGTTCGAGTTTGGGTCCGCGCGCCTCGTGCGCTGCGGGTCCGTCACCGCGATCCGGAACCGCCGGAGACGCGGGAGAGTGCACGGGTCCCCGTGCGTTCGATCCCAGGAGGAAAGCGAAACATGGCACCGAAGAAGAAGGTCACGGGCCTGATCAAGCTGCAGATCAACGCGGGCGCCGCCAACCCGGCACCGCCGATCGGTCCGGCGCTCGGTCAGCACGGCGTGAACATCATGGAGTTCTGCAAGGCGTACAACGCCCAGACCGAGTCGCAGCGCGGCAACGTCATCCCGGTGGAGATCACCGTCTACGAGGACCGTTCGTTCACGTTCATCCTCAAGACCCCGCCGGCAGCCGAGCTCATCAAGAAGGCCGCGGGTGTGAACAAGGGTTCCGCGACGCCGCACACGGTGAAGGCCGGACGCATCACGGCGGACCAGATCCGTCAGATCGCCGAGACCAAGCAGGCCGACCTGAACGCCAACGACATCGAGCAGGCGACGAAGATCATCGCCGGTACCGCTCGTTCGATGGGCATCACGGTCGAGGCCTGAGCCTCACCCTCCACACCCCAGTACTCACCGTGGGAGAGCCGCGCCGGCTCGCCAACCACGTATCTCGCAAGGAGACCACCATGGCGAAGAAGTCCAAGGCGTACCGCGCCGCGGCCGCGAAGATCGTGGCCGACAAGTTCTACACCCCTACCGAGGCAGTCGCCCTGGCGAAGGAGACCGGCTCTGCGAAGACCGACTCCACCGTCGAGGTCGCGCTGAAGCTCGGCGTGGACCCCCGCAAGGCGGACCAGATGGTGCGCGGCACCGTCATCCTCCCGCACGGCACCGGCAAGACCGCCCGCGTCATCGTCTTCGCGACGGGTGCAGCCGCTGAGGCCGCCATCGCCGCCGGCGCCGACGAGGTCGGTGGCGACGAGCTCATCGCGAAGGTCGCCGAGGGCTACACCTCGTTCGACTCCGCGGTCTCGACCCCGGAGCTCATGGGCAAGGTCGGTCGTCTCGGCAAGGTGCTCGGCCCGCGTGGCCTCATGCCCAACCCGAAGACCGGCACCGTGACCCCGAACGTGGCCCAGGCCGTGAACGAGATCAAGGGCGGCAAGATCGAGTTCCGCGTCGACAAGCACTCCAACGTGCACTTCGTCGTCGGCAAGGCCTCGTTCACGCCGGAGCAGCTCGACGAGAACATCACCACCGCGCTCGACGAGATCGTCCGTCTCAAGCCGAGCGCCGCGAAGGGCCGGTACATCATGAAGGGCGCCGTCTCGACGACCTTCGGCCCGGGCATCCCGCTGGACGTCAACGTCTTCTGATCCCGATCAGCAGCGGATCGCACTGATCCACAGCACGACCAGAACGGCCCGCACTCCGGTGTGGGCCGTTCTGCGCTCCCGGTTCGGCGAGCCCCGCTCCGCGTTCTCCGGACAGGGCGATCGACCAGTACCGTGATCCCGTGCGGATCTTCGTGAACGTCCTGCGGCTCGTCGCCGCGATCGCCATCGTCGCGGCCGTCGTCGACGACCTGCAGCGTGCACTGCAGAACGGGTTCGTGTTCTGGAACTTCTTCGGGTACTTCACGAACCAGTCGAACATCCTGGTCGCGGTCGTGTTCGTCCTCACCGTCGTGGCGGCAGGGCGACGGCGCGATGCCGGCCGCCGCTTGGACCTGTTCCGCGGTGCCGCCACGGTCTACATCGCGACGACGGGCCTGGTCTACAACACGCTGCTCGCCCAGGTCGGGCAGCCGGTGGGGGAGTCCTGGTCGAACGACGTCCTGCACCGCTGGATCCCGCTGTACGTCGTGATCGACTGGCTGCTGTTCTCGGACCGCAGCCGACTGTTCTTCCGCGACGTGTGGTGGTTCCTGGTCTACCCGGCGGTCTGGCTGGTCGTGGTCGTGATCCGCGGTGCGACCGACGGCTGGGTGCCCTACCCGTTCCTCGACCCGAAGTCGGGCTACGGCGTGGTCGCGCTGTACTGCCTGGGCGTCGCGGTGTTCATCGGCCTGATGGGCCTGATCGTCGTCGCGCTGTCCCGACTGCGGTTGATCCCGGTCAGCGAGCGTCCCGCAGGCGATCGAGCACCAGGTCCGCGAGGGCGATGAGCCCGCGGATGGCGTCGTCGTCGCGGTCGATCCACCGGCACTCGGGCTCGTCGGCGACCGGCACGAAGTCGTCGTGCTTCTCCCAGACGAACAGCGTCCGGTCGGCACCGAGTACGTACTGCTGCCACCACACCTGCCGCATGTAGTGCCGGGGGACGCGGGTGAACCCGTTCGCGGTGGTCTTGATCTCGGCCAGCAGCAGACGGCCGTCGCGGTCGAGCCCGACACCGTCCGGGGTCGCCAGGTGTGCCCGGTTCGTGGCGGCGTGGAACAGGTGTGCCGAGGGCTGGATGCCGTGGGTCGCGGCGACCCAGGAGGCGATCACGGGTTCGCGTTCCTTGCCGTGCTCGGTGTAGACGTTGCCGGCGAACCGGGAGCCGTACCGCTTGTCGGCGACGACCGCGTCGACGGCGTGGAGGGACGCGAGACGTGCGACGTCGGTGGCCGTGATGCCCATCGCACGGGCGCGCAGCCAGGCGACGCGGTCGGATGAGTGCGCGACGATCCGCTCGGTGTGCCCGCGGAGCGCCGTGAAGGTGTCGTGTGCGCGGGTCGGACGCGCGGAGCCGGTGGCCCGAACACCCGCAGACCGACCGCCGGCCGACGTGACGGGGCCGGGCTGGGCCTCCCACCCGTCATCCAGGTCGCCCCAGAGAGTGGGCTGCACGATCGTCACCCCACGATTGTCCACCCGACCACCGGCACCGGCGAAACCGGCACGCGGTCGGGGTGCGGCGGTCAGGAGACCAGCTGCCGCCCCTCGGCCATCGTGACCAGCTCGTCGACGCCCGCGGGGGACAGTGCGTACGCGATGGCGAGCGCTGCGGCACCCTGCAGTGCGGCGATCGAGCCGGCGCGGGACTGCGCGATGACGAGGTGCTCGGTGGCGAGGGGCATCGAGCGGGAGTAGACGACCTCCCGGACGCCGGCGAGCAGGTGCTCCCCGGCCTGGGTGATCGAGCCGCCCAGCGCGATGACCGACGGGTTGATGAGGGAGACGCAGGTCGCCAGGACCTCGCCGATGTCCCGGCCGGCCTGGCGCACGGCACCGATGGCATCGAGGTCGGACCGGGCGACGAGCTCGATGACGTCGGCGCTGGTGTGCACGTCGTGGCCCTTCGCCCGCAGTGCCCGGGCGATCGCCGGACCGGAGGCGACGGCCTCCAGGCAGCCGGTGTTGCCGCAGTGGCAGGGGACGTCGCCGGCACGGGAGACCCGGACGTGCCCGATGTCGCCCGCGGTGCCCTGCGCGCCGCGCTGCAGCCGGCCCTCCGACACGATGCCGGAGCCGATGCCGGTGGCGACCTTCACGAAGAGCAGGTGGTCGAGGTCCGGCCAGCCGTGCGCCCGTTCGCCGAGGGCCGCGATGTTCACGTCGTTGTCGACGAGGACGTGGGCGCGGACGTGCTGGCGGAGCCAGCCGGGGACGTCGAAGCCGTCCCAGCCGGGCATGATCGGCGGGTTGGCGGGACGTCCGGTCGAGAACTCGACGGGGCCCGGCAGGCCGATGCCGAACGCGATGACGTCGTCGCGGGCGCGGCCGACCGAGTCGAGCAGTTCGTCGACGACGCCGACGAGCCACTCGAGCGTGGGGACGGGTCCGGCGGCGATGTCGATCCGGGCGTCGCGGGTGGCGAGCTGGGTGCCGACCAGGTCGGTCACGGCGACCCGGCCGTGCGAGGCACCGAGGTCGGCGGCGACGACGAGTCGCGCGGCGGGGCGTAGCGCGATCTGTGCCGGGGGTCGTCCGCCGGTGGAGGCTGCGGTGTCGACGGACCCGACGAGCCCGACGTCGACCAGGGCGTCGATGCGCACGCCGATGGTCGAGCGCGCCATCCCGGTGAGGGCAGCGAGTTCACCTCGGGTCCGCGGGACGCCGTCGCGCAGGATCTGGAAGAGCTCGCTGGCCCCGACCGGCGGCGTCGTCGCCGTCCGCGTCAAGTCGACCATGGTCGGAGTGAACCACACATCGTCCGGGCCACGCAACGAAGGTCGTCGAACCTCTTCGAACTTTTGCTTGACCGCCGACAAAAGCGCCCATAGTGTGACGATCGGTCAGAGAAGACCACATCTCGATGAGGAGAACACCTGGTGCCCCAACCGCTCTCGGTCCAGCTCTACACGGTGCGTGACGCACTGACGACGGACCTCCCCGGAACCCTGGCGACGATCGCCGACATCGGTTTCACGAACGTCGAGCTCTTCGGCTTCGTCGACCGTGCCGACGAGTACGCAGCCGCCCTGCAGCAGGCCGGTCTGACCGCGCCGAGCGGGCACGCACGTCTCCTCGACGTGGACGAGCAGGGGCTCGAGCGCATCCTCACCGCGAGCGTCGCCGTCGGGCTCGGCACCCTGATCGACCCGCACGTCGACGAAGCACGCTGGACCACCCGCGAGGACGTCGAGGCCATCGCCCGCCAGTTCAACGAGCTCGCGCCCCGCGCCGCCGACCACGGCCTGACCCTCGGCTACCACAACCACGCGTTCGAGTTCTCGAACCGCATCGACGGCACGAGCGCCTTCGAGGTCTTCGCCGGGGCCCTCTCGGACGCCGTCGTCCTCGAGCTCGACACGTACTGGGCGAAGGTCGGCGGCGACGACCCGGTGGCCGTCCTCGGCCGACTCGGCGACCAGGTCCGGTTCCTGCACGTCAAGGACGGCGACGGCTCGCACGACGACAAGCAGCAGGTCGCGGTCGGCAACGGCATCATGCCGGTGCGCGACATCGTGGCCGCAGCGCCCGACGCCCAGCAGGTCATCGAGCTCGACGACCACGACGGCGACGTCGTCCAGGCCGTCCGCGACTCGTACGCCTTCCTCGCCGGAGCACACGCATGAGCGCCGCAGGACGCGTCGGGGTCGGTGTCATCGGCGCCGGCGTCATCTCGGACCAGTACCTGTCCAACCTGACGGTCTTCCCCGACGTCGAGGTCCTCTTCATCGCCGACATCGACCTGCCCCGGGCAGCGTCGCAGGCCGAGAAGTGGGGCGTGCCGGGCTCCGGCACGGTCGACGAGCTGCTCGCCGTCGACGACATCGAGATCGTCGTGAACCTCACCATCCCGGCCGCACACGTCGAGGTCGCCCTGCAGGCGCTGGCCGCCGGCAAGCACGTCTGGGGCGAGAAGCCCTACGCGCTGGACCGGCAGAGCGCCGCGCAGCTCCGCGACGCCGCGGTCGCCGCCGGCAAGACCGTCAGCGTCGCCCCGGACACGTTCCTCGGCGCCGGACTGCAGACCGCACTCCGCACCATCCGCGACGGCCGCATCGGCACCCCGCTGAACGGGCTCACCCTCTTCCAGAGCCCCGGTCCGGAGTCCTGGCACCCGAGCCCCGAGTTCCTCTTCGCCTACGGTGCCGGCCCGCTGTTCGACATCGGCCCGTACTACATCACGACCCTCGTGCAGGCGTTCGGACCGGTCGCGAAGGTCACGGCCACCGCGTCGAAGTCCCGCGCCACCCGCACGATCGGTTCGGGCCCGAAGGCCGGCACCGAGTTCCCGGTCGACGTCCCGACGAACCACTCGGCACTGATCCAGTTCGAGGACGGCGGCAGCGCGCAGAGCGTCTTCTCGTTCGAGTCCGACCGCGGCCGCACCGGCTTCGTCGAGATCGCGGGCGAGACCGGCACGGTCGTCTTCCCCGACCCGAACGACTTCGACGGCGACACCGAGCTGTACGCGCTCGGCGCCGACGAGCCCGAGACGATCCCCGCCGTCGGGTCCACCTACTCGCGGGGGACCGGCGTGGTCGACCTGGCCCGCTCCCTCCGTGCGGGTGAGGAGAACCGGGTCCCCGGTGCCCTCGCCTTCCACGTCCTCGACGTGATGGTCTCCATCGCCGAGGCAGCCGAACGTGGTGAGACCGTGCTCGTCGAGAGCACGGTCACACCCTCCCCGACCCTCCCCGAGGGTTGGGACCCCGCGGAGCAGACCCTGGCCTGACCAGGTCCAGCCCGACCGGACCCTGGTCCGACCCGGCCCTGCCCCGTCCCACACAGCAGCACCCAGCACCACCACCGAGCACCACCTCCTGCAAGATCTCAACGACGAGAAAGTAGAGCCTCATGCGCACTGCCATCCGCGCACTGGCCATCACCGCGGCCGCGGCACTCACCGTGACCGGCCTCGCAGCCTGCTCCTCCGGGTCGTCCGGTTCCGCCGGCGACTCGAAGACGCTCACCTACTGGGCGTCGAACCAGGGCACGTCCCTGCAGAACGACAAGGAGGTGCTGACCCCCGTCCTCGAGAAGTTCACCAAGGAGACCGGGATCAAGGTCAACCTCCAGGTCATCGGCTGGAACGACCTCCAGACGAAGATCCAGACCGCCGTCACCTCGGGCCAGGGTCCGGACGTGGTGAACATCGGCAACACCTGGGCGACCTCGCTCCAGGCCACCGGCGCCTTCCAGGAGTTCGGTGACTCGGAGATGAAGGCGATCGGCGGTGCCGACAAGTTCGGCAAGGTCGCGCTCTCGACCGGTGGTGCCCCGGACAAGACCGTCACGAGCGTCCCGCTCTACGGCCTCGCCTACGGCCTCTTCTACAACAAGCAGATGCTCAAGGACGCGAACATCGAGCCGCCCACGAACTGGGACGACCTCGTCACCGCGGCCAAGACGCTGACGAAGGGTGACACCTACGGGTTCAGCCTCGCCGGTGGTTCGTACACCGAGAACGCGCACTTCGCGTTCATCAACTCGGCGCAGAACGGCGGCGAGTGGTTCGACAAGAGCGGCAAGCCGACCTTCACCTCGAAGGCCAACGTCGACGGCATCAAGCGCTACATCGACCTGATGCAGGTCGCGAAGGCCGCGAACCCCTCGAACGCGCAGTACGACAACGCCACCCAGTCGGTCACGGACTTCGCGAACAAGAAGGCCGCGATGATCCTCAACCAGAACAACGCGAACAACACCATCAACTCGCTCGGCATGAAGTCGGACGAGTACGGCGTCGTCCCGCTGCCCGCTCCGACCGGTGGCGAGCAGATCGCCAGCTTCCCGGCCGGCATCAACCTCTCCGTCTTCAAGAACACGAAGAACAAGGAGGGCGCGCTGAAGTTCGTCAAGTACATGACGAGCGCGGACACGCAGACCACGCTCGACAAGCCGTACGCGGCACTGCCGGTGCTCGCCGCCGCTGCTGACTCCGTCACGGACGAGCAGACGAAGACGTTCCTCGACATCTACAACAACAAGGCGAAGCCGCTCCCGCTGGTGCCCGCCGAGGACCAGTTCGAGTCCACGGTCGGCAAGGCGATGAACGACATGTTCGCCAAGATCGCGACGGGTTCGACGGTGTCCGACAAGGACATCAAGAGCGCGCTGCAGACGGCCCAGGACCAGGTCTCCCAGGCCGCAGGCTGATCCGACGGGAGGCCCGGACCACGACCGTCAGGTCGGGTCCGGGCCTCCCGCCCCACCTCCCGAACCCCCTCCACCAGCCGGAAGGCCTGCCCATGTCCACGACGGTCCTGCCAGACTCCGAGGCCATCGACCTGACGCACACCAAGGCGCCGACCCTCTCGGGGCCGTCGCCTCGTGGGAAGCGCCGCGCTCCGTGGCTCCCGTACGCACTCGTCGGTCCCGCGATCCTCTTCGAGCTGCTCATCCACATCGTGCCGATGCTCGTCGGCATCTGGATCAGCTTCGTGCAGCTCACCAAGTACTTCATCGCGAACTGGGGCGCCGCGCCCTTCGCCGGGCTGCGGAACTACTCCGTCGCGGTCGACTTCGACCAGGCGATCGGCCGTGGGCTGCTCAGCTCGTTCCTCATCACCTGCGCCTTCACGATCCTCGTGGTCGGGCTGTCCTGGGGCTTCGGCATGGCCGCCGCGGTCGCCTTGCAGAAGCCGTTCCGCGGTCGCGGGCTCTTCCGCACGCTGTTCCTGGTGCCCTACGCGCTGCCGATGTACGCCGGCGTCATCACGTGGAAGTTCATGTTCCAGCGTGACTCGGGTGCCCTGAACCACGTCCTGGTCGACCAGCTGCACCTCTTCGGTTCGAGCGCGCCGTTCTGGCTCATCGGCAACAACGCCTTCGTGGCCGTCGTGGTCGTGGCGATCTGGAAGACCTGGCCGTTCGCGTTCCTCATGCTGATGGCGGGCCTCCAGTCCGTGCCGGCCGACGTCTACGAGGCCGCCTCGGTCGACGGTGCCAAGCCCTTCCGGCAGTGGCGCTCGATCACGCTGCCGATGGTCCGCCCGGTCAACGTCACGCTGGTGCTGGTGATGTTCCTCTGGACGTTCAACGACTTCAACACCCCGTTCGTGCTGTTCGGCTCGACCGCGCAGCCCCCAGCCGCCGACCTGTTGAGCTTCCACATCTACAACGCGTCGTTCATCACCTGGAACTTCGGCTCCGGTGCCGCGATGAGCGTCCTGCTCCTCCTCTTCCTGCTCGTCGTCACCGGCATCTACCTGGCCGTCACCAACCGGAGGTCCGTCCGTGCGTGAAACAACGGGGGCGAAGTCCTTCAAGGTCATCGTCCTGGCACTGCTCACCGTCTTCACGGTGGTGCCGCTCTACGTCATGATCACCACCGCCATCAAGCCGCTCGGCGACGTGCAGAACGACTTCACG
This sequence comes from Curtobacterium sp. CFBP9011, assembly GCF_034045095.1. Lineage (NCBI taxonomy): Bacteria > Bacillati > Actinomycetota > Actinomycetes > Micrococcales > Microbacteriaceae > Curtobacterium > Curtobacterium sp. CFBP9011. The sequence continues at coordinate 259,761 of NZ_JAXCWN010000003.1, forward strand.
TGGATCCCGTCGCGGATCACGTTCCAGCCGTTCATCGACATGTGGTCGACGGTCCCGCTCGGCCGGTACTTCATCAACTCGCTCGTGGTCTGCACGGTCGCGACGGTGTTCTCGCTGATCATCGCCACGTTCGCCGCCTACGCGGTGTCGCGGTGGAACTTCAAGGGCAAGAGCGCCTTCACCACGACGGTGCTCTCCACCCAGATGTTCCCCGGCGTGCTGTTCCTGCTGCCGCTGTTCCTGATCTTCACGAACCTCGGCAACACGCTCGGCATCCAGCTCGTCGGCAGCTGGCTCGGCCTGATCATCACGTACCTGACGTTCACGTTGCCGTTCTCGATCTGGATGCTCGCGGGCTACTTCGAGACGATCCCGCGCGAACTCGACGAGGCCGCGATGGTCGACGGCTCCGGCCCGATGGGCGCGCTGTTCCGGATCATCCTGCCCTCGGCCCGTCCCGGTCTCGTGGCGGTCGGCATCTACTCGTTCATGACGGCCTGGGGCGAGGTCCTCTTCGCCTCCGTCATGACGAACGGCCTCGGCTCGACGCTGGCGGTCGGTCTGCAGCAGTACTCGACGCAGACGAACGTGTACTGGAACCAGATCATGGCGGCCTCGCTGGTCGTCTCGATCCCGGTCGTCATCGCGTTCCTCGTGGTGCAGCGCCAGTTCGTCGCCGGCCTGACCGCCGGTGCGGTGAAGTAGCCGCGACCACCTGACGGGAGGCGCGGTGCGGGTCCGTCCCGCACCGCGCCTCCCGTCCGTGGTCCGGCCCGTTGTCTGCGAAACACCGGTGTTCGTGCGTGGCATCGCGCTTCGGCGCGGCGTCTCCGACGAACACCGGTGTCTCGCCGCCCGCTCCCGCCCGCTCACCCACCGATCTCGCACGACAGGATGGACGCATGACCGAGACCCGGGGGCGGCAACTGCTGCCCGGACAGACCAGCCGCGTGCACGTGTACGACGTCGAGACGCGGACCGCTCGTCTGGTGTTCGCCTCGGACACGGTGCTGGTCGAGGCGCCGAACGTCCTGGGCGCCGACACCCTGGTGCTCAACGCCGACGGCGACCTTTGGCTGCTGCCGGTGCCCGCGGCCGGGACGGTCCTCGACGAGACCGCGCTCGTGCCGGTGCCGATGCCGGGCGTACCCGAGATCAACAACGACCACGTGCTCGACCCCTCGGGGCAGTCCGTCGTGGTGAGCGGGCGGGACGGAGAGCTCTACCGCGTGCCCCTGCCGGGCGGCGGCACCGGGACCCGGATCACCGACACCGCCGCCGCCCTGCCGACCGTGCGGAAGTACTACCTGCACGGCATCGCTCCCGACGGTTCCACGCTGGCGGCGATCGTGGGCGAACGCTCACCACAGGGCGTCTGGACGACCGACGTCGCCCTCGTCGACCCGGCGACCGGCGCGACGACCTTCCGGACCCGCGACGCGCACCCGGACGACGGGTGCGCGTGGACCCCGGACGGCGGGACCCTGCTGTTCAACACCGAGCGGTTCACCCCGGGCACGGCGCAGCTCGCCGCCCTGCGCGACGGGTCGACGGATGCCGTGCAGATCACCGGTGACGAGCGGGTGAACTGGTTCCCGCACGTCTCCCCGGACGGCGCGCACCTGCTGTACCTGTCGTACGAGCCCGGCGTGCAGGGGCACCCGGCGGACCACCGGGTGGAACTGCGGCTGCTGCCCGGGGTCCTGGCGCGGGGTGCCCGGATCGCGGTGGTGCCGGAGACGCTGGTCGTCCTCGACGGCGGGCAGGGGACCGTGAACGTGCCGCCGTGGGCGCCGGACTCGTCGTGGTTCGCGTACTGCGACTACCCGGTCGCGGCGGGCTGACGCCGCCGCGGTCGCCGCGGTCGCCGCGGTCGCCGCGCCGCCGCGCCGCGGCTTCGTGGAACACCGGTGTTCGTCCGTCGCGCCGCGGAGATCCGCGGTGTGACACACGAACACCGGTGTTTTGCCGCCCCGACCGCCAGCCGGCGCCGCGACTAGACCTCGCGGACCTGCCCCTGCTCGATGCGCAGCCGACGCTCTGCGCGCCGCGCCACCCACGAGTCGTGCGTCACGATGACGACCGTCAGCCCGCGGTCCTTCCACTGCCGCTCGATGAGGCCCATGATCTCGTCGCGGGTGCCCTCGTCGAGCGCCCCGGTCGGCTCGTCCGCCAGCAGGACCGTCGGGTCCTTCACCAGTGCGCGGGCGATCGCGACGCGCTGCTGCTGCCCGCCGGAGAGCTCGGCCGGCAGGTGGTCGAGCCGTTCCTCGAGGCCGACCTCGCGCAGGGCGGTCGTGGCCCGCTCGCGGACCTCGGCCCGGGAGCGGTTCGCGAGGCTGCCCGCGAACGCGGTCTCGACGTTCTCGAGGGCGGTCAGTGTCGGGATGAGGTTGAAGCTCTGGAACACGAAGCCGATCTCGGTCGCCCGGACGTCGGTGAGCGCCCGGTCCCCGAGCACGGCGACGTCCCGGTCGCCCAGGAACACCGAACCGCTGCTCGGCCGGTCGAGCGCGCCGAGCATCTGCAGCAGCGTCGACTTGCCGCCGCCGGTCGGCCCCTGCACCGCGACGAGCTGCCCCTGCGGGATCTCGAGGTCGACCCCGGCCAGCGCGGTGACGGTCCGGTTCTTCTGCCGGTACGTCTTGGTCACGCCCGACAGCCGGTAGACGGGCCGGGAGGCGGTGGGCACGCCGTCCGTGGCGGCTGCGGTCTCGGTGGTGGTCACGATGGCTCCTCGGTCGTCGGGATGGTGGGGTCGGTCGTCGGGATGGCGCGGTCGGTCGGTCGTGCGGATCGTGTGGCTCGGTGGGTCGCGCTGGTGCCGGCCGGGTCGGTCGGGGTGCGCCGGTCGGCCGGCATCACGCCACGCTCCGCAGGGCTTCCGCCGGGCGGAGCCGGGAGGCCCGCCACCCGCCGAGCGCGCCCGCGAGCAGCCCGCCGAGGACCGCGAGCCCGATGGCGAGCAGGATCACCTCGACGGTCACCGGGGCGTGCAGGACGACGTCCGTGGTCGCCGCCGTCTGCCCGCCGCCGCCGAAGCCGCCCGCGGGAGCGCCACCGGTCGTGCCGCTGCCGGCCGCCGCTGTCGCGGCTGCGCCGGGCATCCCACCACCCGCGCCGGGACCGGTCCGGGTGCTGGTGGCGGCACTCGCCGAGACCGTGGGGGCGATGACGTTCACGACGAGGATGCCGACGAGGCCGGTCGCGGCGCCGATGACACCGCCGATCAGTCCCTGCACGAGCGACTCGCCCGCGACCTGCCGCGTGATGCGGCCGTTCGACCAGCCGATGGCCTTGAGGGTGCCGAACTCACGGGTGCGGCGGGTGACGCCGGAGATGGTGAACAGGATGGCGATGAGGAACGCCGCCGCCAGGACGACGATCGACAGCCACCGGCCGAGGTTCGACACGAGGGTCGACGCCGTCGCCAGGGAGCCGGACACGCTCGAGGCGAGGTCGGACTCGGTGGAGACGGTCGCGCTCGGCAGCTCCTTCTGCAGCGCGGTCTTGATCGTCGCGACGTCGGAGGACGACTCGGCGGAGACGTAGACGGACGTCACCTTGCCGGACAGGTCGGCGAGCGTCTGCGCGGTGTCGAGCGGGATGTACGTGTTCGAGCCGGTGGTGGACGCCGACCCGGTCGAGGCGACGATCCCGATGACGTCGAAGGTCTTCCCGCCGATCGAGACCGTGTCGCCGACGGCCTTCGACTCGCTCTCGGCGTACGCCGCGTCGAGCACGACGACGTCCTTGCCGGCGTCGGCCGTGGTGAAGGGACGACCCTTCGTCGTCTCGGTGCTGGTGAGCGGGCCGACCGTGTCGCCGGAGACCGGGATGCCGGTGACCGTGAACGAGTCGACGCTGAACGAGCCACCGCCGAAGCCACCACCGCCCTGGCCGGTGCTGCTCTGGCCCGTCCCGCTCGGCGGGCCGCCCTGCGCCGCACCGTCACTGCTGCTGCTGCCGTCGCTCTGCTTGACCTGGCCGGAGAACGTGCTGTTCTCGAGCGTCAGGACGCCGGTCGCGGCCGCCACCCCGTCGGTTCCGGCGACCGTCGCCACGTTCGCGGCGGTCAGGGTGCTCGTGCCGCGGGACACCGCCAGGCGGGACTGGGCCAGGTCGGTGGAACCGCTGCTGCTGCTGCCCGACGAGCTCTGGTCGCCGAAGTCGAACGACGGCCGGCCGGTGCTGCTGGACGTCGGGGTCTCGGTCTTCGTCACGGTGATGTCGGTGCCGACGCCGTACACGGACGCCAGGACGCTCGACTGGGCGGACTGCACGCCGCTCGCGATCGACGAGACGATGACGACGAGCGCGATGGCCAGCGCCATCCCGACCGCGATGATGACCGTCTGCTTCTTGCGGTTCGTGAGTTCGCGCCTGAGGTAGGTCAGGAACATGGTTCTCCTCGGTGGGGGCCGACCCGGGAGCATCGGTCGCGCGGATCACGCGGCGGGGGCCGACGAGGAGAACCTAGGAACGGCCACCAAGGACGGCCCTTCGGTCCGTTATCAGAACAGTAAGGAGGTCAAGAGGCGTCGCCGTAGGTGCGGCGGAGGTGCTCCGCGTAGCCGCCCGGCGTCCGGCCGTCGAACCGACCGCTGGTGACGACCGGGAGGCTCGTGGTCGCGTCCACCCGCAGCCCCAGCGCGCGGGCGCGCGCCACCAGCCGGACGTCCTCGTGTTCCGGCACCGGGTCGAAGCCACCCAGGGCACGGTAGGCGTCCGCGCGGATGCCGAGGTTCGCGCCGTGCACGTGGCCGAGTGTCGCTCCGGGCGGGTGCGTCGCCTGCCAGCGGGCGAGGACCACCGCGTCGAGGTCGTCCGGGTCCGGCAGCACGGCACCGACGAGGACGTGCGTGCCGGCGACGAGGGCATCGAGCTGCTGCGCGAGCCACCCCGCCGCGACCCGCGAGTCGGCATCGGTGTGGGCGAGCCAGCGACGGTCGAGGTCGTCGTCCCCGTCCGAAGGGAGGGCTCCGGCCGGCGGGAGGGGTCGAGCCAGGGCATGGGCGGCACCGAGCGAGCGTGCCCGACCGACCCCGACGTGGTCGGTGACCAGCGTCTCGAGCCACGAGGACCCGGCGGCGAACGAGGCGACCAGCCCGGCGGTGTCGTCGGTGCAGCCGTCCATGACGACCGTGACGTGGACCGAGGCCTCGGGGTGCTGGTGCCGGAGGGTCGTGACGGCGGTGGCCAGGGCCTCCAGGCAGGCGAGGATCCGGTCCTGCTCGTCGTGTGCCGGGACGACGACGTCGAGCCGGAGCGTCACCGGACGAGTCCTTCGGCCCGCGCGACGCTCGTGACCGCCGGGCCGGGCAGGACGCTCAGGACGAAGTCCGGCTCGACGTGGCGGACCAGCGCCGGGTGGGGCCAGCGTGCCGCCAGGTGCGCGTCGACCGTGTCCCCGTCGGTGACGGCGTCGCTGTCCGGGTGCCGCCAGTGGCAGGCGACGAGGACACCGTCGTCGTCGAGTGAGGCGAGCACACGGTCGATCGTGGCGTCGAGGTCGGCGGGGGAGAGGTAGTAGCCGACCTCGGACATCACCACGAGGTCCCAGCGGCCGGCCGGCCACTCGGCGGGCAGAGCGGCCTGGACGAACTGGGCCGACGGCGCTCGCCGCCGGGCGCGCTCCAGCGGGGCACGCGAGATGTCGGTGCCGAGGACTGAGTCCGCCCGCTCCGTCAGTGCGGCGGTGAGGACCCCGGTGGCGCAGCCGAGTTCGAGCGCGGACCGGAAGCGCTGCCGGGGGAGTGCGGCCAGGGTCACGGCACGCTTCCGCTGCTCGTACCAGGAGCCGTCGAAGTCCCAGCCCTCGGGCTTCCGGTCGTAGTGGGCGTCGAAGGACTCGCGGGAGCGGGAGGCCGTCGTGTGCTCGGTGGCGTCGGCGTTGGCGGTGGCGGTGGCGGTGTCCGCGCCGCGCGGTGCCACGAACCACTCCTGGTCGCGGAGGTGGTGCCGGGCGTGCCGGTCGTCGACGATCGCCTCGTCCCCGGGCGCCGGCGAGAGGGGGCGGACCTGCGAGGCATGGGCGTCGAGTGCCCGGCGCTTCCGGTCGAGCGCGGCCGTCGACAGCGGCAGGGCGCGGAGCCCGGCGACGGGCAGGGCCGGTGCTGCCGGGTCGTCCCAGTGCCACGCCCAGACGGGGTAGGACAGCAGGTCGACGCCGGGGGTCTCGGCGGCGAGGCGCTCGGCGACCTCGCCGGCGATCCGGTGGTCACGATGGCCGTCGCCCTGCCAGGGGGCGACGAGCAGGGTACGGCCGGGTGCTGCGGAGCCGCTCGTTGCGGGGCCGGGCGCTGCGGGGCCGCTCGACAGGTGCTTCGTGAGGGCGTGCGCGAGCACCTCGGCGTGCTCGCGCAGTCCGCCGTCCGGCACGTCCAGGACGGTGGACGTCACCGCGGGGTGCAGTGCGTCCAGTGCCCCCCGGAACTCCTCGGTCCGGCGGCCGCGGAGCTGATCGGGCGTGGTCGTGGGTGAGTCCGGGTGCGAGCCCTCGCCCCGGCTGACCAGGACGACGTGCACCGGCAGTCCGGCGCCCGCCGCGGTCGCGATGAGGCCGCCGGCACCGAGGGTCTCGTCGTCGGGGTGCGGTGCGACGACGAGCACCCGGTCGTACCCGTCGAGCGCGATCGGCGTCGCCTCGACCCGGGCGAGCACGGGCGTCCAGGCGTCCGGGTCGGTCCCTGGAGCCCGGTGGTCGAAGCTCACCACGCCACACCGCCGCGCTCGAGCACCATCCGGCCGATGCGGGCGAGGTCCCGGTCGCCGTGGTCCTGCAGCACGTAGAGCTCGAGGTCGGCGACCCGTGCGGCGACGGCGGGGTCGCTCGTCAGCGGGCCGGGGCCGATCGACCGGACGACCTGGGTCCGGACGGCGTCCACGGCCCGGCGCACCCGGGAGCGGACCACCTGGGCGAGGAGCGGCCAGTCGGTGGCGTCGTCGGCCGTGCCGGCGCTGTCGTCGATCCGGCGGGCGGCGCCGGCGAGTGCGTCCTCGGCGTCGGCGAGGTCGGCGACCACCGAGCCCAGTGCGGCCCGCAGCAGTTCGGACTCCGGTCGCGCGGCGGCGTGTGCACGGAGCACTCGCGCCAGCCCGACCGCACCGCCCCACCAGCACGCGGCGACGCCGATGCCACCCCAGGCGAAGCCCGGACGGCGGAGGTACCAGCCGGGGTCGCCCACCGTGCTCGCCCGGACGGCGGTGAAGTCGACCGGCCCGCTCGGCACGTCGGGCAGGCCGCGGGCGACCCAGACGTCGTCGTGCGGGACGACGCCGGTCTGGCGGAGCGACACCGCGACGAGTCGACGTTCCTGGCCGACGTGCGCGGTGACCAGGGCGTGCGAGAGCGTCGACGCCAGCGAGCACCAGGGCTTCGTGCCGTCCAGGACGACGCTGTCCGCGGCGTCGGTGTCGGTTCCGGCGTCCGTGTCGGCAGCGGCGTCGCGTGCCTCGAGGCGGAGGCCCGGGGCCTCGGCCGCGTAGACACCCCACGTCGACCCCGCGGGCACCTCCACCCCGGCCTGCGCCAGGATCGTCAGCGCGTCGAGGTGCGGCTCGACCACCCGGGCGGTCGCGACGTCCCCGGCGGCGACCGCCGCGAGGGTCGCGAAGACCTGTCCGGCGGTCCCGGCGACGAGCGGCGGGGTGGTGGACGCGAGGGTCTGCGCGACGGCGAGCCGGTGCTGCGGGGTCGGGACGGGCCTCCCGGCGGTGGGCGCGTCCGCGGCCGTGGGATCGGCGGAACCGAGCACGAGGGCGGTGATCGCAGCGGTGTCGACGTGTCGCGCACCGTCGGGCCAAGCAGGGGAGTCCAGCATCGACGTCAGGCTATTGAGGACTGCATCCACGTCGACGCGGACGATCCACAGGGCGCACTGGGACGGGCCACAGACGGCTCATAGGAATCTCTCGATACTCGAAGACGTGACCATCTCGCAGCCCTCCGCACCCCCGCGCCTCACCCGTGCCGACGGTTCGCCGTTGCGCATCCTGGTCGTCGACGACGAAGCCAGCCTCACCGACCTGCTCTCGATGGCCCTCCGCTACGAGGGCTGGGACGTCCGCAGCGCGAACGGCGGCCAGGACGCCCTCACCAAGGCACGGGAGTTCCACCCCGACGCGATGGTGCTCGACGTGATGATGCCCGACCTCGACGGGCTGCAGGTCCTCAGCCGACTGCGGCAGAACAACGACGACACCCCGGTGCTGTTCCTCACCGCGAAGGACTCCGTCGAGGACCGCGTCACCGGACTCACCGCCGGCGGCGACGACTACGTCACCAAGCCGTTCTCGCTGGAAGAGGTCGTCGCCCGCCTCCGTGGTCTCATCCGCCGCTCGCAGATCTCCGTCAGCGAGGCCGGCGACTCCCGCATCGTCGTCGGCGACCTAGTGCTCGACGAGGAGTCGTACGAGGTCACCCGGGCCGGCCGCACGATCGAACTCACCGCGACCGAGTTCGAGCTGCTCCGCTTCCTCATGCGCAACCCGCGCCGTGTGCTGTCGAAGGCGCAGATCCTGGACCGGGTGTGGTCGTACGACTTCGGCGGCAAGTCCTCCGTCGTCGAGATCTACATCTCCTACCTGCGCAAGAAGATCGACGTCGGCGAGGAGCCGATGATCCACACCGTGCGTGGCGTCGGGTACGTCATCAAGCCCACCGTCTGAACCGGGCGTTCCGCATGACCCTCCGTCGTCGGCTCGTCCTGAGCATCGTCGCCCTGGTCGTCGCCGTCAGCGCGGTGATCGGGGCGGGGAGCATCATCGCGCTCGCGAGCATCCAGACGGGTGCCATCGACGGGCAGTTGCAGAAGGCGACGGCCCGCGCCAGCACGAAGTTCGGGCAGGGTGAGCAGTCGCCGAACGGGCAGCGTCCCAACGACGACCTGCTGCAACCGCTCGGCCAGGCAGCGGGCACCCTCACCGCCTACTACTTCTCCGGTGGCCGCGCCGGGGGCATCGTCCTGCAGGAGGACAGCTCTCGCGGGCAGTTGACCGCCGCGCAGCTGGACCGGCTCGGCGACGTCAAGGTCGGAGTCGACCCCGCGACGATGGACCTCGGTGGGGAGCTCGGCAAGTACCGGGTCGCCGCGGTGCAGGTCGACAACCCGGTGCTGGGCGACGCCGTCCTGGTCGTCGGCCTGCCACTCGCCCCGGTGTACGAGAGTGTGTGGAAGCTGCTCGGCGTGGTGCTCGTCGTCACCGTGCTCGCGCTCCTCGTCGCCTCGGGCGTCGCCACCGCCGCCGTCCGACGGGCGCTCCGGCCGCTCGACCGCGTCGCGGAGACCGCCTCGACCGTCGCCCGGATGCCGCTCGACCGCAGTGATGCCCTCGACGGCGTCCGTGTGCCCGATGCCGATCCGGGCACCGAGGTGGGCCGCGTCGGCACCGCGTTCAACCGGATGCTCGGACACATCGGCAACGCGATGCAGGCCCGCGAACGGTCCGAACAGAAGGTCCGGCAGTTCGTCGCCGACGCCTCGCACGAACTCCGGACGCCGCTGGCCTCGATCCGCGGGTACGCCGAACTCACCCGACGGATGGGCGCCGACCTGCCGCCGGACGTCGTCTACGCCATGAGCCGGGTGGAGTCCGAGTCCGTCCGGATGACCTCGATGGTCGAGGACCTGCTGCTGCTCGCCCGCCTCGACGAGGGCCGCGAGATCCAGTTCGACGACGTCGACCTGACCGGCCTGGTGCTCGACGCCGTCAACGACGCCCACGCCGCCTCGCCGGACCACCCGATCGAGGTCGACCTGCCCGCCGAACCCGTCGAGGTCGTCGGCGACGCGGCACGCCTGCACCAGGTGATCGTCAACCTCGTCACCAACGCCCGGACCCACACGCCGGACGGCACGCGCATCACGGTCGGCATCGCGTCGGCGCCGGACGGTGGCGTCGACCTGACCGTCCGCGACGACGGGCAGGGGATCGATCCGGAGTTCCTGCCGAAGCTCTTCGAACGGTTCGCCCGCGCCGACAGCTCACGCTCCCGGACCGCCGGGTCGACCGGACTCGGGCTCGCCATCGTGGACGCCGTGGTGCAAGCGCACGGCGGGCGGGTGAGCGTGACGAGCGAACCGGGGGACACGGTCTTCACGGTGCACCTGCCGGCGCGGCGGGTGGACGGCGCGGATGCCGGGGCCGCGGATGCGGGTGGCGGCGCCGCCAGTGCTGCCGATGCCGCCCCTCCGGCCTGGGCCGGGGTGCCCGACCGCTCCGGAGGGTGACCGGCGGGGCGGGTGGGGGCGTGCCTCCCGTCCGGACCCGCCCTCGGAACCGGCGCTTCCGGACCGAGGGCGTGGTGTGGTACGGTTCTGTTCAGCCAAAGACCGCTGGTCGTCGCTGCCGTGTTCACGCATGGACAGTGACCGAAGGTCCTCGTCACGAGGCAGCCCGCGCAGGTGTTCAGAACCACTCCTACACAACGTGTCGGAGCAGCTCCGAGCCTCTGCGCCGGAGCTTTTTTCGTGTGCGGGTTGTGTTCACCACAGCCATGGGACCCGGGGCTGCCAGCAAGAACCCCAAGGAGAACCATGGCGAACAAGGAAGCTGCGGTCGCCGAGCTCACGGAGTCCTTCCGTAGCTCGAACGCCGTTCTGCTCACCGAGTACCGCGGTCTCACGGTCGCGCAGCTCAAGGAGCTCCGCAACTCGATCCGTGAGCACGCCACGTACGCCGTGGTGAAGAACACGCTGACCAAGATCGCGGCCAACGAAGCAGGCATCACGTCGTTCGACGACGAGCTCGCTGGTCCGTCCGCTCTCGCCTTCGTCCACGGTGACACCGTCGCCGTCGCGAAGTCGCTGCGTGCATTCGCCAAGGCGAACCCCGAGCTCGTGGTGAAGGGTGGTTACTTTGACGGTAACCCGCTCTCCGCGACCGAGGTGGACAAGCTCGCCGACCTCGAGTCCCGCGAAGTGCTGCTCGGCAAGCTCGCCGGCGCCTTCAAGGCCTCGCTGTTCGGTGCTGCGTACCTGTTCCAGGCACCCCTCTCGCAGGCCGTCCGCACGGTGGACGCCCTCCGCGAGAAGCAGGAGTCCGCGGCCTGACCAGGCACGCGTTCCACAACCACATCACGTACTGAGTAGTAGGAGAAAATCATGGCGAAGCTTTCGCAGGACGAGCTCATCGAGGCCTTCAAGGAGCTCACGCTCATCGAGCTCTCTGACTTCGTGAAGAAGTTCGAAGAGGTCTTCGAGGTCACCGCTGCCGCCCCCGTCGCCGCTGCTGCGGTCGGTGGCGCTGCTGCACCCGCCGAGGAGGTCGAGGAGAAGACCGAGTTCGACGTCGTGCTCAAGTCGGCCGGTGACAAGAAGATCCAGGTCATCAAGGAGGTCCGCAGCCTCACGTCGCTCGGCCTGGGCGAGGCCAAGGCGCTCGTCGAGACCGCCGACGCCAAGGTGCTCGAGGGCGCCAACAAGGAGACCGCCGACAAGGCCAAGGCTTCGCTCGAGGCCGCCGGCGCCACCGTCGAGCTCGTCTGAGTCTGACCTTCTGGTCACGAAGGCCGCTGCCCCTCGGGGCGGCGGCCTTCGTCGTGTACGGGCGGGCGCTGCCGGCGTGCGGGCGCCGAGCCTCGGCTGGGCGGACACTTTGCGCCTACCGCTTGCCGCAAGATGTCCGCGGAGCCGAGGTTCGGCGCTGCTGCTCCGGCTCAGACGCGGACGCCGTGCTGTCGGAGGAGCGCGCGGAGTCGCTCGGGTTCGGCGAGGTGCCACCAGGTGACGCGGATCACCGTGCGGACTTCCGGCAGGGCGCGGAGTTGGTCCTCGCGGATCTTCTCCTGCCAGAGGACCTGCGCTGCATCCCGGCCCGCGAGCATCGTTGGGTCGACGTACTTCTGCTGCCCGTCGAACTCGAGGACGACACCGAGCGACGAGATCCAGAAGTCAACCCGTCGGATGGTCCCGTCCGGCAACCGGAACTCGTACTGAGGTTCAACCGGACCGATGCCGAGCTCGACCAGGCTGACTGCGGTGTAGGACTCGCCGACTGACTCGTGACGTGCATCGAGAGCCGCCACGACGAGTTGGGCCCGACGCGATCCGCGGGCTGGCGGGTCGGGGAGTGCGAGCTGGAGGGACGCCGGATCGACGGACGCGCTGCGGACGCCACCGTCGATCGCCACTGCGGCGGTACTCGGCTCACACGTCGTCGCGACCAACACCGCTGTCACGAGCGGACTGGTCACGCGCACGCCACGGAACTGGTGCGTCAGGTCGATCGGTACGGCATCCTGTGGCGCATGGCGGACGACCCCGAGTCGATGGGTCACCGATGTCGCATCGAGGTCGACCACGTGGACCCGATCGGGCGCCGGACCGATCAACGGCCAGCCGTGCAGGATCGCGGCGGTGATGTGCGAGAACGCGTATCCGGCACCGAGTTCCGGGGCCAATGCGCGCGCGATGGTCCGATGCTGTGACGACGGGGAGAGGCCGACCCATTCGGCACTTGCAACGTACGTTCCCGGGCGGATGCGCGTCAGCTTCCCCGCTGCGCACTGTCGGCGAAGGGTCCTGGCGCCCGACGGATCGGTCGGAACGGCGCGGAGCAGGGTCGGCTCGGTGATCTCCATGGAACCGAGGCTCGCTCTGCCGGACGCGGAGTGGGCCTCCTGGTCGGTTCCGGTGCACTGACGCCGTTCTCCACAGCAGCCAGTGCGCATGCGAGGCTCGACCCAGCGGACATTTTGCGTGCTCCGGCCGCCGAAAAGTGTCCGCCCAGCCGAGGCTCGGCGGTGGCGGGCGGCGGGCGCGCTACGCGAGCGTGCTGTGGCGGCGGCCGTAGGCCACGTAGAGCACCGCGCCGGCGACCATCCAGATACCGAACGCGATCCACGTGCCCGCGCCGAGCGTCACCGCCAGGAACAGGCAGAACAGCACGCCGAGGACCGGCACGACGGGGAAGAACGGCACCCGGTACGACCGTTCCAGGTCCGGCTGCGTGCGCCGGAGCACGATCACCGAGATGTTCACCAGCGCGAACGCGATGAGCGTGCCGATGCTCGTCGCGTCAGCCAGCTCGCCGAGGGGGACGAGCGCCGAGACGATCGTGACCACGATGCCCACGATGAGGGTGTTCGCGATCGGGGTCCCGGTGCGCGGCGACACCCGGCCGAACACCTTCGGCACGAGACCGTCGCGCGCCATCGTGAGGAGGATCCGGGTCTGGCCGTAGAGCACGGTGAGGACGACACTGGCGATCGCGATCACCGCACCGATCGAGAACACGAGCGCGACGACCGGCTGCCCGGTGACGTCGACGACGATGCGGACGAGCGAGGCCTCGTCGGCGGAGAAGGACGTCCACGACCGCGCACCGATGGCCGCGACGGCGACCAGGATGTACAGCGCGGTGATGAGCGCGATCGACCCGATGATGGCGCGAGGCAGGTCACGGCGCGGGTTCTTGGCCTCTTCGCCGGCGGTGGACGCAGCGTCGAAACCGATGTACGAGAAGAACAGTCGGGAGGCCGCAGCACTCACACCGGCGGCACCCATCGGCGCGAGCGGCTCGAAGTTCCCGATCCGGAACGCCGAGAACGCCACGATGACGAAGAACACGAGCAGTGCGATCTTCACGAGCACCATGAGCGTGTTCACCCAGGCGCTCTCCTTCGCCCCCGGCAGCAGGACCAGCATCGCGACGAGGACGAGTGCGGCCGCCGGCAGGTTCACGAGACCACCGTCACCGGGAGGCGCGGACAGCGCCGTCGGCAGGTGCAGCCCGAAGACCCGCAGCGTCTCGTCGACGTACTGGCTGGCACCGACGGCCACGGCAGCGACCGACACCGCGTACTCGAGGACGAGACACCACCCGCAGACCCAGGCGATGCCCTCGCCCATCGTCGCGTAGGTGTACGAGTAGCTCGATCCCGACGTCGGGACTGCGCCGGCCATCTCGGCGTAGGAGAGCGCGGAGAGCAGCGCGGCGACGCCCGCGAGGACGAACGAGATCCAGACGGCCGGGCCGGCGAGCGGGACCGCGGTACCGAGGACGACCAGGATGCCGGTGCCGAGGGTCGCGCCGACGCTGATCATCGTCAGGTGCCACACCCCCAGGGTCCGGCGGAGCGGCTGTCCGTCGACCCCGGCCGCTGCCTCGGCTCGGAGCTGGTCCACGGGCTTCCGCCGGAGGAGCTGGTGGGCGAGTGACGGCGCGGACGACATGGGACCTCACGGGGGCACGGGCGGGGGACGGGCCATCGTCCCACGGCCCTCGGACGGGGTCCAAACCGGTCGCGTCCACTCCTGCACACGGGAGGCACGGATCACCTCCGTCCACAGCCCTCGGCGAACGCGTCGGGCCGGGTCGGTGCGCGGGCGTACATTCATGCGAGGACGACGCCGCGAGGCGTGGAGAGGGTGTCGATGAGTCAGATGGGCTCCGTCGCCGGTGGCGGCGGGATGCGTGGTGGTGGCGGGCCCGGCGGCGGCCACGGCCGCAGCCGGATCTCCAGCGGAGACCCGGACGCGCAGCGTGCCGCGAACGCCGAAGCGCCCCAGATCCCGCACCTGCTCCGCCGCATCGCCGGGCTCTTCGTCCCGCACCGCCGCTCGATCGGCCTGACGGTCGTCCTCGTCCTCATCGGGGCAGCGGTGTCGGTGGTCCCGCCGCTCCTGACCCAGCAGGCGTTCGACCGGGGGCTGTTCCCGCCCGGCGGACGCCCCGACGTGCCGGTGCTCGCCGTGCTCGTCGGCGCCATGATCGGGCTCTGGATCCTCAGCGCCGGCATCGGTGTCTGGCAGACCTACCTGACCGCGACGGTCGGCAACAAGGTCATGGGCGCCATGCGGATGCGGCTGTTCGGGCATCTGCAGCGGATGGAGCTCGCGTTCTTCACGCGGACCAAGACCGGCGTGATCCAGAGCCGGTTGCAGAACGACGTCGGCGGTGTCGCCAGCGTGCTGAACAACACGATCTCGTCCGTGCTCGGCAACACCGTGACCGTCATCGCGGCGGTCGTCGCGATGCTGCTGCTCAGCTGGCAGATGACCCTGGTGGCCGTCGTGCTCCTGCCGTTGCTCGTCATCGCGCAGCGCAAGGTGGGCAAGGTCCGCGCCCGGATCGCGGCCCAGACGCAGGAGTCGCTGTCGGACATGACGGCGATCACGCAGGAGACACTGAGCGTGTCGGGGATCCTGCTCGCGAAGAGCTTCAACCAGCAGCGCAGCGAGATCCACCGCTACGGCGACGAGAACCGCAACCAGATCGGCCTGCAGGTCCGCCAACAGATGTCCGGCCAGTGGTTCTTCGCCATCGTGCAGATCTTCCTGTCGATCATCCCCGCGGTGATCTACCTGGTGGCGGCGTACCTGATCGAAGGCGGCGTCCCGATCACCGCTGGCACGATCGTCGCGTTCACGACCGTGCAGTCCCGGCTGCTGTTCCCGACGGTCGGCCTGCTCCGGGTCGTGCTCGACCTGCAGACCTCCGGGGCGCTGTTCGCCCGCATCTTCGAGTACTTCGACCTGAAGCCGGCCATCACGGATTCCGCCACCGCGAAGCCGGTCGACGAACACCGCGTCGGGCACGTGGCCTTCGACGACGTCTCCTTCGCCTACCCGGACGGCGAGCCGGACAAGCCGACCCTCCGGGGTGTCTCGTTCGAGTTGCAGCCGGGGCAGTTCGCGGCATTCGTCGGCCCCTCGGGTGCGGGCAAGACCACGATCTCGTACCTGGTGCCACGTCTCTACGAGGCGACGGCGGGCTCCGTGCGGTTCGCCGGACAGGACGTGCGTGACCTGGTGCACGAGGACCTGATGGCGCACATCGGCATCGTGAGCCAGGAGACGTACCTGTTCCACTCGTCGATCGGCGACAACCTGCGGTACGCCAAGCCCGACGCGACGGACGCCGAGCTCGAACGGGCGGCGCGGGCGGCGAACATCCACGAGACCATCGCGTCGTTCCCGGACGGGTACGACACCATCGTGGGGGAGCGGGGCTACCGGCTCTCCGGCGGCGAGAAGCAGCGGATCGCGATCGCCCGGGTGCTGCTCAAGGACCCGCCCGTCCTGGTGCTCGACGAGGCGACGAGTGCACTCGACTCGATCTCCGAGCGCGTCGTGCAGGCGGCGCTCGACACCGCTGCGCGCGGGCGGACGACGATCTCGATCGCGCACCGGCTGTCGACGATCCGCGACGCCGACGTCATCTTCGTCCTCGACCACGGGCAGATCACCGAGCAGGGGACGCACGACGAGCTCCTGGCCCGCGGCGGGACGTACGCGACGCTGCACGAGCAGCAGAGCGACCCGGTGGTCTCGAGCCGGGGCTGACCCCGGAACGACCCGGTGGTCTCGGGTCGGGGCTGACCCCGGACCGACCCGGCCGCCCTGGGCCGGGCCGGGGCGGACAGCGGCCGACGCGGGGTCTCGGCCGGGTCGACGACGGGCGCTCGGGCACCGGGCAACGGGTGCTCCCGGGGAGCCCCGAAACCGGGCGACGCACTCCGTGGACAGCGGGGATGCGCCGCCTAGACTCGATGAGTGCGTTACGCGAACTCCGTCGTCGACCTGGTCGGCGACACCCCGCTGGTCAAGCTGAACCGTGTCACCGAGGGCATCCGGGCGACCGTCCTGGTCAAGGTCGAGTACCTGAACCCGGGCGGCTCGTCGAAGGACCGCATCGCGACGCGGATCCTCGACGCGGCCGAGGCCTCCGGCGACCTCCGCCCCGGCGGCACCATCGTCGAACCGACCTCGGGCAACACCGGCGTCGGACTCGCGCTCGTCGCCCAGCAGCGGGGCTACCGCTGCGTGTTCGTCCTGCCGGACAAGGTCGGCGAGGACAAGCGGAACGTCCTCACCGCGTACGGTGCCGAGATCGTCGTCACCCCGACCGCCGTCGCGCCGGATGACCCGGAGTCCTACTACTCGGTGTCCGACCGGCTGGTGCGCGAGATCCCGGGCGCGTACAAGCCGAACCAGTACGCCAACCCGAACGGCCCCCGCAGCCACTACGAGACGACCGGTCCCGAGATCTGGCGGGACACCGAGGGACAGCTGACCCACTTCATCGCGGGCGTCGGCACGGGCGGCACGATCTCCGGTACCGGGCGCTTCCTGAAGGAGGCGTCCGAGGGGCGGGTCCGGATCGTCGGCGCTGACCCCGAGGGCTCCGTCTACTCCGGCGGCACCGGTCGCCCCTACCTGGTGGAGGGTGTCGGCGAGGACTTCTGGCCGGCCGCCTACGACGCCGGGATCCCGGACGAGATCATCGCCGTCTCCGACGCCGAGTCGTTCGCGATGACCCGCCGCCTTGCTCGTGAGGAGGGGCTGCTCGTCGGCGGGTCGAGCGGGATGGCCGTGGTCGCCGCGCTCCGCGCCGCCGACTCCCTGTCCGAGGACGACGTCGTCGTGGTCCTGCTGCCCGACGGCGGCCGTGGCTACCTCGGCAAGATCTTCAACGACCGGTGGATGCGCTCGTACGGCTTCGCCGAGACCGACGACGAACGCTCCGTCGGGGACCTCATCGCGGGCAAGGACGGTCGTCTGCCCGACCTCGTGC
The DNA here is from genome assembly GCF_034045095.1 of Curtobacterium sp. CFBP9011. Taxonomy (NCBI): domain Bacteria; kingdom Bacillati; phylum Actinomycetota; class Actinomycetes; order Micrococcales; family Microbacteriaceae; genus Curtobacterium; species Curtobacterium sp. CFBP9011. Next base: position 277,281 of record NZ_JAXCWN010000003.1, read on the forward strand.
ACGCCCACCCGTCGGACACCATCCGCGACGTCATCGACATCATGACGAAGTACGGCGTCTCGCAGATGCCGGTCCTCAGCGCCGAACCGCCGGTCGTGATGGGCGAGGTCGCCGGCGCGGTGGAGGAGAAGGCCCTGCTCGGCCACGTCTTCACCGGTGCCGCGGGGATGGCCGACGCCCTCGCGCCGTTCGTCGGGGACCCGCTGCCGCTGATCGGCATCGGTGAGTCCCTGGCCGCGGCCCGCAAGGCGCTCGAGGGGGCCGACGCGCTGCTCGTCGTGAACGACGGCAAGCCCGTCACGGTCCTCACCCGGCACGACCTCCTCACCTACCTCTCCGAGTGACGCGGGCCCGGCAGCACCCGACGCAGCCGACGCCGGCCCAGCCGACGTCCGCGCAGCGGCACGCGACGCAGCCGACGCCCACCGCGACCCGACCCACCCAGACCGCACCGAGCCTCCCGGAAGGGGCACCCGCGACATGACCGAGTTCAGCACCCGCGCCATCCACGCCGGCCAGGAGCCGGACGGCCCCACCGGCGCCGTCATCCCGCCGCTCTACCTGACCTCCACCTACGTGCAGGACGGCATCGGCGGCCTGCGCGGCGGCTACGAGTACTCGCGGTCCGGCAACCCGACCCGCGATTCGCTGCAGACGCTCCTCGCCGACCTGGACGGCGGCGTCGCGGCGTACTCGTTCTCGTCCGGCCTGGCCGGGGAGGACGCCCTGCTCCGCGCCTACCTGGAGCCCGGCGCCCGCATCGTCATGGGCAACGACGTGTACGGCGGCACCCACCGCCTGGCGAACCGCCTGCACGTGCCGTGGGGGATCGACCTCGTCACGGTGGAGATGAGCGACCCCGACCGGGTCCGTGCCGCACTCGCCGACTGCCCGGCGAAGACCGTGCTGTGGGTCGAGACCCCGACGAACCCGCTGATGAAGATCGCCGACATCGAGACCCTCGCCGCGATCGGGCACGAGGCAGGCGCGCTGGTCGTCGTCGACAACACCTTCGCCTCGCCGGCCCTGCAGCAGCCGATCGCCCTCGGCGCTGACGTCGTCGTGTACTCGACGACCAAGTACCTCGGCGGCCACTCGGACGTCGTCGGCGGCGCCGTGGTCCTCCGTGACCAGGAGCTCGCCGAGCAGGTCGCGTTCGTGCAGTTCGGCGGCGGCGCGATCTCGTCGCCGTTCGACGCGTGGCTGACGATCCGCGGGATCAAGACCCTCAGCGTCCGGATGGAGCGGCACTCCGCGAACGCGCAGACCGTCGCCGAGGCGCTCCTCGCCCACCCTGCCGTCGAGCACGTCTACTACCCGGGTCTGCCGGAGCACCCGGGGCACGACGTCGCGGCGAAGCAGATGCGCGGCTTCGGCGGCATGCTGTCGGTGGCGCTCGCCGGGGGTCCCGAGGCGGCGAAGCGGTTCGCCGAGTCGACCGAGCTGTTCGCCCTGGCCGAGTCGCTCGGTGGGGTGGAGTCGCTCATCGGGTACCCGAGCGAGATGACGCACGCGTCGGTCAAGGGCACCGAGCTCGCCGTCCCGGAGAACGTCGTCCGCCTGTCGGTCGGCATCGAGGACGCCGGCGACCTGGTCGCGGACGTGCAGCAGGCGCTCGAGCGCTGAGCGGTCGCCGACCGCGGACGGACCCGGGCCAGGCCGGGCCGAGGCGGGCCTGGCCGGGCCCGGGCGGGCCGGGCGCCCGTGCCGGGTCCGGCTCGACCGTCCTACGATGAACGGGTGACCTCCACGACGGCGACGCGGCCGAGCCTCTTCGAGCCTCGCCACCTCGTCGCCACCGTGGGCATGGTCGCGATCGTGGCGGTCTCGGCGTTCCAGAACCTGGCGATGACGACGATCATGCCGGTGATCGCCGCCGACCTGCACGGTGAGGCGCTGTACTCGCTGAGCTTCGCCGCACCCCTGGCTGCAGGCGTGCCGGGCATGGTGCTGGCGGGCAACTGGACGGACCGTGCGGGTGGTCGTGTCGTCGCGTGGGTGTCCGCGGCTCTGTTCGCGGTCGGCACCGCGATCGTGATGCTCGCCCCGACCATGCCGGTGTTCCTGGCCGGACGACTGGTCGAGGGGTTCGGCGCCGGCGCGATCGACGTCGTCCTCTACGTGCTGGTCGCCAGGGTCTTCCCCGCCGAGCTGCACGGTGCGGTGTTCGCCGGGTTCGCCGCGGCGTGGGTCGTCCCGGCACTGATCGGTCCGGCGCTCGCGGGCATCGTCACCGATGCGTTCGGCTGGCACTGGGTGTTCGCGGGTGCGCTCGGCATCGCGGTGGTCGCGTTCGCGTGCCTGGTCCCGACGCTCCGCCGTCTGCACGCACCCGCCCTGGAGGCACGCCCGCCCTGGCAGGGCAGCCGCATCGGGTGGTCGGTCGGCGCCGCCGCAGCGGTGCTGCTGCTCAACCTCGCCCCGGACCTGCCCGTGCCGGTCCGGGTCGCCTCGGTCGTCGTCGGGCTCGTCGGGGCCTGGGCGGCACTCCGCCCGCTGCTGCCGCGACGGACCTTCACCGGCGGGCCGGGCCTGCCGTCGGTGGTGCTGTTCCGCGGCGTCCTGGCGGCGGGGTTCTTCGGCAGCGAGGCGTACGTGCCGTTCCTGCTGCAGGCCCAGCACGGGCTGAGCGCCTCGGCCGCCGGGCTCGCCCTGACCGTGGCGGCGGTGAGCTGGGCGTCGGCGAGCTGGGCGCACGGCCGGCTCGGCGAGGACCGGTTGCCCGCGGCCCGGGCGTTCGCCGTGGGGCTCGGGTTGGTCCTGGTGAGCCTGCTGTCGGCACTCGCGGTGGCCTTCGTCGGTCTGCCCGCCTGGGTGCTCGTCGCCGGGTGGTTCGTCGGCGGCGCGGGGATGGGAGTCGCCTACCCGCGGACGTCGATGTTGACGCTCCGGTTCTCGCGCGAGGGCGACGACGGCTTCGCGAGTTCCGCCCTGACGATCGCGGACGCCTCGGGCAGCGTCGTCGGCCTCGCGGTGGCCGGGCTGCTGTTCACGGCCGCGGGCGGTCGGGAGGAGCCGGTCGCCTTCACGCTGGTGTTCGTGGCGATGACGCTGATCGCCCTCGTGGGGCTCGTCGCCGTCCGCCGACTCGGAGCGGTCCCGCCCCCGCCGGTGTCGGACGGGTAGCCTGGCAGACCCCGGAACGAGGAGGAACCGTGCGCCGCACTGCAGTCGCCGTCCTGACCGCCGCCCTCGCGGCGGCGACGGTCGTGCTCGCCGGCTGCACGGGCACCACCACCGCCGCTCCCACCCCGGTCCGGAGCACCGACCTGACGAGTTCCGACGGCGGCTTCGCCGAGAACGCGGTGATCGGTGTCGTGCTGACCGAGGACGCGGGGACCCCGAGCGACTCGGGCGACGGCCGCTCCCTGGCCACCCGGTTCCGTGAGGAGTTGACCGAGGCCGGGTTCCGCCCGGACATCCGCGTCGCCACCGGCGACCAGCCCGCTCGGCAGCGAGCGGCGGTCCACGACCTGGTCCGGACGGGTGCGAAGGCCCTGCTCGTCCGTGCGGCGGATGCGTCGGCGCTCCGCACCGAGCTCCGCACCGCGCACGACGCCGGGGTCGTGGTGGTCGCGCTCGACGGGGCGCTGCCGTCCTCCGGGGGCGGGAACGACGGACTGTCGTCGGACTACCGTGTCGACGGCGGCGACTCGGACGCGGCGCTGGTCAGTCGGGCGGTCGACACGGTGTCGGCGCTGCAGCGCGGCGAGGAGCCGACGAAGCAGTAGCAGGCGCGGAGGGGCTGGTCAGCTCCACCAGGCCGGGAACGACCGGGTGATCGTCTCGACCAGGGCCTTCCGGGACCGCCGCGGGCCACCGAGCCAGGCCTCGATCGCGCCGACGAAGCCCTGGGCCACGAAGCCCGCCGCGACCTCGTCGATGAGCTCCGGCTTCATCGCGGGGTCGAGCTCCTGGATGTGCATCGTGCTCGAGACCGTGAAGTGGTCGACGAGCAGGCGGTGCAGCGAGGCGTCCGCCGGGTCGGGCAGGGCGAGCGCGTAGATCTCGCGGTGTGCGGTGACGTGGTCGACGACGGCGTTGATGCCCCGCCGGGTGATGGCGGCGAGGTCGTCCGGGCCCGCACCCCGCTCGACGGCCACGCGGCGGGCCTCGGCGTCGTCCGCACGGATCCGGTCGAGTTCGGGCGTCAGGACGTCGGCCAGCAACGAGCCGGGGGAGACCGCGTGCGAGTAGAACGTCGCGCGGTTGATGCCGGCGGCACGGGTGACGTCGGCGACCGTGATCTCGGAGACCGGACGATCGGCGGCGAGGCGCAGGACGGCTTCGCGGAGTGCGGCCGTCGTGTGCAGGATCCGAGCGTCGACCATGACGCTCCTCCCATCTCGATCGGTCCCGCGACGAGCGCGGGTCGGGAGTCCGACCGTACCGCACCGCCCGGCCCGGCCACACGTCCGCCGCACCGGCATCGAGGACGGTGGGCGGGCCTCCCGTCGGTGCCCCGGCCGAGGCGGCGACCGGGCAGGGTGCGATCGAGCCGTGGAGCGCGGGCCGTCCCGTCCGACGGTTGTCGCCCGTCCGGCGCAACCCGTACCATGGTGGAACGGACCGAATCGATTCGAGCGGCCGATCCCACTCCCTCGTCCCCTTCGGAGGATCCCCTCGTGTCCGCGCCCGCGACCACCGGTCCCCACAAGACCATCCTGCATCCCGGCGACTCCCTGACCCGTGGTCAGCGTCTGGTCTACGTCTTCGTGCTCGGAGCGCTCACGGCGCTCGGGCCGTTCACCATCGACCTGTACCTGCCGGCGTTCCCGTCGCTCGAGCGCGACCTCGGCATCTCCGAGGGCGCCGTCCAGCTCACCCTGACGGCGACCACCATCGGCTTCGCGATCGGCCAGCTGCTCGTCGGCCCGTGGAGCGACAAGGTCGGACGCCGACTGCCCCTCATCATCGCGACCAGCGTGCACGTCGTGGCGTCGATCTGCGCCGCCCTCGCGCCGAACGTCGAGGTGCTCGCCGTGTTCCGCGTGCTGCAGGGCATGGGCGCCGCGGCCGGTGGTGTGGTCGCGATGGCGACCGTCCGTGACCTGTTCGGCGGCAAGCCCCTCGTCCGGATGCTGTCGCGCCTGGCGATGGTGAACGGCCTGGCGCCGATCCTCGCGCCGCTGATCGGGTCGCAGATGCTGCGGTTCGTCTCGTGGCGCGGGATCTTCGTGTTCCTCGCCTGCTACGGCACCGCCGTCGTGATCGCGTCGATCCTGCTCATCGTCGAGACCCTCCCGAAGGAGCGACGCCAGGAGTCCGGGCACTCCACCATCGGGCAGCGGTACAAGGCGCTGTTCTCGGACCGGATCTTCGTCGGCGTCGCCCTGATCGGCGCGATGGTGTTCAGCGGGCTGTTCTCGTACCTCAGCGCGTCACCGTTCCTGTTCCAGGGCGTGTTCGGGCTCGATCCACAGCAGTACGGGTTGCTCTTCGCGGTGAACTCCGTCGGTGTGGTACTCGGGGTGCAGATCTCGTCGCGGCTGGCGCAGCGGGTCGGTCCGCAGTGGATCCTGGTCGGCTCGACGGCGACGCTGTTCCTCGCCGCCCTGGCGATCGTGGTCCTCGACCAGCTCGGTGCCGGGTTGGTCGGCGTGCTCATCCCGCTGTGGTTCTACATCGCCGCTTGCGGGTTCTCGTTCCCGCTCGTGCAGGTGATCGGACTCGCTTCGCACGGCAAGGAGGCCGGCACCGCCGCCTCACTCCTCGGAGCCCTGAACTTCGGCGTCGCCGGGCTCATCTCACCGGTCGTCGGACTGCTCGGCATCTCGACCGCCACCCCGATGGCGCTCGTGATGGGCTGCACGGCAGCCGTCGCGATCCTGGTCCTGTGGGTCGTCGTGCGGCCCCGGACCGTCCCGGCACTGACGCACTGACCGGGTTCTCCACAGGTCCGCCGTCCGGCCGGACGGCGGGACCGGCGCGTCCCTAGGCTGTGCCGCATGGACGACGACGCGGTGGAGCAGGCCCGGGCAGCGGCAGCGGCAGCGGCAGCGGCAGAGGCAGCGGCAGCAGCGGCGGCGGCTGCGCGGGCCGCAGCGGACGAAGCGGTGCGGCTGGCCGAGGACGCGGCGCGGCGGGCGGACGAGCTCGCGGCGGCGGTGCGAGCCGGGGCGGAGGCTCCGGTCACGTCGGGTGCGGAGGCCCCGGTCATGTCCGTTGCGGAGGCTCCGATCGCGTCCGGTGCGGAGCCGGCGGACGTGCAGGCGGTCGCGCCGGCACCCGAGCCGACCGGCACGGCGGCTCCGCCCGCTCCCGAGACGGCGGCTCCGCCCGCTCCCGCGTCCGCGGCTCCGCTCGACGCCGACGCGGTCGCCCTGGTCCGGCAGGGGTACCAGGTCACGGGCAGCGTGCTCGAACTCGGCGCGCTGGTGAACGGCGACGCGCTCCCCGACGTGCAGATCCGCATCCCGCTCGGCATGCTCAACCGGCACGGCCTGGTGGCCGGCGCGACGGGCACCGGCAAGACCCGCACCCTGCAGCTGCTCGCCGAACAGATCGCCGCCGCCGGGGTGCCGGTCTTCGCGGCCGACGTGAAGGGCGACCTGTCCGGCCTCGGGCTGCCCGGCACGCCGAACGACCGTCTGCTCGACCGGACGACGGGGATCGGGCAGGACTGGTCGCCCGCCGCGGTGCCGGTGGAGCTGTACTCCCTGGGCGGGCAGGGGACCGGCGTGCCGATCCGGGCGACGGTGTCCGGGTTCGGCCCGCTGCTGCTCGCCAAGGTCCTCGGGCTGAACCACACGCAGGAGTCGTCCCTGGGCCTGGTGTTCCACCACGCCGAGCGCGCCGGGCTGCCGCTCGTTGACCTCACCGACCTGCGGAGCGTCCTGACCTTCCTGACCAGCGCCGAGGGCAAGGCGGACCTGGCGGAGCTCGGCGGGCTGTCGAAGCAGACCGCGGGCGTGATCCTCCGCGAACTCATCACGTTCGCCGACGCCGGTGCCGACCAGTTCTTCGGCGAGCCGGAGATCGACACCCGGCTGTTCCTCCGGACGGCCGCCGACGGCCCGGGGATCGTCAGCCTGCTCGAGGTGCCGGGCGTGCAGGACCGGCCGCAGGTCTTCTCGACCTTCCTGATGTGGCTGCTCGCCGACCTGTTCAACGAGCTGCCCGAGGTGGGGGACCGCGACCGACCGGAACTCGTGTTCTTCTTCGACGAGGCGCACCTGCTGTTCGACGGTGCCTCGAAGGACTTCCGCGACCAGATCGTCCGCACGGTCCGGCTGATCCGGTCGAAGGGCGTCGGCATCGTCTTCGTCACCCAGAGCCCCGAGCACCTGCCGAGCGAGGTCCTGGCGCAGCTCGGGTCGCGCATCCAGCACCAGCTCCGCGCGCACACCCCCGACGACGCCAAGGCCCTCCGTGCCGCGGTGTCGACGTACCCGACGAGCGACTACGACCTGGCGCAGGTGTTGACCTCCCTGGCGACCGGTGAAGCGATCGTCACGGTGATGGACGAACGCGGCGCACCGACCCCGGTCGCGTGGACCCGGCTCCGGGCACCGCGCGGCTCGATGGACCCGATGCCGGCGGACGTGATGCAGGCGCGCGTCGACGCCTCACCGCTGCTGGCGACCTACGGCACCCGCGTCGACCCGGACTCGGCGCACGAGATGCTCGCCCGCCGACTCGAGGCGGCCGCAGCCCAGGCGGCGGCCGACGACGCCGCCGAGGTCGCTGCAGACGCCGCAGCCGATGCCGAACGTGCGGACGCGAATGCCCGGGTCGAGGCATCCCGCCGGGCGGCTGCCGACGCGAAGCGCGAGGCGAAGGAGCGGGCGGCGGCGCAGGCGGAGTACGAGAAGGCGCAGCGGGACATCGAGCGCGCCGACCGAGCTGCAGCGGAGCGGCGGTCGCGGTCGTCGTCACGGTCCGGTCGGTCCTCGACCTCGCGGGCGAGCGGCGATCCGCTGAGCGACCTGCTCGGCGGTGCGCTGGGCAGCTCGCTCGGACGGTCGATCGCGAAGGAGGTCGTGCGCGGCGTCTTCTCGACGCTGCGTCGACGTCGGTAGCACGGACATCGGTGGCGCCGACGCCGGAGCGCCGACATCGGCGGCGCCGGGACGGTCAGCGGCGGGCGAGCCCCACGGCCTCGGCCACGAGCAGCCCCCCGACGGCGAGCGCGGTCACGCCACCGACCAGCACGTAGGCACGGGGCCGCTCGTACCAGGCGCGGATGCCGGGCCAGCGCCGGGTGAACTCCCGCGTCGACATCGGCCGGGCCAAGCGGGTGGTGCGGACGTCGAGCGTGTCGACCAGGCGGTCGATGCCGTCGTCGCCCCAGACCTCGCCGCGCATCCGGAAGAGCGTCTCGCCGTTCGCGTCGAAGGCGACGAGCTCGCGGCTGGTGCGGTCGACCGCGGCGCCGTGCGTGGCGGCGAGCACGACCTCGTGCACCTGTGCCCTGGAGAACGACCGTCGCGCGCTGAGGACCCCCCGGATCGCCACCCGGTCGGGGTCGACCGCCACGAAGGACGAACGCAGGCGCAGGAACGCCACCAGGACGGCGAGGGTGAACAGCCCGACCACGGCGCCGACGACGAGCCAGGGACCGTTCGGGACGGCGACCCAGACGACGGCGACGGCGATCGGGACGGCCGAGAAGCCGATGCTCAGTGCCGTGGAACGCACGAGGGCAGCGCGTGGTCGGATGACCACGTCTGCGGTGCTGGTGTCGAGCGGTGTCGCTCGCGCCGTCGTTGCCCCCACGGCAGGCCTCCTGGTCCCCGGACTGCGCCGGACCGCCCGACGACCGCCCCGGGAGACGGGGCTCGGTGTGCGAGCGACGATGGCGCCGGGCACGACTCGTGGTCGGCCCGGGACGGCGTCTGTGCCGTCCGATGGTGCCGAGCCCGACCGGGTCCCTCCGGCGTGCTCGGTCCGGTCAGCATAGGGGAGGAACGGGCCGCCGGACAGGCCGGGTACCGCTTTCCGGAGGGTCCGCAGGAGACGGGGTGCGGACCGGTCCGCAGCCTGGGGGACCAGCGGTGGACGGGCCTCCCGGCTGGGGGAGACCAGAACGACGGAACCCCCGCAGCTGATGCTGCGGGGGTTCTGTCTGGTTCCTGCGGAGGATGGGGGATTCGAACCCCCGAGGGCTTGCACCCAACACGCTTTCCAAGCGTGCGCCATAGGCCACTAGGCGAATCCTCCGAGCCATCACCTCGCGGTGACGACACCCCATGGTACAGGTCTGCGAGGGTGCTCACGACCACCTGTGCCGGGCCCGGAGTTCACGGGTGCTCCGGAGGTCCGAGCACATGCGAGGTCTACCCTGGGGAAGGTGTCGACCCGCATCTACATCACGTCAGCCGAAGGACACACCGGGAAGAGCACCGTCGCACTCGGCGTGCTCGAGACGCTCGCCCGCACCGTCGGACGCGTCGGCGTCTTCCGACCGGTCGCGCGGTCGGTCGCCGAGCCCGACTACGTCCTCGAGCTCCTGCTCCAGCACACCGCCGTCGAGCTCCCGTACGACGACGCGGTCGGGGTGACGTACGACGACGTGCACGCGGACCCGGACGCGGCCCTCGCGACGATCATCACCCGCTTCGGCCAGGTGGAGCGACGCTGTGACGCGGTGGTCGTCCTGGGCTCCGACTACACCGACGTCGGCAGCCCGACGGAGCTCTCCTTCAACGCCAAGGTCGCGGCGAACCTCGGCGCGCCCGTGCTGCTGGTGCTCGGCGGACGGGACTCGGCCGAGCGCGCGCCCCGGACCGCGGACGACATGGCGCAGGTCGCCGACGTCACCACGAGTGAACTCCGCGCCGAACACGCCCAGCTCCTCGGCGTCGTCGTGAACCGCTCCGACCCGGATGCCCTCGAGTCGATCGTCGCGAGCGTCAGCACCGCGGTGCACGACCACCACCCGGACGCCCCCGTGTGGGCGATCCCGGAGGACGCGGTCCTCGTCGCCCCGACCGTCCGCGCCCTGCTGGCCGCGACCGGCGCGACCCTGGTGCGCGGCGACGACGCACTGCTCGACCGGGAGGCCCTGGGCACCGTGGTCGCCGGCATGAGCATGGAGAACGTCCTGCCGCGGCTCATCGAGGGCGGCATCGTCGTCGTCCCCGGCGACCGCAACGACGTCCTCATCGCGACGCTGCTCGCCAACGAGTCGGAGACGTTCCCGAGCATCGCCGGTGTCATCCTCAACGGCGGCTTCGAGACCGCGCCGCAGATCTCCCGGCTGCTCGAGGGGCTGTCGAGTTCGTTGCCGATCGCCCAGAGCGACCTCGGCACCTACGACACCGCACTCCGCATCACGCAGACGCGCGGGCGGCTCGCGGCCGACTCGCCCCGCAAGGCCGACCTGGCCCTGGCGCTGTTCGAGCGGCACGTCGACGCAGAGGCGCTGCTCGCCCGACTCCAGCTGACGCCGTCCGGGGTGGTGACGCCGCTGATGTTCGAGCACGGGCTCATCGACCGGGCGCGTGAGCACCGCAAGCACATCGTCCTGCCCGAGGGCGACGACGACCGCATCCTCCGCGCGGCGTCGACGCTGCTGCAGCGGCAGGTGTGTGACCTGACGATCCTCGGCGACCCGGCTGCCATCCGCGCACGCGCGACGGAGCTCGGGCTCGACCTGGACGCCGCGCAGCTGCTCTCCCCGTTCGCCCCGGAGCTACGCGAGCGGTTCGCCCAGGAGTACACGGCCCTCCGCGCCCACAAGGGCATGAGTGTCGAGCTCGCCCGTGACACGGTCACCGACGTCTCGTACTTCGGCACGCTCATGGTGCAGCTCGGGCTCGCCGACGGCATGGTGTCCGGCGCGAAGCACACCACGGCGCACACCATCCGGCCGTCGTTCGAGATAATCAAGACCCGGCCGGACACCTCCATCGTGTCGAGCGTGTTCCTGATGGCCCTCGCCGACCGCGTCCTGGTCTACGGCGACTGCGCCGTGATCCCGGACCCGACAAGTGAGCAGCTCGCCGACATCGCGATCTCATCCGCCGAGACCGCGACGCAGTTCGGCATCGAGCCCCGGGTCGCGATGCTCAGTTACTCGACCGGCGACAGTGGGTCGGGTGCGGACGTCGACAAGGTCCGTGCCGGCACCGCCTTCGTCCGCGAGCGTCGTCCGGACCTGCCCGTCGAGGGCCCGATCCAGTACGACGCCGCCGCCGACCCGACGGTCGCGAGCACGAAGATGCCCGGGTCCCCGGTGGCCGGGCAGGCGACCGTGTTCATCTTCCCGGACCTCAACACCGGCAACAACACGTACAAGGCGGTGCAGCGCTCGGCCGGGGCGGTCGCGATCGGACCGGTCCTGCAGGGGCTCCGCAAGCCGATCAACGACCTGTCCCGCGGCGCGCTCGTCAGCGACATCGTGAACACCGTCGCCATCACCGCGATCCAGGCGGGCACGGCAGCGCCGACCGCTCGAACAGAAAGCGACCCATCGTGAGTGCAGCCCTCGTCGTCAACTCCGGCTCGAGTTCCTTCAAGTACCAGCTCATCGAACTCGACGACGAGCGCACGCTCGCGTCCGGACTCGTCGAGCGCATCGGCGAGTCCCGTGGGTCGTGGAAGCACACCAACGCCCTGACGGGGGAGACCTCGTCGAACGACAGCGCCGAGGTCCCCGACCACGCCGCCGGATTCCAGGCGATGATCGACGCGTTCGGCAAGGTCGGGCCGTCCTTCGACGAGCACCCGCCGGCCGTCGTCGGACACCGCGTGGTGCACGGCGGCACCCGGTTCGACCAGGCCACCGTCGTCACCGACGAGGTCGAGCAGCAGATCGACGACCTGTCGAGCCTCGCGCCGCTGCACAACCCGGCGAACCTCGAGGGCATCCGGGCCGCGAAGCAGGTCTTCTCGGACGTCCCGCACGTCGCCGTGTTCGACACCGCGTTCCACCAGACGATGCCGCCGCACGCGTACACGTACGCGATCCCGGCAGACCTCGCCGAGCAGTACCAGATCCGCCGCTACGGCATGCACGGGACGAGCCACAAGTACGTCTCCGAGCAGGCCGCGGTCTTCCTCGACCGGCCGCTCGCCGAGCTCAAGACGATCGTCCTGCACCTCGGCAACGGGGCGTCGGCCGCCGCCATCGACGGCGGGAAGTCGATCGAGACGTCGATGGGGCTCACCCCTCTCGAGGGCCTCGTGATGGGCACCCGCTCCGGCGACCTCGACCCGGCTGTGCTCATCCACCTGCACCGCGAGGCCGGGCTGTCCTTCGACGAACTCGACACCATGCTCAACAAGCAGTCGGGGCTCCTCGGCCTGACCGGCAGCGGTGACATGCGCGACGTCCAGGACGCCGCGACGAAGGGCGACGAGACGGCGGAGGCGGCGCTCGCCGTGTACCGCCACCGGATCCGCCGCTACGTGGGCGCCTACACCGCCCAACTCGGCGGGCTCGACGCCGTCGTGTTCACCGCGGGGGTGGGGGAGAACAACGCCCTGCTCCGCCGCCGGGTGCTCGCCGGCCTGGAGCATCTGGGCATCGAGATCGACCCGGACCGCAACGAGCTGCACTCCAAGGAGGCCCGCCGCATCTCGACGGACGCCTCCCGTGTCGCGGTCCTCGTCATCCCGACCGACGAGGAACTCGAGATCGCGCGGCAGTCGGCAGCGGTCGCGCTCTGACCAGCGTCGTCCCGTCGGCCGGCGTCGTGCGCGGCGCGACCCCCTGACGGACGGGAGGCCCACCACCGGACCGGTGGTGGGCCTCCCGTCCGTCAAACGGTCCGGTCCGTCAAGGGTTCCGTTCCGTCAGCCGAGCGCGTTCAGCGCGGCCGGGATCGGGGTGTCACCGCTGGTGACCTCGAACTGCTTGCCGACCGCCGTGTCGTCGAGCAGCGCGTGCAGGACGACGGCCGCGACGTCCGCGCGGGGGATCGAACCGCGGGGGACCGTGCGGCCGACCGTCACCGTGCCCTGCGGCGGGGTGTCGAGGAGGCCGCCCGGGCGGACGATCGTCCACCGGAACCGACGCATCCGCACGTTCGCGTCCGCCTCGGCCTTCGCGCGGAGGTAGACCTGGAAGACGTCGTCCTCGTCCTGGGCGGGCAGCTTCGCACGCTCCGGGTCGTACGCGTCCGCGCCCATCGCGGAGATCATCACGAAGCGCTCGATGTCCAGGCGCACCGCGGCCTCGGCGAGGAGCACAGCGGCGTCCCGGTCCACCGAGAGCTTCCGCTCGGCACCGCTGTTCGGCCCGGCGCCCGCGGCGAACACCACCGCGTCCACCCCGCGCAGGCGGAGTGCCAGCTCGTCCTCACCCAGTTGTTCCAGGTCGGCGACCAGTGCTCGCGCACCCGTCTGTTCGACGTCGGAGACGTGCGCGGGGTTCCGGACGATGCCGATGGCGTCGTGTCCGGCTTCGGTGATGAGGCGTTCGAGGATCAGGGCGATCTGGCCGTGTCCCCCTGCGATGGCGATCTTCATGGGTTCGATGCTGCTCCTTCCGTCCGGTAGAGTGTTCAGCGGCTCCTCACGTGACGCCATCCAGGCCAACTCCCCCAGGGCGGAAACGCAGCAAGGGTAACCGGGCTCTGGCGGGTGCGTGAGGAGTCTTCTTCGTTTCGGGGGCGTGCTCGCGACCGACACCGGGGCTGTGTTGGTTCCGTGCGTGAGGAGTCTTCTTCGTTTCGGGGGCGTGCTCGCGACCGACCGGGGCTGTGTTGGTTCCGTGCGTGAGGAGTCTTCTTCGTTTCGGGGGCGTGCTCGCGACCGACACCGGGGCTGTGTTGGTTCCGTGCGTGAGGAGTCTTCTTCGTTTCTGGGGCGTGCTTGCTCTGTTTCGATCGCCGTCGGCCGGGCTGTGGAGAGCGGTGTCGAGGTGTCGGCGGTCCCGACTACCCTGGTCGCGTGGTCACCGCCCTGTATCGCCGTTACCGGCCCGAGAACTTCGCCGAGCTGATCGGGCAGTCGCAGGTGACGGACCCGCTCCGCACCGCACTCCGGACCAACCGCGTCAACCACGCGTACCTGTTCAGCGGCCCGCGCGGCTGCGGCAAGACGACCTCGGCACGCATCCTCGCGCGCTGCCTGAACTGCGCCGAGGGCCCGACCGACACCCCGTGCGGCGTCTGCCCCAGCTGTGTCGAACTCGCGCGTGGCGGCAGTGGCTCCCTCGACGTGATCGAGATCGACGCCGCCAGCCACAACGGTGTCGACGACGCCCGTGACCTCCGCGACCGTGCCGTCTTCGCCCCCGCGCGCGACCGCTACAAGATCTTCATCCTCGACGAAGCGCACATGGTCACGCCGCAGGGCTTCAACGCGCTGCTCAAGCTGGTCGAGGAACCGCCCGAGCACGTCAAGTTCATCTTCGCCACCACCGAGCCCGAGAAGGTCATCGGCACGATCCGGTCGCGGACCCACCACTACCCGTTCCGCCTGGTCCCGCCGGCCACGATGCTCGAGTACATCGAGCAGCTCTGCACGCAGGAGTCCGTCTCGGTCGCCCCCGGTGTGCTGCCGCTCGTGGTCCGTGCCGGCGGCGGCTCCGTGCGCGACACCCTGTCGCTGCTCGACCAGCTGATGGCCGGCAGCGAAGACGGCGCGATCGCCTACGAGCGGGCCGTCGCCCTGCTCGGCTACACCGACGCCGCCCTGCTCGACGACGTGGTCGACGCGCTCGCCGTGGCCGACCCGGCGTCCGCGTTCTCGGCGATCGACCGCGTGGTCCAGACCGGTCAGGACCCGCGCCGCTTCGTCGAGGACCTGCTCGAACGCCTCCGCGACCTGATCGTCGTCGCGGCGACGAACGAGAGCGCCGGAGCGGTCCTCCGCGGCATCTCGCCCGAAGAGCTCGACACGATGTCCCGCCAGGCCGGGGTCTTCGGTGCCACCGCGCTCTCCCGGGGTGCCGACATCGCCAACCGTGCCCTGACCGAGATGACCGGTGCGACCTCGCCCCGCCTGCACCTCGAACTCATGGTCGCCCGGATGCTCGTGCCCGAGGCCGACGACACCCAGCGCGGTGCACTCGCCCGTGTCGAGCGGCTCGAGCGTCGCGTCGGTGTCGGCGATGCCGGCGGACACCAGGCTCCGCCGGAGACGATGCCGGCCGCGACGACGTCCGCTCCGACGGCGTCCGCTCCGACGGCGTCCGCTCCGAGGGGGTCTGCTCCGGTGGGATCTGCTCCGACGGCGCCTGCTGCGGCACCGGTGGCTGCTTCCTCGGCCTCGGTGCCGACCGCTGCGTCCGCCGCCCCACCGGCTCCGGCGGGTGCCGCTCCGACCAGCACCGCGTCTCCCGCTGCCTCCACTGCTCCCGAGGCCCCGGCCTCGCACACGGACGAGGGCCCGGGCGAAGCTGCACGCGACGCCGCAGCGTCCTGGGCCGCCGCGGTCCCGGCGACCGACACCACCACCCGGAAGCCGGAACCTGCCGCGGCAGAGCCCGGCACTGCCGCAGACTCCGAGCCCGAGGGACAGGCCTCGCCGTCCTCCACCGGAGTCGGCACGGTCATCGGGTCCGAGCCCGCGGTCCGCTCCGTCACTCCGGTCGGTCTGCAGCAGATGCGGGACACCTGGCCGCAGATCGTCGAGCACGTCCAGCGCGCCAAGCGTTCGGCGTGGGCGGTCGTCGCGACGGCACAGGTCACCGCGCTCAAGGACGACGTCCTGACCCTGACGTTCCCGAGCCAGCAGGACGTGGCCTCGTTCAAGGAGATGAGCGGGCCGGACACCAGCGTCAGCGAGCACCTCCGCAGCGCGATCACGGACCTGCTCGGTTTCCGGGTGAAGTTCGTGGCACGCGGACCGGGCGCTGCCGGTGCCCGGCCGGCGCAGGCACCCGCACAGCAGGCACCCGCACAGCAGCCGCCGACGCAGCAGGCGCCCGCGCAGCCAACGCCGGTGCAGCAGGCCCCGGCGAAGCCCGAGCAGTCCGCCCGGACCACCGCGCCGCAGCAGACTGCCGCGCCGAAGCAGGCCGAGTCTCCGGAGCAGCCCGAACAGCGCGCGCCGCAGGGGCAGCGCCAGCCGCAGGCCGATCCGGCGTCGGCGTCGCAGCCGTCTGCGCCGGAGCGCCAGACGTCGGAACGCCAGACGTCGGAAGGCCTCACGCCGGAGCGCTCCGCCCCGCAGGGAGCGTCCGCTCCCGAGCGTCCCGCTCCCGAGCGGCCCGCCCCGGAGCGATCAGCTCCCGAGCGATCAGCCCCCGCGCAGCCCGAAGCTCAGGACTCCGGCCCGGTCACCGAGTGGGCCGTCGCGACGATCCCCGCGTCGGACCCGACGACCGGTGCCGTGCCCGAGGACGTCGTCCCCGCGTGGGGCGCGCCCTTCGGCGTCGTGCCCTCGGACGCCACCATCGCCCCGGCCGAGCGCGCCGCGCCTACCGAGACGGCCGCGCCTGCCGAGACGACCGCGCCTGCCGAGGCAGCCGCGCCCGCACAGTCGCCGGAGCCGACCCGATCGAGGACCGCAGCGTCGCCGTCCGGGTCCGCCGCGCCTCCCGTGCCGGCCGACGGGATCCCGGTGGACGACTACCCGCTGGACGACGAGCCGTTCGACGACGGCGCGCCCTTCCCGGACCCCGGTCACGGCCGTTCCGCACCGTCCGGCCGTGCCCCGTCGCAGCCCGCGCCAGCCAAGTCGGCGGCTGCGCAGCAGAGCGCACCGTCGCAGCCGAACGCCCCGGCGCAGCCGTCCCGCCAAGCCCAGCAGGCGCCGTCCGGCGCCCGTCGTGCCCCCGTCCCCGGACGCTACGGCGAGGCGGTCGTGCGTGAGATCCTCGGTGCGCAGTTCATCGAGGAGACGTCGCTGACCGAGGGGACGATCTGATGTACGACGGCATCGTGCAGGACCTCATCGACGAGTTCGGGCGGCTGCCCGGCATCGGTCCGAAGTCGGCGCAGCGGATCGCGTTCCACATCCTGCAGACCGAGTCGTTCGACCCGACCCGCCTGTCCGAGCTCCTGGCGGACGTCAAGGAGCGGGTCCGTTTCTGCGAGGTCTGCGGCAACGTCACCGAGAACGTGCAGTGCAGCATCTGCCGAGACCCGCGACGGTCGCCGGCGACGATCTGCGTGGTCGAAGAGGCCAAGGACGTCGCTGCGATCGAGCGCACCCGGGAGTTCCGGGGGCTCTACCACGTGCTCGGTGGGGCGATCAGCCCGATCGACGGCGTCGGACCGGACGACCTGCGGATCCAGCAGCTCATGGTGCGGCTCGCCGACGGCACCGTGGACGAGGTCATCATCGCCACGGACCCGAACCTCGAGGGTGAGGCGACCGCGACCTACCTCAGCCGGTTGCTCGTCC
Source organism: Curtobacterium sp. CFBP9011 (assembly GCF_034045095.1). Taxonomy (NCBI): domain Bacteria; kingdom Bacillati; phylum Actinomycetota; class Actinomycetes; order Micrococcales; family Microbacteriaceae; genus Curtobacterium; species Curtobacterium sp. CFBP9011. The sequence goes on from NZ_JAXCWN010000003.1 coordinate 294,525, forward strand.
CGATGGGCATCCGCACGACCCGTCTGGCCTCGGGGCTGCCGGTGGGCGGCGACCTGGAGTACGCGGACGAGGTCACCCTCGGCCGTGCGTTCGAGGGTCGTCGGGTCGTCGGCGGCTGACCCCGACCCGCATCCGGACTGGCCGCCGGTCGAGCGACCTGTCCGGGTGTCCACGCGGGATCGTTGCGTGCCGACCCGCTCGGACGCAACATCCGTGGAACACCGTCTACGATTGTCGAGCCGCGTGACGTCGCGGAGAACCGTCCCCAGGAGTGCGTGCCCGTGGCTTTGATCGTGCAGAAGTTCGGTGGTTCGTCCGTCGCGGATGCCGAGAGCATCAAGCGCGTGGCGAAGCGCATCGTCGAGACGAAGAAGGCCGGCAACGACGTCGTGGTCGCGGTGTCCGCGATGGGCGACACCACCGACGAGCTCGTCGACCTGGCGCACGAGGTCACGCCGATCCCGGCCGGACGTGAGCTCGACATGCTCCTCACCGCGGGCGAGCGGATCTCGATGGCGCTCCTCGCGATGGCGATCAAGAGCCTCGGGGTCGAAGCCTCGTCGTACACGGGCAGCCAGGCCGGCATGCTCACGGACGCCCAGCACGGCAAGGCCCGCATCGTCGACGTCACCCCGAAGCGCGTGCGGGAAGCACTCGACGCCGGGCACGTCGCGATCGTCGCCGGCTTCCAGGGCTTCAACCGCACCACGGGGGAGATCACCACCCTCGGCCGCGGTGGCTCCGACACGACCGCCGTCGCCCTGGCCGCCGCGCTCGACGCCGACGTCTGTGAGATCTACACCGATGTCGACGGCATCTTCACCGCCGACCCCCGCATCGTCCCGAAGGCCCGCAAGATCGACCGGGTCACGACGGAGGAGATGCTCGAGCTCGCAGCATCCGGTGCGAAGGTCCTCTACATCCGCGCCGTCGAGTACGCCCGCCGGCACGGAGTCACCCTGCACGTCCGTTCCTCGTTCAGCAACGTCGAGGGCACCATCGTCTACAACCCTGCCGAGGGGGAAACCGTGGAAGAACCGATCATCACCGGCATCGCCGGCGACCTCTCCGAGGGCAAGATCACCGTCGTCGGCGTGCCCGACCAGCCCGGGAAGGCAGCCGAGATCTTCACGATCGTGGCGCGCGCCGGAGCGAACATCGACATGATCGTGCAGAACGTCTCGGCGGCATCGACCGGCCGGACCGACATCTCGTTCACGCTGCCGAAGGACCAGGGCCAGAGCGTCCTGACGGCGCTCGAGGTCTCGAAGTCCGACATCGGGTACGAGGGCATCCAGTACGACGACCAGATCGGCAAGCTCGCGCTGGTCGGTGCCGGCATGCGCACGAACGCCGGCGTCTCAGCGCAGCTGTTCCGCGCGCTGCACGACGCCTCGATCAACATCGAGATGATCTCGACGTCGGAGATCCGCATCTCGGTCGTCACCCGAGCCGACACCCTGAACGAGGCCATGCGCGTCGTGCACGAGGCGTTCGGTCTCGACGCCGACAACGAGGCCGTCGTCTACGCCGGCACCGGCCGCTGACCCCGAGCAGGAGCACCATGCAGTCCGACAACACCCAGCTCACCGTCGCGGTCGTCGGCGCCACCGGTCAGGTCGGTGCCGTGATGCGCCGTCTGCTCGAGGAGCGCGACTTCCCGGCGGACACGGTCCGGTTCTTCGCGAGCGCCCGGTCCGCGGGGACGACCCTGCTGTTCCGCGGTCAGCAGATCGTGGTCGAGGACTCCGAGGCCGCCGACCCGTCCGGCATCGACATCGCGCTCTTCTCGGCCGGTGCGTCGGCGTCCCGTACGCTGGCGCCCCGCTTCGCCGCCGCCGGCGCGCTCGTCATCGACAACTCCAGCGCCTGGCGGCTCGACCCGCAGGTCCCGCTCGTGGTCAGCGAGGTGAACCCGGACGCGATCGCCGCCGCTGAGAAGGGCATCATCGCGAACCCGAACTGCACGACGATGGCGATCATGCCGGTCCTCAAGGCACTCGACACCGAGTCCGGTCTGCGTCGCCTCGTCGCGACCACCTACCAGGCGGTCTCCGGCAGCGGACTGGCGGGCGTCGAGGAACTGCTCGGGCAGGCGCGTGCCGCCCTCGAGCAGGACACCGCGGCGCTCACCCACGACGGCTCGGCCGTGACGTTCCCCGAGCCGGTCAAGTACGTCCGTCCGATCGCGTTCGACGTCGTCCCGCTCGCCGGCAGCATCGTCGAGGACGGCTCGGGCGAGACCGACGAAGAGCAGAAGCTCCGCAACGAGAGCCGCAAGATCCTCGACCTGCCGGACCTGCTCGTCGCCGGCACCTGCGTCCGCGTGCCCGTCTTCACCGGCCATTCGATCTCGGTGCACGCCGAGTTCGAGCGCCCGCTCTCGCCGGAGCGTGCGACCGAAGTGCTCGCGTCCGCCCCGGGCGTCGAACTCTCCGACGTGCCGACCCCGCTGCAGGCGGCCGGGCAGGACCCGACCTTCGTCGGTCGCATCCGCGCCGACCAGTCGGCACCCGCCGGACACGGCCTGGCGCTGTTCGTGAGCAACGACAACCTGCGGAAGGGTGCCGCCCTGAACGCGGTGCAGATAGCCGAGGTCGTGGTCGCGACCCGCGCCACGGCCGGTGCTGCCGCGTCCTGACGCACGCCACGACGGACGGGAGGGAGCCCACCACCTGGTAGCGGGCCTCCCGCCCGTCGTGGTGCCGGTGGGTCAGGACCGACGCAGGCGTCGGCGCAGGACGGTCAGGAGACCACCCAGGCCGAGGAGCACGCCCGCGGCGGCAGTGGCCGTCCCGACCTCGGCACCCGTGTAGGCGAGCCGATCGGGGAGTGCCGCCGTCGCCGTCGGGCTGCTGGTCGGCGTCGGTGCGGTGGTCGGGGACGGGGTACCCGGCAGGGATCCGGCGCCGGGGGCGGGATCGACGCCGGGCGCTGGGTCCGTGCCGGGCTCCGGGTCGGTGCCCGGGTCGGGTCCGGGCTCGGGGCTGGGGTCGGTGCCTGGGTCGGTGCCCGGATCCGTCCCGGGATCGGTGCCGGCGTCGGCGACGACGACGTGCACCGCGCGGGGGCCTGCCGGCTGGTTCGCCGCCGAGACGCCGTAGAGCTCGAGGTCGTGCTCGCCGACCTGCAGGTCGGCGGCGCACGACCACGCGCCGGGCTGCGAGGCGTCCTCGCCGGCGGCGTCCGCTTCGCAGAGCACGTCGGTTCCTCGGACGACCACGACGTGGGCACCGGGCTGCGCGGTGCCGGCCAGGTCGGAACCGACCGTGATCGTCGTCTCGGTGAGCTCCGGAGCCGTGAACTCCCCGCGGGTGACGACGTCGAAGTCGGAGCCGGCGTCGCCGAGACGGAGTGCGGAGGACCCGGGGGTCTGCTCGAGCGTCAATCCGTTACCGGGGGAGAGCGCGTCGTCCGCGACGAACCGGAGCGAACCGTCGGCGCCCGCGACGGTGCGCACGGTGAGGCACCGCGACGGGTCGGTGGCGTCGATGACGATCGCGTAGGGCAGACCCGGTCCGTTGAGCGGGCTGAAGCACCGATCGCCGATGACCAGCGGACCGGTGGCGCCCGGCTCCGGGTGGAGCACGGCGTCGGCGGTGGCGGCGTTCGTGTGAGCCTGCTCGACGCCGTCGACGGTGCCCACGGCGACGAACCCGTTCGAGCCGGCGAGGCGGAGCGTGCTGGTGACCGTCGAGTCGGACGTGGTCGCGTCGACGACGGTCTGGGCGGAAGCCGACGTGGAGACGGCGAGGAGCGGGGCGGTCGCGAGGAGGGGGACGGCGACGAGCCCAGCCAAGGTCGTGGTGCGGCGCATGGTGTGCTTTCGGTGGAGGGCCAGGAACCCCAACACTGTATGAGATATGTGAGATCGCTATTGACCATCGGGTGCGAGGTGATCCGCAGCCGCGCAGGGAACGGAGGTAGGCTCGACGGGTGGCAGTGAAGCAGGTGGACCCCATCGATGTCGTCCTCGTCGGGGGAGGGATCATGAGCGCCACGCTCGCCGCGATCATCCACCGGCTCGAGCCGGACTGGAAGATCCGCGTGTACGAGCGACTCGGCTCGGCAGCGCAGGAGTCCTCGAACCCGTGGAACAACGCCGGGACGGGCCACTCCGCACTCTGCGAGCTGAACTACACGCCGGAGCTGCCGGACGGTCGCGTCGAGATCGCGAAGGCCGTGACGGTCAACGAGCAGTTCCAGGTGTCACGCCAGTTCTGGTCGCACCTGGTCGAGGACGGCACCCTGCCCGACCCGAAGAGCTTCATCAACCCGACGCCGCACATCTCGTTCGTCTGGGGTGCGGACAACGTCGCCTACATGCGCGCCCGCTACGACGCAATGAAGGACCACCCGCTCTTCGCCGGGCTCGAGTACAGCGAGGACGCCGAGCAGATCCGCAAGTGGGCGCCGGCGCTCATCCCGGGCCGCAAGAAGGACCAGCCGATCGCGGCGACCTACTCGGCGGCCGGTTCGGACGTCGACTTCGGCTCGCTGACCCGACAGCTGTTCGACCAGCTCGAGATCGACGGGCTCGAGTTCGAGCCGTCGCACCGCGTCACGAAGATCGTCCGCTCGAAGGTGTCCGACGGCTGGGTGCTCGACGTCCGCAACGAGGTCGGTCGCACCAAGCAGCGCATCGCGGCGGACTTCGTCTTCGTCGGTGCGGGTGGTGGCGCCCTGCAGCTGCTGCAGAAGTCCGGCATCCCGGAGATCCGCGGCTACGGCGGGTTCCCGGTGTCCGGCGAGTTCCTCCGCACTGATGACCCCGAGGTCGTGCAGAAGCACTCGGCGAAGGTCTACGGCAAGGCGAGCGTCGGTGCTCCGCCGATGTCCGTGCCGCACCTGGACACGCGCATCGTCGACGGCAGCGCCTCGCTGATGTTCGGCCCGTACGCCGGGTTCAGCCCGAAGTTCCTCAAGCAGGGCTCGGTCCTCGACCTGTTCGCCTCGATCCGGCCGCACAACCTGCGGCCGATGCTCAGCGTCGCGTTCTCGAACTTCGACCTGGTCCGGTACCTGGTCGGGCAGCTCCTGGCGTCCAAGCAGACCAAGTTCGACGCCCTCCGTGACTTCATGCCCGCTGCCGAGCCGGAGCACTGGCACCGGATCACGGCCGGCCAGCGCGTCCAGGTCATCAAGCCGGACAAGGACAAGGGCGGGGTCCTGCAGTTCGGGACCGAGGTCATCACGTCAGCGGACGGCTCGATCGCCGGGCTGCTCGGAGCCTCGCCGGGCGCGTCGACGGCGGTGCCGATCATGCTGAGCATGCTCCGCAAGTGCTTCCCGGACCGGTGGGACGGCTGGCAGTCGACGGTGCGCGAGATGGTGCCGACCTACGGGCAGGACCTGGGCGACGACGCCGCGCTGGCGGACGCCACGCTCGACCGCACCGCGGCAGTGCTCGGACTGCACCGCTGACCTCGGTCGCCTTGCGCCACATTCGAACGTGTGTTCGAATAGGTGCATGCGGTGGGACGGACAGGCGATCACGGCCGAGCGGAGCGACATGCTCCCCGGGCTCGAGTCGAACAGCGGGTTCGTCCGGAGTGTGACGACGCCGGAGTTCGCCGGCGTGACGTTCCACGAAGTCCTGGCGAAGTCGGCGCTGAACAAGGTCGGGGGAGCGGACGGCGGCACCTGGGGGATGACCATCAACCCCTACCGGGGGTGCAGCCACGCGTGCGTGTACTGCTTCGCCCGCCCGACCCACACCTACCTCGAGTTCGACGGCGGCGCGGACTTCGACCAGCAGATCGTCGTGAAGACGAACGTGGCGGACGTCTTGACGCGCGAACTCGCGAAGCCGAGCTGGGACCGGCACCCGGTGGCCCTCGGCACCAACACCGATCCGTACCAGCGGGCCGAAGGGCGCTACCGCCTGATGCCCGGCATCATCCGAGCGCTGGCGGAGTCGGGGACGCCGTTCAGCATCCTCACCAAGGGCAGCCTGCTCCGCCGGGACATCCCGCTGCTGGTCGAAGCGGCGAAGTCCGTGCCGGTGGACATCGCCATGTCGATCGCGGTGTACGACGACGACCTGCAGCAGTCCGTCGAACCGGGGACACCGACGACCTCGGCCCGGTTGGCGACCGTCCGTGCCGTCCGTGACGCCGGACTCGACTGCTCGGTCTTCCTCATGCCGGTCCTGCCGTACATCACCGACACCCGTGCGCACCTGCAGGACGCGGTCGGACGCGCCGCGGCGTCGGGCGCCACGAGCCTGATGTACTCGGCGCTGCACCTGAAACCGGGCATCAAGCCGTGGTGGTACGAGTGGCTCGGCCGCACCCACCCGGACCTGGTCGGCCGGTACCGGGCGATGTACCTCGACAACACGTACGCGCCGAAGGACTACCGGCGGTGGCTGGCGGAGCGGGTCCGCCCGATCCTCCGCGAGCACGGGCTGTCCCTCGGGCAGGTCGACCCCGCGACCGGGTCGATGGGCTTCTCGGACGACGCCGTCCCGCGCACGTCCGACCAGTCGCCGTTGAAGCGCGCCGACCCCGCGTACGCGCACCGGGCCGAGTACCGACCGACGAACGGACGGCAGCCAGCGCGGGCAGCTGCTCCGTCGTCGTCGCTGTCCCCGTCGTTGACCCCGGTCCGGCGGACGTCATCCGGTCCCGGCGGGCCGCGGCTGTTCTGACCCGTCGGAGGTCCACGAGCCCGTGTCCGGGGGACAGCAGAGGGTCGGTGGTCGCCGGTACCATGGTCCGGTCTGCCGCCTGAGGACCTGATCGGGGTACACCACCTCGTGCATCGTGGTTGGATCGATGGTGGCGCCCCCGCCGCTGAACGACCTCCCGAACGGTCGTCGGCGGTGGAGAGCACTCGTTGTCCGGGTGCTCCGTGACCCCTCGACCGCACGGAAGGACAGCCCCGGTGCTCGGCATCCCCACGCATCTCGCCCCTCGGGTGAACGCGTGGTCGACCGTGCGCGCCTTCCACGCGGCGGCGATCGGCTCCCTCGTGGCCGCGGCGCTGCTGTTGGTCCTCTACCGTCTCGACGCCCCGAACGACCACGTCCTCGGCGCCGTCCTGGCCGTCGTGCCGATGCTCGTCATGATCGCCGTGCACACGCATGTCGGTACCTGGCGGTCCGGCGCGGCCTTCCTCGTCGTCGGGGGCATCTGCGCGTGGTGGTTCGCCACCGTCGTGCAACGTGAACTCGCCGACGTCCCCTGGGTCAGCTCCTACCTGCTGTCCCTGGTCGTCGTGCCGCTCGTCCTCATCGGCGGATCGGGGAGTGGCACCCTCCGTGTCGTCCTCTGGTCGGTGTCCGGCTTCACCGTCGGGAGGGTCGTGACCTCCGTCGCCGCTGCTCGGTCCGGCGGCCCTGACCACCCCCTCGTGCTCGCCTGGGTGACGCTCGGCTTCGTCATCGCGCTCGTCGTCGCGGTCAGCCGGTCGACCGCGCGGTCCGAGCGCGTCCAACCCGAACTGCTGCGGTCCGCCCGGGAAGAACACGTCACCGCGTACCGCGCCGGCATCGAGGCAGAAGCCGCCGCGATCCTGCACGACACGGTCCTGAACCACCTCAACGCCATCGCCCTCGCACCGGCCGGACCGATGGACGAGCACCTCGCCCGGACCATGGAGTCCGACGTCGCGATGCTCACCGGCCGGGCCTGGCTCGCAGGGGACGCCGCCGCGTCGGACGGTGCCGATGCGGCTGACGCCGCGTCCGAAGCGGTCATCGCGTTCGAGCGGATGATCGACGAGCAGCGGGCCACGGGTCTCCAGGTCGCCGTGACGGGCGACCCGTCGTCCGTCGGGCGCCTGGACCCGCGGGCCATGACCGCCGTCGTCCGAGCCGTCGGGCAGTGCCTGGCGAACGTCCTCAAGCACGCCGGCACCGACACCGCCGAGGTCAGCGTCTTCGACGACGGCGCGGCCTGCACCGTGATGGTGGTCGACGACGGGCGCGGATTCGACGAGCAGGCGACGGGCGCCGACCGGATGGGCCTCCGGAACTCCGTCCGCGAACGCATCGGCCGCGTCGGCGGCGACGTCCAGGTGTGGTCGTCGCCCGGTTCCGGCACGAGCGTGATGATGAGCGTCCCGTACGCGGCGACGATCGGCTCCGCGCCGGTCGTGCACCTCGCCGGTGACGACGACGTGGAGCGTGCCTCGTGACCGCCGCCCGGCCGGACCGCGGTCGCGGGGGAGGCCGCCGGACCGCGCAGCAGTACGACCCGCTCGGTGCGATGGGCTCCCGGCCCCTCGCGGTCGCGATCGGTGCCGGCGGGGTGCTCTGGGCGAGCCTGGTGTCCCTGTTCGACCGCGACGTCGTCGGCGCCCCGACGGTCAGTGCCCTGACCGTCCTGCTGCTGGCGGCCTCCGCGGTGGTGGTGATCAGCGCCTCCAGTCCGTTCCGTGCGCCGTTCCCGCGCTGGGCGTTCGTCGCCCACGTCGCGTTGCTCGCGGCCGCGACCGTGACCAGTTCGGCGGCGCAGTGGGGGCCGGACCGTTCCCTCGTCAACGACTTCATGGTCCTGCTGTGCGCTGTCGGCATCGTCGAGGTCGCACCGTACCGTCCGTGGGTGGACCTGGTCGTCGGCGGGCTCGTCCTGGCGGTTGTCAACGGCGTGACCGCCGGGACGGTCGCCGCGGTGTACCCGGCCGGCGTTCCGGTGTCCGTGGCCGCGTTCCTGGCGGCTGCGCCGACCCTGGTCCTGACCGCCGCGGCCGCCGTGTTCGCGCGGACCTTCGCCGGTCTGGCGGAACGGGTACAGATCCGTGCCGGGTCCTACTCCGTCGAACGGGCTGAACGGGACGGCATCACCGCGAGCGTCCAGCAGGACCGGTCCACGATCCTGGCGCGCGACGTCGCACCGTTCTTCGCCGAGCTCCGGACCCGCGCCTCGATCACCGACGCCGACCGTGCTCGAGCACGCGCGATCGCCGACGGCATCCGCCAGGCGATGGTCGCCGAGGCGGACCGCACCTGGCTCGAGTACGCCGTCCGGGTGTCGGGCGACGCCGCGGCGACCGTCCACGATCCGGAGGGGCTGGCGTCGGCCATGGACGCGGACCAGCGGACCGTCGTCCGGACCTTCGTCCGGGCGCTGCTCGGCTCCGCGACGGTCGACCCGGCCGGCGTCCGGGTCACGGTCGCCCCCGTCGGCGCGCTCGCGCCCGGCCTGGGTGCGGACGGGCCAGCGGCCGGTGCGGCGGGCTCGACGACGCCGCGGGTCGGGATGACCTTCGACGTCGTGGTCGCGGACTCCGACGTCGGGATCCACCGCACCTTCGACCCCTACTTCGCCGTGCTCCGCGTGACGTTCCCCGACACCGACGTCGCCGTCCGACCATCGTCACTGACATTAAGGTTCTCGTATGACCAGCACTGACCCGAACCGTCCCGCGGAGGGCGGTCCGTCGATGCCGACCCCGGGTTCGCGACGGGTGCGCCTGGCCATCCTCGACGACCACGAGGTCCTGCTCGACAGCCTGTCGAGCTGGATCGCGGTGAACGCCTTCGACTTCGACCTGGCCCTCACCGCGCACACCTGGCTCGAGATGGTGCACAGCGACAGCTTCCCGACCGACCTGGTGTTCCTCGACTTCCAGCTCAAGGAGCCCGTCTCCATCGAGGCCCGGGTGCGCACCTGCCGTGCCGCTGGTGCGAAGGTCATCGTGCTCTCCAGCGTCGACGCGCGTGAGTCCCGCGACCGGTCGCTCGCCGCCGGCGCGGCCGCGTTCCTGTCGAAGTCCCTGCCGATGCGCGAGGTCATGGACATCGCGCGCGAGGTCATGGGCGTCGCCCGCGAGACCCCCGCGCAGCGCGAGTGGCGGCCGTTGCCCACCGGCGCGAGCGCCCACCAGCGGCCCAAGCTCAGCCACGGTGAAGAGGAAGCGCTCCGCCTGTACGTCTCCGGCTACTCCACCAACGAGGTCGCCGCGCAGATGAACGTGCAGTACGAGACCGCGAAGACCTACCTGCGCCGTGTCCGCGAGAAGTACGCGAAGGTCGGTCGCCCGGCGTCGAAGAAGTCCGACCTGATCCGTCGTGCGGCGGAGGACGGTTTCCTCGCGTAGTGGCGAAGCTCTACTTCCGCTTCGGCGCGATGAACAGCGGAAAGAGCACCGGACTCCTGCAGGCCGCCTACAACTACGAGGAGCGCGGTCAGCGGGTCCTGCTCGCGAAGCCCGCCGTCGACACGAAGGGCGACCGTGAGATCGTCTCGCGGCTCGGTGTGACCCGGACCGTCGACGTGGTGCTGCCCGCCGACGTGGACGTCCGTGCCGCCATCGCCGACGCCGGTGCCACCGACCCGGAGTCCGCCCGCCTGGACGGGATGGTCCGACCGGTCAGCTGCGTGCTCGTCGACGAGGCCCAGTTCCTCACCCCCCGGCAGGTCGACGACCTGCTGCGGATCGCCGTCCTCGACCAGATCCCGGTCCTGGCGTACGGCATCCGCACCGACTTCCGTACCGAGGCGTTCCCCGGCAGCCGGCGGTTGCTCGAGGTCGCGCACTCCCTGGAAGAGCTCAAGACGATCTGCCGCTGCGGACGCAAAGCGGTGTTCAACGCGCGGAAGATCCACGGCCAGTTCGTCTTCGACGGGTCACAGGTCGCCATCGACGGCACCGACGTCGAGTACGAGTCGCTCTGCGCCAACTGCTACCTCACCGAGTCCGGTGGACGCCTGGACGGCGCCGCCGAGCGCTGACGCGCCGTCCCGGACTGCTGACGCGCCGTCCCGGACTGCTGACGCGCCGTCCCGGACTGGAGGCGCGGAATGGTCTCGGGGCGGCTCACGTTGGCTCCGACATGAGTGACGCACCCCTGCACCTTTCCGTCCTCGACCTCGCCACGCGCGAGTACGGCCAGTCGAACACCGAAGCCCTGCAAGGCTCGATCGACATGGCCGTCCGGGCCGAGCAGCTCGGCTACGAACGGATCTGGGTCGCCGAGCACCACGGCATGCCGGGCATCACGTCGTCCGCACCCGCCGTGCTGCTGAGCGCCGTCGGAGCCGCGACCTCCACCATCCGGATCGGGTCCGGTGGTGTGATGCTGCCGAACCACGCACCCCTCGTCATCGCCGAGCAGTTCGGCACCCTCCGCGCCCTGTACGGCGACCGCGTCGACCTCGGCATCGGACGGGCACCCGGTACGGACGGCGCGACCGCGATGGCGCTGCGTCGCACCGACCGCCTGGACGTCGACGACTTCCCGCAGCAGCTCGCCGACCTGATCGGGTTCTTCACCGGCATGGAGGAGTCGAACCCGCTCTCCCGGATCCGCGCCGTCCCCGGCTACGGCGACGTGCCCGAGTTCTGGCTGCTCGGCTCCTCCGGGTACAGCGCGCAGGTCGCCGGTGCACTCGGCATCGCCTTCGCGTTCGCCCACCACTTCGCCTCGGACAACACCGAAGCGGCACTGGCGCTCTACCACCAGTCGTTCCGGCCGTCCCGCTTCCGGTCGGAGCCCCTCGCCCTCATCGGCGTGCAGGTCGTCACCGACGAGGACCCCGCCGTGGTCGAGGAGCAGAGCGCCCCGGGCATGATCTCCTTCATCCGGATGCGTCAGGGCACCAAGCCCGAGCCGGTGTCCATGGACGAGGCGCGGGCCTACCAGTTCTCGGACCTCGAGCGTCGGTTCATCGCCGCACGCACCGAGCGTCAGGCGTACGGCACGCGCGAGCAAGTCGCGGCGAAGATCAACGACCTGGTCGAGTCGACCGGGGCGGACGGTGTCATCGTCGCCCCGGGCGCCGCACAGGCGCGCTACCGGCACCAGGCGCTCGAGGTCGTCGCCGGACTGCACGCCGAGGGGCGTCTGGTCCGCCCGGGCGTCGCGGTCGCGTAGGGGAGCGGCTGGCGCTCTGCTGCTGGGCGCGGCCCGGCACGCAGCCTGGCTCGCGCTGCGCCGGTTCGGCGTGGACACGCACTACCGGAACCGGTTCGCACCGCGGGAAACCCTGGCGCGGGCCGGTTCTCGTTGTGCCGAGACCCAGACGGCTGTTGGGCGCGAAAACGGCTGATCTGAACACCAGGACAGCCCTCGGCGGTACAGCCCCGGGAAATGCAGAACGGCCCTGGTTCCGAGTGGAACCAGGGCCGTAACTGTCGGGGTGACAGGATTTGAACCTGCGACCTCGTCGTCCCGAACGACGCGCGCTACCAAGCTGCGCCACACCCCGCGGTGTGATCACTCCGTTCCCGGAGCAACCCCAGAAGTCTATCCGATGTTCGGGGGTGCTCACGACCACTCGATGTCGGCCGGGCGCGTCGCGGGCGGGGGCCACGAGACGGGGCACGGTCGTGCCTCCCGGCCGCATCCAGGGCGACCGACGCGGCGAACCGTGGCGGCGGGCCGGGGACACGGGAGCGACGGGACCACCCGGGTGGGCCCGCATCAGGCGCTTCCGGAACGCGGCCAGCAGGGTGATGCTGACGGGAGGACGGCGCGAGGGGCCAGCAGAAGGCGTCCGGCGGGCGGCGCCGGGCGGGTCGCGCCGATCAGCTGGCCGTCAGCAGGGTGAGGCTGGCGGCAGGAGCAGCCGGCGGGGAGTGGCCGGCGTCGGGTCGAAGCGGGCGGACCCCGGTGCGCTTCAGCCTCGGGCGGTGAGCGTCACGACGACGGCCTCGGGCCGGACGGCGAACCGGATCGGGGCGTAGATCGAGGTGCCGAGGCCGGCGGAGACGTTGAGCCACGACCAGTGCGTCCGGTTCTGCCACTGGTGCAGTCCGCTGGCGTACCGACGGGGGAGGTCCGAGTTCGTCACCAGGGCCCCGATGCCGGGGACGGCGACCTGGCCGCCGTGGGTGTGCCCGGCGAACACGACGTCGGCGCCCTGCGTGACGAAGGCGTCCAGCACCCGACGGTAGGGCGCATGCGTGACGCCGATGGAGACGGGTGAGGGGCCGGTCTCGTCCTCGGACCAGGGGACCTCGGAGCGCATCTCGTCGACGTTGGCCGGCAACAGGTCGAGACGGTCCCAGTCGCGGTGCGCGTCCGAGGTACCGAAGAGCTCGAAGCGTGAGCCGCGGACCTCGATCGCACGGGCGTGGTCGTTGAGGTCGAGCCATCCGAGGGACTCGAAGAAGGCCGTCTGCCGATCGACGTCGAGCTTCGCCGGAGGTGTCTCGGGCCGCATCGTGCTCGGACCGGACAGGTAGCGCGCCGGGTTCCGCGGGGACGGGGCGAAGAAGTCGTTCGAGCCGTACACGAACGCACCCGGGACGCCGCGGAACGGCTCGAGGGCGTACTCGACGGCGGCGTTGGCGGTCTCGTGCCCGAGGTTGTCGCCGGTGTTCACGATGAAGTCCGGCTCGACCAGGCTGAGGTCGCGGATCCACTGCTGCTTGTCGGCCTGCCACGGGGCCATGTGGATGTCGGAGAGATGCAGCACCGTCACGTCACGCGAACCCGCGGGCAGGACGGGGACCGTCTCCCATCGGATGCCGAAGCGGCGGCGTTCGACCAGTGCACCCCAGGTTGCTGAGGCGACTCCGACCGCGGCACCCGCGGCCAGGACGCCGAGGGCACCGCGGCCGCGGCTCATCGGCAGTCCTTCGGCGCCTTGCCGTCCTTGTTGCCGAACAGCTTGAGGGTCACCCCGGTGGTCTTCGCCGTGGCCGTCCCGGCGCCCGGAGCCACCGCGGCGACGGTGCACTCGTTCTTGCCGTCGCCACGTTCGTAGTCGCCGGCGACGGCCACGTTCGTGAACCCGGCGCCCGCCAGGGTCGATTTCGCGTCGTCGACCTTCTTGCCGCCGACATCGGGGACCGAGGCCTGCGATCCGTCAGTGGTGTACACCGTCACGCTCGAGCCCTTGGAGAGCTGGAGTCCGGCTGCCGGGCTCGTCGACGAGACCGTCCCCGCGGTTCCGCCGCCGGACTGCACTCCGCCGTCGACGTAGGTCAGCCCGACGTTCGCGAGCGCTGCCCGTGCCGCGTCGGGGGTCTGCCCGGCCACGTTCGGCACGGTGATGCTGTTGCCGCGGATGGCCGCCGCGGACGGGGTCTCGAACTCGCCGCCCGGGTACTGGGTGTTCACGACGGTCTGTGCTTGACGCCACAGTCCGGTGCGGGAGCTGGCGTACTGGCCGTTCGGTCCGTACATGAACCGGAGGCTCTGCTTGCCCTCGATGTTGCCGAGCCACGCTGCCGTCGCGACCTTCGTGGTGGCGCCGACGAGCCAGAGCTGGTCTGCTTCGTCAGTGGTACCGGTCTTGGCGAACTCGTCGAACCCGTCCGGCGTCCGACCGCCGACGGCGGTCCCGACGGTCAGGACCTTCTTGAGCGCGTAGATCGCGGTGGCCGTGACCTCCGGGTCGACGGCCTGCGTGCACTCCTTCGGCTGCCCGCCGAGCGACTTGCCGTCCGCGTTCGTGACGTTGTCGATCGCGATCGGTCGGCAGAACGTGCCCTTGTTCGCGATGCCGGCGTACGCCGCCGCCATCGTCAGCGGCGCGATGTAGTTCGTTCCGAGGACGAACGACGGGTTGGTGCGGACGTCGGTGGTCGTCTTCTTCGACATGTCGTCCGCGTACTCGGTCGAGGTGGCGCGGGGCTTCGCCAGGTGCACACCGAGACTCTCGGCCGTGTCGCGGATGTCGCAGAAGTCGAGCTTCTGGGCCATCTGGACGTAGGAGTTGTTGATCGAGCGGTAGGTGGCGTTCTCGACCGTCATGTTCCCGCCCTCACCAGGAGCGTCGTTCCGCACCGGGTACGCAGCGGAGATCGGCGTCTTGCACTGCGTGAAGCTCGAGAAGGTGCGCGGCGTGCCGTTCACGATCTCCTGTAGCCCGTGGCCGTTCTGCAGCCAGTTCAGCAGCGTGAACGGCTTGAAGGTCGAACCCGTCTGGAAGCCCTCACCGCCGCCGTACTGCTGGTCGACACTCAGGTTGAGGCCGGTGTCCGTTGCCGGAGCGCACGCGTTGGGGTCGGCACCTTCTGAACCACACGCGGCGAGCTGGTTGTAGTTCTTGTTCTGCACCATCGTCAGGACACGACCCGTGTCGGCCTCGACCGAGTTGAGCACACCACCGAGCTTGAAGCGGGCCTCGGTGTTCGGGGCGTACTGGTTGATCAGGTCCTTCTGCGCGTTGTTGAGGTCCAGGTTCAGCGTGGTCTGGATCGTGTACCCGCCGTTGCGCCAGGCTGCGTCACGCTGCTTCTGCGTCGCGCCGAGTTGTGACATCTCCTTGACGATCTGCACCGCGTAGTCACAGAAGAACTGCGAACCGTTGCCGGCAGCGGCCTTGCAGCCCTGCGTCGGGTCGGTCAGGTGCACGTAGTCGGCCGGCTTCGACGCGATGGCCTCGTCGAACTGCTTCTTGTCGATGTGCTTCTGCGCGTACATCGACTTGAGGATGACGTCACGACGGGCGACGTTGGCCTCGTAGAACTTGGGGTCCGACAGGTTGCGGGTGTTCGGCGACTGCACGATGGCCAGGATCGACGCGCCCTCGGCGGGGGTCAGGTCCGTGGCGTTCTTGCCGTAGTAGTGCTGGGCCGCGGCCTGCACGCCGTAGGTCTGGTCGCCGAAGAAGGCGATGTTGAGGTACCCCGTGAGGATGTCCTTCTTCGAGTACTTCTTCGCGAGCCCGATCGCGAGCTTCATCTCCTCCAGCTTGCGGGAGACCGAGACCTTCGTCGCCTCGTTGTAGGCCTTGAGGCGCTCTTCCTGCGTCGGGAGCTCGAGGGCCTGCTGCATCTTGATGTTGCGGACCAGCTGCATGGTCAGGGTCGAGCCACCGCCGGAGTCGCCGAGGCCACCGCCCGCGACCGTCCCCACACCGGCTCGCACCAGCGAGGTCATGTCGACCCCGCCGTGGTCCCAGAAGCGCTTGTCCTCGCCGTCGATGGCCGCGTTCTTCAGGTTGTCGCTGATCTGGTCGTACTTCAGTTCCTGGCGGTTCTGGTCGTAGACCGTCGCCAGGTGCACGGGCTTGCCGCCCTGGTACGCCAGCACTTCGTTGCGCTGGGGCAGGTCACCGAGCTCGATGTACTCGGGCAGGGACTCGAACACCCCGATGGTCGAGGTCGTCGTGACACCGGCGACCGCGATGGCCGGGGTGACCCCGATCGTGACGAGCAGACCGGCGAGTGCGCTGAAGCCGACGAAACCGATGAAGGCGCCGACTGCGGAGACGGGCTTGGTCCGACGGGCAGACGTCTTCTGGGCAGACATAGGATGCAGCCTAAACGACACCTCGGACTGAAAGGCTGGCAAGGAACCGCATGCGCCGCTGGGAATACCTCACGACTCCGTTGATCATCCACAACACCACTGCCATCCTGAACAACTTCGGTGACCAGGGCTGGGAACTGGTCCAGGTCGTCACCGGCCCCGAGGGCGGCCTGGTCGCCTACCTGAAGCGTCCGAAGGCCGACGCATGAGCATCGAGGACCGCCTGCACGAGCTCGGCCTCACGATCCCGGCCGTCGCCGCGCCCGTCGCGGCGTACGTCCCGGCCGTGGTCTCGGGCTCGCACGTCTTCACCGCGGGGCAGCTGCCCTTCGTCGACGGCGCCCTCCCGGTCACCGGCAAGGTCGGGTCCGCGGTCGACGCCGAGACCGCGACCGCGCAGGCGCGGCAGGCCGCACTGAACGGCCTCGCCGCCGTGCAGAGCGTCGCCGGGTCGCTCGACCGGGTGGCGAAGGTCGTCAAGGTGACCGTCTTCGTCGCCTCGGACCCCTCCTTCACAGGTCAGCCCGGCGTCGCGAACGGCGCCTCGCAGCTCATCGGCGACGTCTTCGGTGAAGCGGGCATCCACGCCCGCAGCGCCGTCGGCGTCGCGGTGCTCCCGCTCGACGCCCCCGTCGAGGTGGAGCTGATCGTCGAGTTGACGGACTGAACCACCGGCGGACGTGACCGGTCCGCGAACGAGGAGGAGGGCCTCCAGTCCGGATCGGACGGGAGGCCCTCCTTCCGTCGGCGGGTCTACATCAGTTCCGCGATGGTCGCCATCACCGTCGGGTCGGCCAACGTCGTCGTGTCGCCGATGCGTCGGCCCTCGGCGGCGTCGCGGAGCAGGCGGCGCATGATCTTGCCCGAGCGCGTCTTCGGCAGCTCGGGGACGATGACGACCTGGCGGGGCTTCGCGATCGGGCCGATCCGCTTGCCGACCCAGTTGCGCAGTTCGGTCGCCGCGGACACGCGGTCGACGTCCGCCGCGGCGTCGGCGGTGAGGATCACGAACGCGACCACCGCTTGTCCGGTCGTCTCGTCGGCGGCACCGACGACCGCCGCCTCGGCGACGCCCTCGTGACCGACCAGTGCCGACTCGATCTCGGCCGTGGACAACCGGTGCCCGGAGACGTTCATGACGTCGTCGACGCGTCCCTGCACCCAGATGTCGCCCTCGCCGTCCAGACGGGCACCGTCGCCGGCGAAGTAGCGGCCGGGGAAGCGTGACCAGTACGTCTCGACGAAGCGGTCCTGGTCACCCCAGATGCCGCGGGCCATCGCAGGCCACGGCTCGGTGATCGTGAGGTAGCCGCTGCCACCCGGTCCGACGCGGTTGCCGTCGTCGTCGACGATCTCAGCGACGATGCCGGGCAGCGGAGTCTGGGCGGCGCCGGGCTTGAGCTTCGTCACGCCGGGCAGGGCCGAGATCATGATGCCGCCGGTCTCGGTCTGCCACCACGTGTCGACGATCGGCGTCCGGTCGTGACCGATGACCTGCCGGTACCACTGCCAGGCCTCGGGGTTGATCGGTTCCCCGACGCTGCCCAGCAGGCGCAGGCTTTCGAGGCTGCGGGCCTCCGGGATCTGCCGGCCGGCCTTCATCGCCGCGCGCACGGCGGTGGGTGCGGTGTAGAGGACCGTGACGCCGTACGCGTCGACGAGGTCCCACCACCGGCCGGGCTTGGGCTCGTCGGGGGTGCCCTCGTACAGGACCTGTGTCACGCCGTTCGCGAGCGGGCCGTAGACGACGTAGGTGTGCCCGGTGATCCAGCCGATGTCGGCGGTACACCAGTAGACGTCCTTCTCCGGGTGCATGTCGAACACGTTCTTGTGCGTGTACGCCGCCTGGGTCAGGTAGCCGCCTGAGGTGTGCACGATGCCCTTGGGCTTGCCGGTCGTGCCGGACGTGTACAGGATGAAGAGGGGGTTCTCGGCGGGGAACGCCTGCGCCTCGTGCTCCGGGGCGGCTGCGGCGAACTCGTCGTGCCACCAGCGGTCCCGGTCGGTCCACTCGACGTCGTTGCCGCCGCGCTGGACCACCAGCACGTGCTCGACGCTCTCGGTGCCCTCGCCCTGCAGCGCTTCGTCGACCGCGGGCTTGAGCGGCGAGACGGCGCCGCGGCGCCAGCCGCCGTCGGCCGTCACGACGACCTTGGCGCCGGCGTCCTCGATGCGGGCGCGCAGGCTCTCGGCGCTGAAGCCGCCGAAGACGACGGAGTGGATCGCACCGAGGCGAGCGATCGCCAGCATGGTGACCACGGCCTCCGGGATGAGCGGCAGGTAGACGACGACGCGGTCGCCCTGTGTGACGCCGAGACCCGCGAGCATGTTCGCCGCACGCTGCACGTCGGCGGTCAGCTGCGCGTAGGTGATGGTGCGGGTGTCGCCGTTCGCGCCCTCGAAGTGGATCGCGACGCGGTCACCGTTGCCCGCGCGGACGTGCCGGTCCAGGCAGTTCTCGGCGACGTTCAGCTCACCGTCCGCGAACCAGCGGGCGAACGGGGCTGCGGACCAGTCGAGCGTGCTCGTGAACGGCGTCCGCCACTCCAGCAGGGCGCGGGACTGCTCGGCCCAGAAGGCCACCCGGTCCGCGCTGGCGGCGTCGTGCAGGGCACGGTCTGCCACCGCGTCGGCCACGAACTCCGGCGACGGCGGGAACGTCGTGGCGTCACCGGGGGTCTGGTCGGTCTGGTTCTGGTCGGCCGGGTTCTGGCCGGCACCGGTCTGGTCGGTACGGGTCTGGTCCTGCTGCGGAATCGTCATCGATGTCCTCTCGTCTCGTCCGCCGGGGGCGCGGTCGGACCACCGAGGCAGTCGATGACCGGGCGCCTCCGGAGACTACTCCGAGCGCCGACGCCGCCGAGGCGCCTGTGGACAACTCGCTCACCGCGGATGCTCGGGTCCGGTCCCGCACGGCCGGATGGTCGATCCACGCACCGGATCGCGTTCTCCGGTCAGAGGTGTCGTCGGATCCGGTTCCTGGGGTACAGTTGTTCCTGCCGGGCTCGTTCCCGGTGGCGCCGGCCAAGATTCCCCCCAATCCGCCGGTGTCCTGGCGGCACCCGTTCCCCCCAACAGGTGCCGCCTCTTCTTTTTCCCGCGGTGCCCGCGTCTCCCGGGCCCTCCGTGAGGCACGCTCAGACCTGCTCGATCCGCGCAGGTACGCGGAACGGTGGACAGAGCGGTCCACCGGCAGGATGACGCATCGTGCTCCTGCAACCACACTGACTGGACCGACCGTTCTTCGAGTGTCCCCCTCATTGCGGACCGGCGAGAGCCCCGGAATCCTCGGGATCCGGGCCTCGACGGCGGGGTACGGCCGACGAGTTCGGGGTACAAGTCCCGCACTCTCGCCACCGGTGGTTGCGTTCTCCACCGGTCCGTCCTGGAGGCACTGGCCGCGCCCGCCCCGTCCGTACCGTCGTCGACATGCACCGGCATCGCGCACCGTTCCTCCCCGGCACCCCACGTCCGGAGCACCGTCGTCAGGCCGCCGCGCTCGTCGACTTCGAGGAACTCGCACCCCTCGTCGCCGACGACCGCGTCACCGACGTCCTGGTGCTCGGGGGACGCGGGGTCTGGGCCGACCGTGGCGGTGCGCTCACCGCGGTCAGCGGCCTGGTCCTCTCGGAACGGCGGACCCGTGACCTCGCTCGAGCCCTCGTGGCCCGCGGTGGTCGCCACGTCGACGAGACCACACCGTGCGCGGACGTCCGTCACGGCGACGGCATCCGGGTCCACGTGGTCCTCGCGCCGGTGAGCGTCCTCGGCACCACCATCTCGATCCGACTGCCACAGAACGCGCTCCCGACGATCGACCGGCTCGCCGACGGCGGCTTCTTCCAGCACGTGCCGCGCGCCGTCGTCGACGGGGCCGTGCAGGAGCGACGGAACGTCCTCATCACCGGGGCGACTGGCAGTGGCAAGACGACCCTGCTCGCGGCGATGCTCGGGTCGGTCCCGACGGACGAGCGGATCGTCACGGTCGAGGACGTCGCCGAACTCCGGATCGACCACCCGCACGTCGTCGCCCTCGAAGCACGGCAGGCCAACGCGGAGGGCGCGGGTGCGCTCGGGACGGAACGGCTGCTCCGCGAAGCGCTGCGGATGCGGCCCGACCGCATCGTCGTGGGGGAGTGCCGGGGCGCCGAGATCCGCGAGCTCACCTCGGCGCTGAACACCGGGCACGACGGGGGAGCGGGGACGGTCCACGCGAACGGGGTGGGCGACGTCGCGGCGCGGCTCGAGGCGCTCGGGGCGCTCGCCGGGCTCAGTCCGGAGTCCTTGGCACGGCAGGCGGCGAGTGCCTTCGACCTCGTCCTGCACGTGGAGCGCCGGAACGGGGTCCGGCGGCTCGCCGAGGTCGGACGGTTCGGCGTGGACCGGCAGGGGCGGCTCGAGGTGGTGTCGGCGTCGGCGTCCGGGGCTGGGTTCCGGCCCGGGCGTGGGCCTGCGGCGGTGTCGGTCGGAGCGAGCACGGGGTTCGAGGGGCGCGGGCGGTCTGGTTCGCCCGCCGGGGTGTCCGGCGGGGAGCGGGCACGCCGCGCCAGGGTGGCGCCGGCGCGTCTCGACGGTGACAGCGACGACGGTGTCGGCCCTCTGCCCGCCAGCGGGAACGGCAGCGGGGTCGATCGTGGCGTCATCGGCGGTCCCGGCGGTGGTGCCGGTTCCGCTGGAGCGCACGCCGACACCGACATCGGTCACGGCGGTGTGGCGCGCCAGCGGCCTCGTTCTGCAGGCGGGTCCCATCGACGGACCCGCGGAGCGTGACGCCGCCGGACGATGCGCTCGCCGTGGCGCGGGCGGTGGACCGCGTCGCGGTGTTGGTGGCAGCCGGGGTGCCACCGCCCCGGGCGCTGGCACTGGTGGCCGAACTCGGAGCCGGCGCCGGAGCCGGCTCGGGACCGCGCCGGTCGTCGTCCGTCGGGAGGCCGCCCAGCACCGGTGGGTCCGAGGTCGACGGCGTGCTCGCCGTTGCTGCCCGGACCGGATCGCCCGTCGTCCCCGCACTCCGCGCGCTCGCCGGAGCCCTGCGTGACCGGGCGGCGGCGGAACGAGCGGTGCGCACGGCCCTCGCCGGCCCACGGGCCAGTGCCCGGGTGGTGCTTGCGCTGCCGGCCTTCGGTGTGCTGCTCGGCTCGGCATGGGGCGTCGACACCGTCGGTGTATTCACCAGGACGCCGCTCGGGTGGTCCTGCGTCGTCGTCGCAGCACTGCTCGTGGCCGTGGCCGTGCGCTGGAGCCGGCACCTGCTCGCCGCCGCGGCCGACACCGGAGGAGCGCCCGGCCTGCTCCTCGAGGTCTGGGCCGTCGCGCTGTCCGGCGGCGGCGCCTGGTCCGACGCGGACCGGACGGTCGCGGCGGTCTACGGCGATCGCGACTGGCCCGAGGTGGACAGGCGGCGGCTCGCTGAGACCCTCGCCCTGGCGGACCACGCCGGCGTGCCGGCAGCCGGGCTCCTCCGCGCTGCTGCCGTCGACCGACGCGCTGACGCCGCTGCCGAGGGCCTGGTGCGGGCCGAACGACTCGGAGTGCGGTTGGTGCTGCCACTCGGGGTCTGCGTGCTGCCGGCGTTCGTGTGCGTCGGGGTGGTGCCCGTCGTGCTCGGGATCCTCTCCTCCACAACTCCCGGACTGCGCTGACCTCTGCACGGACCGGATCGTGGCTCTCCTGCCCGAGGTCGTCCTCGCCGAAGGTGGATCCAGGGCACGGAACGACGGACCACCTCGTTGCCGGGTCCGCCCAGAGCGCCGGAGCGGCCGGCGCCACAGTAGAGAGGAACGAAGAGATGCGGGAACACCATCGGGTGCACTGGACGGCGCTGCGGAGCAGGATCGCCGAGGACCGGGGATCCGCCACGGCGGAGTACGCCGTCGTCATCCTCGCCGCGGTCGCCTTCGCCGGGGTGCTCGTCGCGGTGATGCGCTCCGGAGAGGTGCAGGCGATCCTGACCGACCTGGTCCGAACGGCACTGACTCCATGAGAGCGGTACAGCGCGTCAGGTGCGGCCCCGGGCGCGACCGCGGCTCGGTCACGGTCGAGTTCGCCCTCGCGCTGCCCGTCGTCGCGGTCTTCCTGACGGTCGGGATCGCCGGGGTGCTCGCCGTCGACGGGCAGGGGCGGCTGCAGACCGCCGCTGCCGTCGCTGCCCGGGCCACCGCTCGCGGGGACGAGCCGGCTGCTCGGCAGGCGCTCGACCAGGCGGACGCCGAGTCCGTCCGGGTCGAGCACGCTGCCGGTCTCGTCTGCGTCCACGCCGGGCGTCCCGCCGGGACAGGGCCCTTCTCGGGCATCGTCCTGCAGGGGGACAGCTGCGCGGCGGACGAAGCCGATGCGGCCGGTCGGTGAGCGTGGTTCCGCGACGGTCGTGCTCGTGGCGGTCCTGGCCACGACCAGCATCCTGACGGCCTCGTTGCTCGGTGCCGCCGGCCACCGGGTCGCGGCCGCGCGTGCCCGAGGCGCAGCCGACGCGGCAGCGCTCGCCGCGGCGGCAGCGACCGTCGGCCTCGTGACGGACCCACCCTGCGTCGCCGCTGCACGACTCGCTCGGGTCAACGCAGCCGTCCTCGTCGGCTGCGGTGTCGGCGGCGCACGCGCCCGCGTCGAGGTGTCCGTCGGCACCGGTCCGCTGTCCGCACACGCGGTCGCCGTCGCCGGCCCGCGGCCGTGATCGGCGACGCGCCGACGGCAGTCCGAGCGGTCCGGTCAGGTGTGGCGGACCGGCTCCGGCTCCACCGGCCATCCCCACCGGAGTGTGTATGGTGTGCCTGTCGGCCCGCCGGTCACCGAATTCCCGGTCGACCCGGACGCTTCCACGACGTCCGTCGGCCGATCAGCACCATCGATCAAGGAGACACGTGCCAGGCACGAAGAAGCTCGTGATCGTCGAGAGCCCCGCGAAGGCGAAGACGATCGCGCAATACCTCGGCGACGGATACGAGGTCCAGGCCTCCGTCGGACACATCCGTGACCTCGTCGAGCCCAAGAACCTCCCGGCCGAGCTCAAGAAGGGCTCCCTCGGCAAGTTCTCGGTCGACGTCGACAACGGCTTCGAGCCGTACTACGTCGTCTCCGATGCGAAGAAGAAGACCGTCGCCGACCTCAAGCGCGCCCTGAAGGACGCCGACGAGCTCTACCTCGCAACAGATGAAGACCGCGAAGGCGAGGCCATCGCGTGGCACCTGCTCCAGGTGCTGAAGCCCAAGGTGCCCGTGAAGCGCATGGTGTTCCACGAGATCACCAAGGAAGCGATCCAGCGCGCCCAGGAAGCCACGCGTGAACTCGACACCGCGCTGGTCGACGCCCAGGAGACCCGCCGCATCCTCGACCGTCTCTACGGGTACGAGGTCTCGCCGGTGCTCTGGCGCAAGGTCGGGCCCGGGCTCTCCGCCGGTCGTGTGCAGTCCGCCGCCACCCGCCTGGTCGTCGACCGGGAGCGCGAGCGTCTCGCGTTCGTCTCCGCCAACTACTGGGACCTGACGGCCCGCTTCGAGAAGCCCGAGCAGGGCGGCTTCACGGCTCGCCTCGCCCGGATCCACGGCAAGCGCGTCGCCTCCGGTCGTGACTTCGACGACCAGGGCCAGACCACGTCCGACGTCGTCCGTCTCGACGAGGGTTCGGCCAGCTCGCTCTCCGCGGTCCTCGACCGGGCCGGCGACGCCGTCGTCCGCAGCGTCGAGTCGAAGCCGTACACGCGGCGACCGGCCGCTCCGTTCACCACGTCGACGCTGCAGCAGGAAGCGGCGCGCAAGCTCCGCTTCTCGGCTCGCCAGACGATGAGCGTCGCGCAGTCGCTGTACGAGAACGGCCACATCACCTACATGCGTACCGACTCCGCGTCGCTGTCGCAGCAGGCGATCTCCGCGGCTCGGAAGCAGGCGACCACGCTCTACGGAGCGGACTCGATCCCGGCCAAGCCCCGTTCCTACGCCGGAAAGAGCAAGAACGCGCAGGAGGCCCACGAGGCCATCCGCCCCGCCGGTGACACGTTCAAGACGCCGTCGCAGATGGAGGGTGTCCTCCGGGGCAACGACCTCCGTCTCTACGACCTCATCTGGAAGCGCACCGTCGCGTCGCAGATGGCCGACGCGAAGGGTTCGACCGCGTCGGTCGTGCTCGGCATCGCGTCGACCGAACCGGTCGAGGGTCTCGCGAGCACCGCGAACGGCACCGACGTCGAGTTCACCGCCTCCGGCACCGTCATCACCTTCCGCGGCTTCCTCAACGCCTACGAAGAGGGTCGGGACGAAGAACGCGCCTCCAGCGACTCCGCCGACGACGCGAAGCTGCCGCAGATGGCCGAGGGTGACCACCTGGGCGTCTCGGACGTCGCTGCCAAGGGACACGACACCTCCGCTCCGCCGCGCTACACCGAGGCCAGCCTGGTGAAGACGCTCGAAGAGCTCGGCATCGGACGCCCGTCGACCTACGCCGCGATCCTCTCCACGATCATGGACCGTGGGTACGTGACGCAGCGCGGTACCGCCCTGGTGCCGAACTGGATCGCGTTCAGCGTCGTCCGCCTGCTCGAGGACTACTTCGGCGACCTGGTGCAGTACGACTTCACCGCCGAGATGGAGAACGACCTCGACCGGATCGCCAACGGCGAGGAAGACCGCGTCGACTGGCTCAAGGAGTTCTACTTCGGTGGCGGTGACCAGCGCGGTCTCCGCACGGTCATCGACAACCTCGGCGAGATCGACGCCCGCGAGATCAACTCGGTCGAACTCGCGCCGGGCCTGACCCTCCGCATCGGTCGGTACGGCCCCTACATCGAGACCCCGAGCGACGACCCGGAGAAGCCGCGCCGCGTCAACGTGCCCGAGGACATCGCGCCGGACGAGCTCACCCTCGACAAGGCCCGCGAACTGGTCGAGGCCCCGGTCGTCAGCGACCGCGTGGTCGGCATCAACCCGGAGACGGGCAAAGAGGTCCTGGCGAAGGACGGCCGCTTCGGTCCGTACGTGACCGAGCGCACCCCCGAGCCCGAGCCGACCGTCGACCCGGCCACGGGAGAGGTCCTGGCGGCCGAACCCGAGCCGGCAGCAGCGGCAGCCGACACGAAGACCACCACCAAGACGGCCGCGAGCAAGACCGCGGCTGCGAAGAAGGCGCCCGCCAAGAAGACGACGGCCAAGAAGGCCGCCGCGCCGAAGGAGCGCACCGCGTCCCTCTTCAAGTCGATGGACCCGGGTTCGGTCGACCTCGAGACCGCGCTGAAGCTCCTGGACCTCCCGCGCACCGTCGGGAAGGACCCGGAGTCCGGCGACGAGATCACCGCGCAGAACGGGCGGTACGGGCCGTACCTCAAGAAGGGCACGGACACCCGGACCCTCCCGAGCGAGGACGCCATCTTCGACGTGGACCTGCCCGGGGCCCTGGAACTGTTCGCGCAGCCGAAGTACGGCGCCAAGCGTGCCGCCAGCGCTGCGCTCAAGGAGTTCGACGCGGACCCGGTGTCCGGCAAGCCGATCAAGGTGAAGGACGGCCGCTTCGGCCCGTACGTCACCGACGGTGAGACGAACGCCACGATCCCGCGCGGTGAAGAGGTCGAGACGGTCGACTTCGAGCGAGCCGTCCAACTGCTCGCCGACAAGCGCGCCAAGGGCCCGGTCAAGAAGAAGGCCCCGGCCCGTCGCGCCCCCGCGAAGAAGAAGTGACGACGGACGGCGCCGACCGCGGCTGGTTCATCACCCTCGAGGGCGGTGACGGCGCAGGCAAGACCACGCAGGCCGAGCGTCTCGAGCAGTGGCTCGGGGCGCACGGTCGGCGGGTCGTCCGGACCCGGGAACCCGGTGGCACTGACCTCGGGCAGCGCATCCGCGAGATCGTCCTGCACGACCGCGGCCACGTGACGCCCCGTGCCGAGGCCCTGCTCTACGCCGCCGACCGCGCACACCACGTCGAGACGGTCGTCCGTCCGGCCGTGGCCCGCGGTGACGTCGTCCTGCAGGACCGGTACATCGACTCGTCCGTGGCGTACCAGGGCGTGGCGCGCGACCTCGGCGCCGACCAGATCCGTTCGGTGTCGGACTGGGCAGCCGACGGCATGACGCCGGACCTCACGGTGCTGCTCGACCTCGACGTCAGCATCGGGCGCGAACGTGTCGCCGCCGCTCGCGGTGACGTGTTCGATCGCCTCGAGTCCGAGGCGGCCACCTTCCACGAGACCGTCCGGCAGGCGTTCCTCGACATGGCCCGTGCCGAGCCGCACCGGTTCCTGGTCGTCGACGCCGCCGAGTCGGCCGACCTGGTGCAGGAGCGCATCCGAACGGCCGTCGCCGCGCTGATCGGCGCTGCGTGATGCCGCACGACGCAGCGACGCGGCCGTCCGCCGGTCGACGGTCCGCCCCGTCGGTGGATCCTGCGAGGATCGCCCCGTGAGTGTGTGGGAGGGCCTGACCGGGCAGGAAGAGTCCGTCGCGGCGCTGCGGAGTGCCGCCGAGTCGACCGACGGCTCGGGGGGCATGACCCACTCGTGGTTGATCACCGGCCCGCCCGGCTCGGGCCGCTCCAACGTCGCCGCGGCCTTCGCCGCCGCCCTGGTCGGCAACGGCCCGGACGACGACCACACGCTCCGGCTGATCAGCGCTGGTACGCACCCCGACGTCGCCCGGCTGACGACCCAGCGCGTCATCATCACGATCGACGAGATCCGGCAGCTGGTGACCTCGTCGCACTTCTCGCCCTCGGTGGGCCGGTACCGCGTGCTCATCGTCGAGGACGCCGACCGGATGACCGAACGGACCTCGAACCTGCTGCTCAAGGCGCTCGAGGAACCGCCGGAGCGCACCGTGTGGATCCTGTGCGCCCCGAGTGAGGCCGACCTGCTGCCGACGATCCGGTCGCGCGTGCGTTCGGTCCGACTGCGGGTGCCGGGCATCGAGTCGGTCGCCGACCTGATCGTGGCGCGGACCGGTGTGGACCGCGTCCTCGCGACCGATGCCGCCCGTCAGGCCCAGAGCCACATCGGCATGGCGCAGCGCCTGGCCACGAGCGAGGACGCCCGCGACCGTCGTCGACGGACACTGACCACGGTCCTCGCGATCCGCAGCGTGGGCGACGCCGTGAACGCCGCGGCCGCGTTGCTGGCCGTGGCGGACGAGGACGCGAAGGCGATCACCCTCGAACGTGACGCCGAGGAGCGCGACGCCGCCCTCCGGTCCCTCGGCGTGCAGCCGGGCGGCACCGTCCCCCCGGCCCTCCGCTCGCAGCTCCGCGTGCTCGAGGAGGACCAGAAGCGTCGCGCGACCCGCAGCCTCCGCGACGGCCTGGACCGCATCCTGGTCGACGTGTCCTCGCTGTACCGCGACCTGCTGTTGCTCGGACTCGGTGCGCCGACCGAGCCGGTGAACCTGGCGATCCGACACGAGCTCGAGCGGGCTCTGCCGTCGGTCCCGCCCGCGGCGGCGCTCGAGGTACTCGATGCCATCGCGACGGCCCGGCAGCGGATCGGCGCGAACGTGGCAGCGCTCCTGGCCCTCGAGGCGCTGCTCGTCACGGTCGCCCGCGCGGTCCGCTGAGGACCGGCACATGAGCGGACGGGACCTCGACGCAGCCTGGGGATCCCGACAGGGTTCTCATGCTGGGCGCGATGGTCGACGTGGGAGGATCGCCCCATGACCGACGCCGCACCGGGCCTCCGCGAACGGAAGCGCCGCGCCACCCGCCTGGCGATCCAGCAGGCCGCGCTCAGCATCGCGATCGAGCACGGGCTCTCGGCGGTCACGGTGGACGAGGTCTCCCGTCGCGCGGACGTCTCGCCGCGCACGTTCTTCAACTACTTCCCGAGCAAGGAGCAGGCGATCCTCGGCGACGACCCGACCCTGCCCCAGGGCGAGGACGTCGAGACCTTCGTCGCCGGCGGCCCGTCGGGGGAGTTGCTCGCCGACCTCGGCGCCCTGCTCGTGCACTCGGCACACGAACTCATCGACGAGCGTGGGCTGATCGGCGAGCGGCAGCAGGTCCTCCGCGCGAACCCGGAGCTCTTCAGCCAGCGGATGGCGTCGATGAAGGAGTTCCAGGCCGCTGTCCAGTCGGTCGTCGAGCGACGGCTGCGGCGCGAGGACGGCCTCCCGGCCGAGAGCAGCGTGCCCATGACGCCGGCAGACGACGAGGTCCGTCGCCGTGCCCGGCTGGCGTCGCTCGTGGGCATGGCCGCACTGCGGCACGCCTGGTGGGAGTGGTCCGAGGGGGATGCGGACGCGCACCTCGTCGACGAACTCGCGCGGTCCTTCGCCGATCTCGGCGCGCTCGTTTCGCGCTCCCTCGTCTGATCCTGTACAGTGATTTCTCGTGCCGCTCCGGATCTCCGGAGCGTCCGCCGCCTTAGCTCAGTCGGTAGAGCGATTCACTCGTAATGAATAGGTCGTCGGTTCGATTCCGACAGGCGGCTCCGAAACCCCCTCGTTCCTGCCGGAGCGAGGGGCTTCTCCGTTACCGGGCCGGAGCCGGGCCGGGCCGGGCCGGGCCAGAGCCGAGCCGAGCAGGACACGCACGCACGCCGACGATCACGCGTCCCACCCCGGGAGGCCCGTCACCGGCACTCGTGCACGCGCGCCTCCCACGGACGCAGCCGCCCGGCGACCGGCGCGTCGCCGAGGTTCCCCAGCACCAACGCCCCCACGCGCCTCCCGACCGACTCCGGCAGCTCCAGGTCCGACGCCGACAGGTTCGCGACCACGACGAGCGGTGCCTCGTCCGCGTCGGGGAGCGCCCGCGTGAACGCCCACAGCGCCGGGTGCTCGGGCTCGAGCAGCGCGAAGGTCCCGAGCCGCACGGTGCGGGAGCGGTGCCGCAGGTCGATGAGCCGTCGGTGGTGCTCGTAGACCGAGCGGTCCCCGGCGGCCCGGTCACCCGCGACGGTGACCTGCGGCCAGCCCTGCCCCATGCCGATCCACGGTTCGACGGCGGAGAACCCGCCGGCGGGCTCGCTGTCGTCCCAGGGGATGGGCGTGCGGGCGTTGTCGCGGCTGCGGAAGGCGAGGGCCTCGATCGCTTCGGACTCGGGCATCCCGCCGCCGACGGCACCGCGGAACCAGTTCAGCGACTCGATGTCCCGGTACTCGTCGAGGCTGGTGAAGCCGGCGTTCATCATGCCGATCTCGTCGCCCTGGTAGACGTACGGGGTGCCGCGGTGCAGGTGCAGCACGGTGGCGAGCAGCGTCGCCGACTCGTAGCGGAAGGCGAAGGGGTCGGACAGCCCGGCGCCGAACCGGGACACCGGCCGCGGCTGGTCGTGGTTCGACAGGTAGAGCGAGTTCCACCCGCGGTCCTCGAGCCCGGTCTGCCACCGCGCGAGCGAGCGCTTGAGCGCCGGCAGGTCGGTCTCCTGCCGGGTGAACTTCGACGAGGGTGTGTGGTCGAGTCCGACGTGCTCGAACTGGAACACCATGTCGAGCTCGTGGCGTTCCGGGTCGGTGAAGAGCGCGGCGTCCTCCACGGTGACACCGGGCATCTCGCCGACGGTGAGCAGGGCCTCCCGACCGGCGAAGACGCGTTCGTGCATCTCCTGCAGGTGCTCGTGGATGCGCGGTTGCATGACGTACGCGTCGCTGTCGCCGGAGAGGGCGTCGTCGTCCTTGGCGATGTGGTTGATGACGTCCATCCGGAACCCGTCGACACCGCGGTCCAGCCAGCGGTTCATCATGTCGTACACGGCGGCGCGGAGGTCCGGGTTCTCCCAGTTCAGGTCCGGCTGCTGGGGCGTGAACATGTGCAGGTAGTACTGACCGGTGCCGGGGTCCCACGACCAGGCCGGGCCACCGAACGCGGCACGCCAGTTGTTCGGCTCGTGGCCGTCGACCGGGTCGCGCCAGATGTACCAGTCGTGCTTCGGGCAGGTGCGGGACTGCCGGGCGGCGCGGAACCAGGGGTGCTGGTCGCTGGAGTGGTTGACGACGAGGTCCATGACGAGCTTCATGCCGCGCTGGTGCACCTCGACCAACAGCGCGTCGAACTCGTCGATGGTGCCGAACAGCGGGTCGATGTCCTCGTAGTCGGCGATGTCGTAGCCGTTGTCGGCCTGGGGCGACCGGTACACCGGCGACAGCCAGACGACGTCCACGCCGAGCTCGGCGATGTGGTCCAGGCGGCGTCGCAGGCCGGCGAGGTCGCCGACCCCGTCGCCGTTCCCGTCGGCGAAGCTGCGCGGGTACACCTGGTAGACGACGGCTCCTGTCCACCACGGTTCCGGTCCGGTCACGGCGCCTCCTCGCGTCGGTGCGCGCCCCCGGCGCGCGTGCCCACCAGTGCGTCGGACTGGAGGCCCGTCCCGCGTTCCGGTGTCGGGCCTCCAGTCGTGTCGGCTGGTGACCCGCACGGTACGCTCCGCGTCCTGACGGCCGGTGCACGGAACGACCTGCGCACGGAACGACCTGTGGGGAGTGCGACCTGTGGAGGACGCATCTGTCCACAGCTCGCCGATCTCGCCACGACGGGGGCGGGGGCTGCTGGTAGACACGACGCATGGCCATCCGATGGGGAGTACTCGGGACCGGCGGCATCGCCCGGTCCTTCGTCCGCGACTGCCGTGCCGCGGGGGTGGTGTTCACCGCGGTCGGTTCCCGGACCGACGAGTCCGCTCGGGCCTTCGCCGAGGAACACGGCATCCCGCGTGCCCACGGTGACTACGCCGCCCTGGTGGCGGACGACCAGGTCGACGCGGTCTACGTGGCGACGCCGCACTCCCGACACGCCGAGGACGCCCTGCTCGCGATCGCCGCCGGCAAGCACGTCCTGGTCGAGAAGGCGTTCACGATCACGGCGGGAGAGGCCCGACGGGTGCGTGACGCCGCGCACGAGCGCGGTGTCCTCGTGATGGAGGCGATGTGGACCCGCTTCCTGCCGCAGACCGCGATGATGCGCCGGGTCCTCGCCGAGGGCCGGATCGGCACCCCCCGGCTGGTGCAGGCGACGCACCACCAGGCGCTGCCGACGGACCCGCGGCACCGACTCAACGACCCCTCGCTGGGTGGCGGCGCGCTGCTCGACCTCGGCGTGTACCCGGTGTCGTTCGCGGTCGACGTGCTGGGCGTGCCGACCTGTGTCGCAGCCTCCGGCACGCTGAGCGACCAGGGCGTCGACACGCAGATGGGCATCGTCCTGACGCATCCCGGTGGTGCCCAGTCGACAGTGCACTTCGCCCTCGACCTGCGCAGCCCGAACAGTGCGTCGATCATCGGCACCGAGGGGCGCATCGACCTCGACCCGACCTGGTGCACGCCCACCACCTGGCGCATCCGCGACGCCGACGGCGCGGTGGTGGAGGAGTTCGACGGGCGCGAGGAACTGGCCGGCTACCACCACGAGGCCCGCGGCTTCGAAGCGGCGATCACCGCCGGGGTGCCGGCGGACAGCAGCACGCACCTCGACCACACCATCGCGATCATGGCCGTGATGGACGAAGCCCGGCGGCAGGTCGGCGTCCGTTACCCGGCCGACGACGTCGACTGAGTGCCACGGTTGACCCCGTCTGACGACGGCCCGCTGTCGACCCTGGGCCTGGAGGCTCGGGCCCGCGTCTCGTAGGATCGCCTGGATGTCTCCGCAGTCACCCCAGCCGCCCGTCGGCGGCCCCGTCCACCGTTCCGTGGCTGCCCTGCGCGCCTCCGTCCGCCGGAAGCCCGTGCCGTGGGCGGTCGGTGGACTCGTGGTGGTCCTCGCGGTCGCCTCCGGCGGGGTGGTCGCGGTGAACGCGGCGACCGCGGACCAGCCGAGCGCTGCGGGGTCGGCCAGCGCCTCCCGGGCGCCGCTCGCCACCCGGACGCCGACGTCGTCCGCGACGCCGACGCGGACCCCGACGGCCACACCGACCGCGAAGCCGACAGTGACGCCGACACCGACCGCGTCGGCGCAGGCGGCCGCTCGGACGTGCTCGGTCGCCGCTGCGGCCTCGGCCAGCGGTCTCGGCCGCTTCGAGGGCTACGTGATGAACGCGGCCACCGGGGAAGAGCTGTTCTCCCGTGATGGCGGGACGCCCGCGCAGACCGGCAGCGTGATGAAGACCCTGACGAGCGCGACCGCCCTGGCGGTCCTCGGCGGCGCGCACACCATCCCGACGACCGTGACCGACGAGGGGAACGGCAGCATCGCCCTCG
Organism: Curtobacterium sp. CFBP9011; assembly: GCF_034045095.1. Classification (NCBI taxonomy): domain Bacteria; kingdom Bacillati; phylum Actinomycetota; class Actinomycetes; order Micrococcales; family Microbacteriaceae; genus Curtobacterium; species Curtobacterium sp. CFBP9011. Next base: position 326,778 of record NZ_JAXCWN010000003.1, read on the forward strand.
TCGGGCACGGCGACGCGACCCTGACGGCTGGCCGCGGCTCCGTCTACCCGGGGGCCCCGAGCCTCGGGCAGCTCGCGCAGCAGGTGAAGGCGCGACTCGGCAACACGCCGGTGACGACCATCGTCGCCGACGGCACCTGGTGGAGCGCGGCCGATGCCTGGGACCCGTCCTGGCCGATCAGCGAGCGGACCATCGGGTACCAGCCGAACGTGACCGCGCTGATGGTCGACGGCGACCGCGCGAACCCGGCGGCCGCGACCTCGCCGCGGTCCCAGGACCCGATCGGCCGGGCTGGCGTTGCCTTCCGCGCGGCACTCGCGGACGCCGGTGTCGTCGGGGCCGCCACCGCCCAGGTGACGCAGCGGGCGACGACCTCGCAGAACACCATCGCCCAGGTGCAGTCGCAGCCGGTGTCGACGCTGATCGGGCAGATGATCCCGAACTCGGACAACACCCTCGCCGAGATGCTCGCCCGCGTCTCGTCGAAGCAGGCTGGCGCCGGTGGGACCGCGGCCTCGCTGACCAGTGTCTACAGCAACGCCCTCCGCGGGTACGGCGTCGACCCGTCCGGCATCCGGATCGTCGACGGCTCCGGTGAGAGCGCGTCGAACGCCGTGTCGCCGTCGTTCGTCGCCCACCTGATGGTGCCCGTGACCCGGGGCGACAAGGGCCTCGGCACCCTGGCACAGGTCCTGCCGGTCGCCGGGGTGTCCGGCACGCTGTCGAGCCGGTTCACCGGGGCGAACGCGGTCGCCCGTGGCAAGGTGCACGCGAAGACCGGGTGGATCGACAGCGCGAACACCCTCGGCGGCTACATCGACGCTGCCGACGGCACGAAGCTGACCTTCGCGTTCTACGCCATCGGGTCGCCGCGGGCCGCCGCGCTGCCGGCACTCGACACCGTCACGGCCGCGGTCTACCGGTGCGGAGGCTCGCTCACCGGCTCCTGACCCGACGGGTGTTGGATGGAGGCATGGCCAGGGCACTGCTCATCACCGACGTCCAGAACGACTTCACCGAGGGCGGCGCGCTCGCGGTCGACGGGGGAGCGGTACTCGCCGAGCGCATCACCGCGTTCCTCCGCCGGCACGCCGACGAGTACGACCTCGTGGTCGCCTCCCGCGACTGGCACGACGCCACCGGCGACAACGGTGGACACTTCGCCGTGACCGACAGTTCGGACGGCGCCGACGGCCCGGACTTCCGGACGACGTGGCCGGCGCACTGTGTCGTCGACACGCCGGGGGCCGAGTACCACCCGGCACTCGACCTGTCGTTCGTCGACGTCCACGTCCGCAAGGGCCAGGGCGAGCCGGCGTACTCGGCGTTCGAGGGCACGACGGAAGCGGGGGCGGACCTCGTCGACGTCTTCTTCGACCGCGACGTGCACGCCGTCGACATCGTGGGCATCGCCACCGACCACTGCGTCCGGGCGTCCGCGCTCGACGGGGTGCACGCGGGCCTCGACGTCTTCGTGTACGAGGACCTCGTGGTGGGCATCGACCCGGCCAGCAGCGAGGCTGCGCTCGAGGAGGTCCGCGACGAGGGCGGACACACCGGGCACAGCGACATGGACGAGGGGCGTCAGCGCCCGGGAGGAGCGGTCCTGTGACCGACCAGACCACCACCAGCAACACCGCCACCAGCACGACGGACACCGCAGCCACCAGCACCACGGTCGGGGACGCGCACGTCAGCGTCGCCGACGTCCCCACCGGCCTGTTCATCGGCGGCTCCTGGCGACCGGCCAGCGGCGGCGCGACCTTCGACGTGCGTGACCCGTCCACCGGCGCGGTGCTCGCGAGCGTCGCGGACGCCACCCCGGAGGACGGCATCGCCGCCCTGGACGCCGCCGTCGCCGCGCAGCAGGACTGGGCCGCGACCGCACCGCGGCGTCGCTCCGACCTGCTCCGGCGGACCTTCGACCTCGTGCACGAGCACGCGGACGACATCGCCGCGATCATGACGCTCGAGATGGGCAAGCCGCTGGCGGAGTCCCGCGGCGAGGTCGTCTACGGCGCCGAGTTCCTCCGCTGGTTCTCGGAGGAGGCCGTACGCATCGGCGGCGACTACCGCACGAACCCCGAGGGCACCGGTCGCGGCATCGTCCTCAAGCGCCCGGTCGGTCCGGTGTACGCGATCACGCCGTGGAACTTCCCGCTCGCGATGGCGACCCGGAAGATCGCACCGGCCCTGGCCGCCGGGTGCACGGTCGTCCTGAAGCCCGCCGACCTCACCCCGCTGACGACGCTGTACCTGGTCGAGCTGTTCCGCCGTGCCGGGCTGCCGGACGGTGTGCTCAACGTGGTGCCGGCCTCCGACGCGAAGGCCCTCTCCACACCGGTGATCGCGGACCGACGGCTCCGGAAGCTCACGTTCACCGGCTCGACCCCGGTCGGTTCGGCGCTGCTCAAGCAGGCGGCGGACAACGTGCTGAAGACGAGCATGGAGCTCGGCGGCAACGCCCCGCTGCTGGTGTTCGACGACGCCGACCTCGACCGGGCGGTGGACGCGGCCATGCAGGCGAAGTTCCGGAACGTCGGCGAGGCCTGCACGGCGGCGAACCGCTTCTTCGTGCAGGAGGGCATCGCGGACGCGTTCACGGCGGCGCTCGCCGAGCGGATCGACGCGCTGCGGATCGGCCGGGGCACCGAGGAGGGCACGGACATCGGGCCGCTCATCGACTCCCGCGCGGTCGACAAGGCCGCGGGGCTCGTCGACGACGCGGTCGAGCGGGGCGCCCGTCTGGTCTCCGGCGGCGAGCGGGTCGAACGCGAGGGCACCTACTACGCGCCGACGCTGCTGGACGACGTGCAGCCCGGCTCCGACATCCTGACGACCGAGATCTTCGGCCCGGTGGTGTCGATCACGCGCTTCGCGACCGAGGAAGAGGGCATCCGCCTCGCGAACGACACCGAGTACGGCCTGGTCGCCTACGCGTTCACCGAGGACATGCGCCGGGGGCAGCGCCTGGCCGAGCGCCTGGAGACGGGGATGCTCGGGTGGAACACGGGCGTCGTGTCGAACGCGGCGTTCCCGTTCGGCGGCGTGAAGGCCTCCGGGCTCGGCCGTGAGGGGTCGCACGAGGGCCTCGAGGAGTACCTCGAGACCGTCTACGTCCTGACGCCGGACCCCTTCGCCGCCTGACCCCGGGGAGGGCCTCAAACGAGGAGCTGGTGCTTCGCCAGGTCCCGGTAGAGCGGGGTGCTCTGCACGAGCTCGGAGTGGGTGCCGACACCGACGACGCGGCCGTGCTCGAGCACGACGATGACGTCCGAGTCCACCACGGTGGACAGCCGGTGGGCGATGACGAGCAGCGTGCGGTCCTCGGCGACCGCGTCGATCGCCAGGCGCATCTTCTGTTCGTTCACGCCGTCGAGCGAGGACGTCGACTCGTCGAGCAGGAGGATCGGGGGAGCGGCGAGCAGGGCCCGCGCGATGGCCAGGCGCTGCCGTTCACCGCCCGAGAGCATCACGCCGTCCTCGCCGACCTGCGCGTCGAGGCCCCGGGGGTCGCGGTGCAGCACGTCGCCCAGGTTCACGGCTTCGAGCACCCGGACGCACTCGGACTCCGACGCGTCCGGTGAGCCGAGCAGCAGGTTCGCCCGGATCGTGCCGGCGAGCACCGGGGCGTCCTGCTCGACGTACCCGATCTGCGCCCGCAGCTCGCCGCGGTCGAGGCCCCGGACGTCCAGACCACCGAGTCGGATGACACCCTCGGTCGGGTCGTAGAAGCGTTCGATGAGCGCCAGCGTGGTCGACTTGCCGGCACCGGACGGTCCGACCAGGGCGACCCGACCGCCGCGGGGGACGCTGAACGACACGTCGTGCAGCACGGCCGGGTCGTCACCGGCCCCGAGGGCCAGAGCTCCCGCACCGGCACCGGCACCCGCATCCGCACCGGACGCCCGCGCGCCGTCCGCGCCCGCGGCGTCCGGGGCTGCTGCGTACCGGAAGGTGACGTGCTCGAACGTGATGGCGTCGCCGGTCGCGATCGCCGCGGCCGGCCGGACGGCGGCGTCGTCCTGGTCTTCGGTCGGCAGGTGCAGGACCTCTTCGATGCGTCCGAGCGCGCCGAGTGCCTGCGCCACGGCGACGACCGCGCCGAGCGCCTGACCGAGCGGCATGATCATCATGAAGAGCAGCAGGATGAACGTGATGAGGGTCGCGATGGTGATCGTGCCCGCCGCAACCTGCGCACCGCCGATGCCGAGCACGGCGATGAACGCTACCTGCATGACGATGCTCGCGACCGGCACGACGAACGCCGACATCCGGGCGATGACGAGGCCGCGCTGGTACGCCTCGGTCGCGTGCTGGTCGACCTCGCTGACCTCGCGCGCGGTGGCACCCGCGGCACGGATGGTGCGGACGGCGCCGATGCCGCGTTCGACGGCGGCGGTGAGGTCGCCGACCTTCTCCTGCGCGGCCTTCGAGGCGACCCGGATGCGCCGGCTGAGCCCGCCGACGACGACCACGGCGACGATCACGATGACGATCACCACGACGAGGAGCAGCGGGTCGATGACCGCCATCGCGATCACGGCACCGGTGAAGGTGAGCGCGCCGCCGATCGACTCGATGAGTCCCTGCGTCAGGACGGCCCGGAGGAGCGTCGTGTCACTGCCGACGCGGGACACCAGGTCACCGGTGCGGCGGACGTCGAACTCCGAGATCGGCAGGTTGAGGATCCGCGCGATGAGCTTGCGTCGGGTGGAGAGCACGACGCCCTCGCCCGCTCGCTGCAGCAGGAAGTGCTGCACACCGTTGAGGACGCCGGCGACGAGCACCAGGACGACGAGGATCCACACGAGCGTCGACATGCCGGTGCCCTGCTGGACGGCGGTGACGACCTGGTTGACGAGCAGCGGCTGCGCCAGGGACGCCCCGGCTCCGAGGATGCTCAGCACGATGATGACGACCATCGCCGGCTTGTTCTCGAACAGGTAGGACAGCAGCCGGCCGAAGGTGGCGCGGGGACCGTCGGTCTTCTTCGGGCGTGCGAACAAGTTGCTCATCGTGCATGGATTCTCTCACTGCAGGACCGACAGACGGACGGGAGGCTCCCCACCGGTCCGTGGGGGAGCCTCCCGTCCGTCGGGTGCGCGCGCCGGCGCGGTCGTCGCTACCGAGCCACGCGCTCCGGGAGCGGCTGGTCGTCGGCGGCGTCCTCGAGGTCGCTGCCACGGGTCTCGCGGACGAGGAACAGCGCGACCAGTGTCACGACCGCCGCGATGGTCAGGTAGAGGCCGACGAGGAAGATGTTGCCGTCCGGCTGCCACAGCTTCAGGGCGATCGACGGTGCGAGCGAGGCGCCGAGGATCGACGCGACGTTGTACGCCAGGGCGGAGCCGGTGTACCGGACGTTGGTCGGGAACAGCTCCGGCAGCAGGGCGCCCATCGGACCGAACGTGAGCCCCATCAGCGACAGGCCGACGATGAGGAACGTGACGACGGTGATCGGTCCGTGCGCCGCCGCGAACCAGAACTGGAACGTCAGGCCGAACAGCGCGATGCCGATGGTGGTCGGGATGAGGGTGCGCCGACGTCCGAACCGGTCGGCGAGCATGCCGGCGATGGGGGTGCAGATGCCGAAGAACACGACGCCGATCATGAGCAGCGACAGGAACTCGCCGCGGGAGTAGCCGAGGCCGATCTGCGGGACGAGCTTCGAGGCGACGGTGCCGGTGGTGCCGTAGCTCAGCGTGAAGGTCGTCATGAAGTAGAAGAGCACGTAGGTGGCGACCATGCCGAAGGTGCCGACGACGACCGCGCGCCACGAGGTGCGGAACACCCGGCCGAGCGGCACCTTCGCGACCGAACCGGAGTCCTGCACGCCGCGGAACACCGTGGACTCGACCAGACGGAATCGCACGTAGAGCCCGATCAGGACGAACACCGACGAGACCAGGAACGGGATCCGCCAGCCCCACGCCTGGAAGTCGGCGTTGGGGGTGCCGTCGGCGCCGGCGGGCAGCGCGGCGTTGATGATGATGAACAGGCCGTTGGCGAGCAGGAAGCCGATCGGGGCGCCGAGCTGCGGCATCGAACCGAACACGCCGCGCTTGCCCTCGGGGGCGTTCTCGGTCGCGAGCAGCGCCGCGCCGGACCACTCGCCGCCGAGGCCGACGCCCTGCGCGAAGCGGAGGACGCCGAGCAGCACCGGCGCCAGGACCCCGACCGAGCCGAAGGTCGGCAGGCAGCCGATGAGGAACGTCGCGATCCCCATCACGAGCAGGGACGCGACGAGGGTGGTCTTCCGGCCGATCCGGTCACCGAAGTGGCCGAACAGGATCGACCCGACCGGGCGGGCGAAGAACGCCAGCGCGAAGGTGACGAACGAGGACAGCTGCGATGCCGTCGGGTCCTCGTTCGGGAAGAACAGGGTGGGGAAGACGAGGACGGCGGCCGTCGCGTAGACGTAGAAGTCGTAGAACTCGATCGTGGTGCCGACGAGGCTCGCGACGACGACGCGCGAGCGCGGGTTCGTCTTCGGGGCGGACGTCGTGGTGGCCGGTGCGGCGGACATGCGTGTGAGGACCTTCGAGGTGCGCGCGCGTTCGGGGAGCGCTGCGGTGACCGGACGGCGGACTGACGACGCGGTTCGCGCGGGGTGGCGCGGACACCGGGTCGGGTGCGTTCGGAGGTGGTGGTCCCGCTCGTGACGGGGTCATCAGTGTACGACGGATGTCGGACACCTGCGAATCGACCCCGAGTGAGCCGTCAGTTCGCCGTGCCGGATCAGGCCAAGCCGGTCGTGCCGGGTCAGGCCGAGCCGGATCAGGCCGCGCCGGTGCCCAGGTGCGACGGCAGCGTGTGGCCCATCCGGTCGCGCTTGGTGTCGAGGTACCCCGAGTTCTGCGCGGAGATGCCGACGACCAGCGGCACGAGGGAGTCCACCGTGATGCCGTGCTCGACGAGCTGCCGACGCTTCTCGGGGTTGTTCGTGAGCAGCCGCACGCGGGTGATGCCGAGGTCGGCGAGGATGCCGGCGGCGCCGCCGTACTCGCGGGAGTCGGCGGGCAGGCCGAGCGCCAGGTTGGCGTCGAGCGTGTCCAGACCGTCCTCTTGCAGGCGGTACGCCTTGAGCTTGTTGATGAGGCCGATGCCGCGACCCTCGTGTCCCCGCAGGTAGACGACGACCCCGCCCTCGGCCGCGATGGTGTCGAGCGCTGCGTCGAGCTGCGGTCCGCACTCGCACTTCAGCGACCCGAAGGCCTCGCCGGTCAGGCACTCCGAGTGCACGCGGACGAGTGCGCCGTCCGAGGGGGCCTGCCCGTCGGGGGTCTTCGCGATCACGGCGACGTGCTCGGCGCTCGTCACGAGGTCCCGGTAGGCGCGCATCTCGAAGAGACCGTGCGTGGTGGGGACGTTCGTGGAGACTTCGAACGAGACCGGGCTCCCGGGGGTGGCGGAGGTGAGTGCGTCGGTCATGTGGTGCTCCGGTCGGTGGGGGCCCCGTCGACCGCGCCGTCGGGCCGCTGCGGGACCGTGCGGGCGCGGACCAGCAGGTCGGGGCCGAGGCTGGACGTTGACATTACACGCAACATCCGCGCTGCGTGGATACTTCCCACCCCGATGTCGCCGAGTGCGACGCGGGGTCCGCCGAGGAGCACCGGGGCCAGGTAGACGAGCAGTTCGTCGGCCAGTCCGGCGGCGATGAACGCCGACGCGACGGTCGGTCCGCCCTCGACGAGGACACTGTGGACGCCCCGCTGGCGGAGCGAGCGGAGGGCGGCGTCGAGGTCGTGGCCGGGGATGGTGACGACCCCGCGGGGATGGCGGTGCAGGGCCGCGTCGGCCGGCAGCGGCCGGTCGCCGAGGACGACGGGCAGCGGCTGGTCGGCGAGGAACTCCCCGGCGTCGCCGCGGGCGGTCAGGCTCGGGTCGTCGGCCAGGGCGGTGCCGGTGCCGACGAGGACGGCGTCGTGAGCGGCACGCTGCTCGTGCACGTGCTGCCGGGCCGCGGCGCCGGTGATCCACTGGCTGGTGCCGTCGGCCGCGGCTGCGCGGCCGTCCAGGCTGGCGGCCCACTTCACGGTCACCCAGGGGCGGCCGAGTCGGACCGAGAGCAGCCAGCGCTCGAGGAACGCCTCGGCCTGGTCGGCGAGCACGTCCGGCACGACGTCGACGCCGGCGGCACGCAGCCGGTCGGCACCGCCGTGGGCGGCCGGACCCGGGTCGTCGACGGCGTACACGACCCGGGCGACGCCGGCGTCGATGAGCGCGACGGAGCACGGACCGGTGCGGCCGACGTGGTCGCAGGGTTCGAGGGTCACCACGGCGGTCGCGCCACGGAGGTGCGCCGGGTCGACCTTCGCCATCGCGTCGACCTCGGCGTGCGGGGTGCCGGCACCGCGGTGCCAGCCCTCGCCGAGCACCCGGCCGTCCGGGGAGAGCACGACGGCACCGACCCGGGCGTGGTCACCGACGACGGGGCCGCGGGCCGCGAGTTCGAGGGCACGGCGCATCGCCCGGACCTCTGCCTCGCTGGCGGGCGGACCGGACGGTTCCGGGGTCGTGTCGGGTGCGGTGTGGCTCACGGAGCGAGACTACCGGCGGGCCCCGACGTCGATCCGGGAGGCCAGGGCAGGTCCGACGCGGGCGTCCCGTCCGCGCGCCGCAGGCCCTTCCACGCGGGCGCGGGCGAGCCGTCGCGGTTCGGCACGAGGGCGTCCCCGCTGCCGGTGTACGCGAAGCCGGCACGACGGGCGACGGCGGCCGAGGCGGTGTTGCCGACGTAGCACTCCCAGTACACGTCCGGGGCGCCCTGTGCGAAGGCCCAGCCCACCACGAGCTCCACGGCGTCGGACACCAGGCCCGCACCACGAGCGCTCGGGGCCAACCAGAACCCGAGGTCCCGGCGGGCGGTCCGGTAGCTGATCACGCCGTCGAGCCAGGTCGACCCCTGCCGCCGGATCGCCCAGGTGTACTCACGGTCGGACGCCCACCCGGGGCCGACGAGCGCGTCGACGAACGCCTGCGCGTCCTTCGCCCGGTAGGGCTGCGGGATCGTCGTCCAGCGGGCGATCTCCGGGTCCTGGCAGGCCTCGGTGATCGCGACCGTGTCCGCGCGCGTCGGCAGGTCGAGCCGGACCCGTGCCGACTCGAGCGTGACGGGGAGCACGGTCGGTCAGCGGGCGCGCGGCACGAAGCCGATGGCGTCGTACACGCGGGCGAGGGTGGCGTTCGCGATCGTCTCGGCACGGTCGGCGCCGACGGCGAGCAGCCGGTCCAGCTCGGCCGGGTCGTCGAGGAGTTCCAGCGTGCGGGCGCGGACCGGCTCGAGCTCGGCGACGACCGCGTCCGCCACCTCGCCCTTCAGGTCGCCGTAGCCCTTGCCGACGAACGACGCCTCGAGGTCGGCGACGGGGGTGTGCGTGAACGCTGACAGGATCGCGAGCAGGTTCGTCACGCCCGGCTTCGCCTGCCGGTCGGCCCGGATCTCCCGCTCGGTGTCCGTCACGGCCGACCGGATCTTCTTCGCCGTGCGCTTCGGGTCGTCGAGCAGCCGGATGAGGCCGCTGTCGGACGCCGCCGACTTGCTCATCTTGCTCGTGGGGTCCTGCAGGTCGTAGATGCGCGCGGTCTCGGCACCGATCCGGGCCTCCGGCACGACGAACGTGTCGCCGAACCGCGAGTTGAAGCGGCCCGCGAGGTCGCGCGTCAGTTCGACGTGCTGGCGCTGGTCGTCGCCGACGGGCACGACCGCCGTGTCGTAGAGCAGGATGTCGGCGGCCATCAGGACCGGGTAGGTGAACAGCCCGACCGAGGCGGCCTCGGCGCCCTGACGCGCGGACTTGTCCTTGAACTGCGTCATCCGGCTGGCCTCGCCGAAGCCGGTCAGGGTGTTCAGCACCCAGGCGAGCTCGGCGTGCGCGGGGACGTGCGACTGCACGAACAGCGTCGACCGCGACGGGTCGATGCCGGACGCGATGTACTGCGCCGCCGTGGCACGCGTGCTGGCTCGGAGTTCGGCGGGGTCCTGCGGGGAGGTGATCGCGTGCATGTCGACCACGCAGTAGATCGCGTCGTGGTCGTCCTGCAGGTCGCGCCACTGCATCAGCGCGCCGATGTAGTTGCCGAGGTGGAGGGACCCGGCCGAGGGCTGGATGCCGGAGAAGATGCGCGTGCTGGTCATGCGGGAGTCCTGGTGCTCGTGAGCGAGTGGGGGATCAGAGTTCGTAGTCGACGACCACGGGGGCGTGGTCGGACCATCGCTGGTCGTACGCGGCGGCCCGGTCGACGGTGTACGAAGTCACCGTGGCGGCGAGCTCCGGCGTCGCGACCTGGTAGTCGATGCGCCAGCCGGAGTCGTTGTCGAAGGCCTGCCCGCGCCAGGACCACCAGGTGTACGGCCCGTCGACGTCGCCGGCCTGCGCACGTCCGACGTCGACCCAGCCGAGACCGGGGCCGGTGCTGCCGTCGGCACCCTCGACCGGTTGGCCGTCGGCACCGAAGAAGCGGCTGAAGTACGCACGCTCACGCGGCAGGAACCCGGCGCGCTTGACGTTGCCCTTCCAGTTCTTGATGTCCCGCTGGTCGTGGCCGACGTTGAGGTCGCCGACGACGACGGCGAGCGGGTTGTGCTCGCGGAGGGCGGGCAGCCGCTCGGTCATCGCGTCGAGGAACTTCCACTTCTCGTCCTGCTTGGGGGTGTCGACCTCGCCCGAGTGCACGTACGTGGAGACGACCGTGACGGTGCGTCCGCCGATCTCGTAGTCGGCCTCGATCCAGCGGCCGGCGGAGTCGAAGTCCTCGGCCCCGAGCTCGACGCGGTGCAGGTGCGCCCGGTGGCGGGAGGCGATGGCGACACCGGCGCGGCCCTTCGCCGACGCGGGGTCGTGCACGACGTCCCACTCGTCGCCGAGCAGGCCGGTCAGGTCCTCGGTCGAGGCACGGACCTCTTGCAGGGCGAGCACGTCGACGTCGCGGTCGGCGAGCCAGTCGCCCATCCCCTTCCGGAACGCGGCACGGATGCCGTTGACGTTGACGGTCGCGAGGCGCAGGCGTGTCATGCGGACCAGCCTATCGGCGGCGCCCGACGCACCGGACGCGCGGTGGCGGGGCGAGCAGACGACAGACGGGAGGCCCGTCACCAGCTGGTGACGGGCCTCCCGTCCGATTGCGGTCGCGCAGCGTGACCGGCGCGCGTCAGGCCGCGTCGTGGTCCGTCTGCAGGAAGTCGACCAGGCTGTCCGCGGTGGTCTCGGCGTCGTCGCCGGACACGGTCAGCGTGACCTGGTCGCCGTTCTCGACGCCGAGGCCGAGGAGGCCGAGGATGCTGCCGGCGTTCGCCGACTTCTCGCCCTTGGCGATGGTGACCTGGTGGCCGGACGCGGTGACGGTCTGGACGAACAGCGACGCGGGCCGTGCGTGCAGGCCGGAGGCGCTGGCGACGGTGACGGTGCGGGTGGCTTCGGACATCGATGGGCTCCTGTCGACGGGTGGTGCGCTCATGGTAGCGAGCGCCTGTGGGGTGGGTCTGGTGGGTCTGGTGGGCCTGGTGGTTCGTGTCGGGTGGTCGGGGCGTCAGTCGCGGCCGGGCCAGAAGACCTCGGTGCCGGCGGCCTCGACCTCGCGCACCAGGTCCAGGTTGACACCGGGGTCCGTGATGATCGTGTCGATCGCGGCGAGCGGGGCGACGCGGCCGAACTCCTCGCGTCCGAACTTGGTGTGGTCGGCGAGCAGGATGCTCCGGCGCGCGGACTTGATCATGGCGCTCTTCACGGCGGCCTCGGCCATGTTGTGCGTCGTCAGGCCGCGCTCCGGGGTGATGCCGTTGATGCTGACGAAGGCGACGTCGACGCTGACCATGCCGATCAGCTGGTGCGTCCACGTCCCGACGCCGGCCAGCGAGTCGCTCCGGATGTTGCCGCCCAGCAGGTGCAGGTCGATGCCCGGGCGGTTCGCGACGGCCATCGCCACCGGCAGCGAGTGCGTGACGACGGTCAGGCCCCGGTCGGTGGGCAGCATCTCGGCCAGGCAGATCGTCGAGGTACCGGCGTCGATCATCACCGAGCCGTTCTCCGGCAGTTCGGCGAGAGCGGCCTCGGCGATCACCATCTTCTCGGTCTGGTTGATGCCGCCACGGTCGCCGACGCCCGGGTGCAGGGTGATCCGCTCGACCGGGATCGCGCCACCGTGGGCGCGGCGGACGAGCCCGCGACGCTCGAGGCTCGTCAGGTCACGGCGGATCGTCTCCGGCGTGACGGCGAGCAGCTCGGCGAGGTCCTTGACGTCGACCCGGCCGTGGGCGCGCGCCTGTTCGACGATGCGCTGGTGGCGTTCTGGTGCGTACATGGGGCCTCATCTGGTGAGCGGATCGCTCGGGTCGGGCTGTGCGTCGGGGCTGTCCGTCCGGGCTGTGCGTCAGGTCGAGACGGGCATGTGGAGCGGAACGGACATGCTCGGGCACGTTCCGACCGGTCAGCCCGCTGCAGTCCTGGACGACAAACGCAAACGGGCATCTGTTTCTGCATTTTTATCCCCGGATGTGTTTGTTTGTCAACGCGACGCGATGTATGGTGCTGCAGAGTCGTTCGGACGCAGCACGCGCCGGACACCGCACCGCCCCCGAACCACCCACCGCTGCTGCGCGTGAGATGAAGGAGTCTCCCCATGTCCGATCTGCTCGGAACCGGCGTCGGCCGCGGCGTTGCCCACGGCCCCGTGCTCCGGATGGCGGACCCCCTGGGAGCCCCCTCGACCGCACCGCTCGAGGGCTCGGCCGAGGACGCCAAGCAGGCCGTGCACACCGCGCTCGCCGCGGTGGCCGAAGAACTGAACGAGCGCGGGCGGCTGGCCGGCGGCGACGCCCAGGCCGTGCTCGAGGCGCAGGCGCTGATGGCCCAGGACCCGACCCTCCTGGACGACGTGCACGCCCGCATCGACGGCGGCACGAACGCCGAGCGCGCCGTGTACGAGGCGTTCGCCCAGTTCCGCGACCTGCTCGTCGGCATGGGCGGCTACATGGGGGAGCGTGCCGCCGACCTCGACGACGTCGCCCAGCGCATCGTCGCGAAGCTCCGCGGTGTCCCGGCCCCGGGCGTGCCGGAGTCGGCGACCCCGTTCGTGCTCGTCGCCCGCGACCTCGCACCGGCCGACACCGCCCTGCTCGACCTCGACAAGGTCCTGGCCCTCGTCACCCGTGACGGCGGACCGACCTCGCACACCGCCATCCTGGCCCGCGCCAAGGGCATCACCGCGATCGTCGGCGTCACCGGTGCGGACGACCTCGCCGAGGGCCAGCACGTGGTCGTCGACGCGGGCGCGGGCACCGTCGTCACCGAGCCGAACGACGAGCTCGTCGCCGACGTCGAGCAGCGCATCGCCGACCGCCGTGCCGCCCTTGCCGCACCGCTCACCGCCGGCGCCCTCGCCGACGGACACGTCGTGCCCCTGCTCGCGAACCTCGGCAGCCCCGCCGACGCGCAGGCCGCCGTCGACCTCGGTGCCGAGGGTGTCGGCCTGTTCCGCACCGAGTTCCTGTTCCTCGACTCGCCCACCGCCCCGACCGTCGCGTCGCAGCAGGCGTCCTACGAGCAGCTCCTCGCCGCCTTCCCCGGCAAGAAGGTCGTCGTCCGGGCGCTCGACGCCGGTGCCGACAAGCCGCTGCCGTTCCTCACGGACAAGGACGAGGAGAACCCGGCGCTCGGCCGTCGTGGACTCCGGGCGCTCCGGAACCACGAGCAGGTCCTCCGCGACCAGCTGACCGCGCTGGCCCAGGCCGACGCCGCGACCGAGGCCGACCTCTGGGTGATGGCCCCGATGGTCGCCGACGCCGAGGAGACCGAGTACTTCGTCGACCTCGCCCGTGAACTCGGGATCCGCACCGCCGGCGTGATGGCCGAGGTGCCCTCCCTGGCGCTGATGGCCGAACAGGTCCTGCGCTCCGCCGACTTCGTGTCCATCGGCACGAACGACCTGACCCAGTACACGATGGCCGCCGACCGCATGCTCGGCACCGTCGCGCACTACCAGGACCCGTGGCACCCCGCCGTCCTCCGCCTCGTCGCCCAGCTCGGCGCGGCCGGAGCGGACGCCGGCAAGGCGGTCGGCATCTGCGGTGAGGCCGCGGCCGACCCGCTGCTCGCCGTCGTCCTCGTCGGCCTCGGCGCCACCACCCTCTCGATGACCCCCGCGGCCCTCGCCGACGTGCGTGCCGAACTCGGCAAGCACACCCTCGACGAAGCCCGCGAGATGGCCCAGGCGGCACTCGCCGCGAGCACGGCAGCGGCCGCCCGGTCCGCTGCGGCCGCAGCGCACGCCGTCTGAGCCCGCACCACGCCCCACAGCACTCCACCCGATCCCTGCAGCAGCAACCCACACAGAGAGTCAACGCACATGACAACGTCGTCCGTTGCAGCGCCAGACACCCGCGACAAGTCGCGGGGTGGCGCTCGCGTCGCCGTCCAGAAGTTCGGCACGTTCCTGTCCGGCATGGTGATGCCCAACATCGCGATCTTCATCGCGTGGGGCCTCATCACCGCGTTCTTCATCGAGACCGGGTGGACGCCGGTCGGCGTCCTCGGTGGCTTCGGGGAGACCAACGGCGTCGCCAACATCGGCCTCGTCAGCCCGATCCTGACCTACCTCATCCCGCTCGCGATCGCCTTCCAGGGCGGCCGCATGGTGTATGAGACCCGCGGCGCCGTCGTCGGTTCCGTGATGGCCATGGGCGTCATCATCGGTGCCAACGGCACGATCATGATCCTCGGCGCGATGATCTGTGGTCCGCTCGGTGCGTACCTCATCAAGCAGATCGACAAGATCTGGGACGGCAAGATCAAGCCCGGCTTCGAGATGCTCGTCAACAACTACGCAGCCGGCATCCTCGGGTTCCTGCTCGCGTTGGTCGGCTTCTTCTGGCTGGCCCCGCTCTTCAAGCTCATCGCCGAGGGTCTCGGTGCCGCGGTGAAGTTCCTCGTCGACAGCTCGCTGCTGCCGCTCGCCAGCGTCATCATCGAGCCGGCGAAGGTGTTCTTCCTCAACAACGCGATCAACCACGGCGTGCTCGACCAGCTGGGCGCGCAGCAGGTCCAGGAATCCGGCAAGTCGATCCTGTTCCTCCTCGAGGCGAACCCCGGCCCCGGTCTCGGCATCCTGCTCGCCTTCACCTTCTTCGGTGTCGGCATCGCCCGCTCGACCGCTCCCGGCGCGATCCTCATCCAGTTCTTCGGTGGCATCCACGAGATCTACTTCCCGTACGTGCTGCAGAAGCCGATCCTCTTCGTCGCCGTCATCCTCGGTGGTGCGACCGGTGTGGCCACCAACGTCGCCTTCCAGTCCGGCCTCGTCGCGCCGGCCTCGCCCGGTTCGATCATCGCGGTCCTCACCGCGACGGCGAAGGACAGCTACGTCGGCGTCATCCTCTCGGTCGTCCTGTCCGCAGCGGTGTCGTTCGCGGTGGCGTCGTTCTTCCTCCTCGCCAGCCGCAAGCGTGACCTGGCCTCCGGCACCGGCGGCGACATGAGCGCCGCGATGGCGAAGCTGCAGCAGAACAAGGGCCGCGACGTCAACTCCGCGACCTCGGGTCTGCTCGGCAACAACTCCCCGGCCAACGAGGAAGAGGCCGAGGCCTCCCTCGGGGGTGTCGGTTCCGCCAGCACCGCCACGGCGACGCGTGTCGAGAACGTCGTGTTCGCGTGCGACGCCGGCATGGGTTCGAGTGCGATGGGCGCCAGCGTCCTCCGCAACAAGATCAAGAAGGCCGGGATCGAGAACGTCACGGTCACCAACAAGGCGATCGCGAACCTCTCGGGTGACGAGGACCTCATCATCACCCAGGAAGAGCTGACGGACCGCGCGAAGCAGAAGAACCCGAACGCCCAGCACGTGTCGGTCGGTAACTTCATGAACGCACCGCAGTACGACCAGGTCGTCGACCAGCTCAAGAACCAGTAAGACAAGAGCACGATGGGGGAGGGGACGGGCGACCGTCCCCTCTTCCGCCGTCCACCACGAACAAGGAGAACCGTATGCCCGTCCTGCAGGAGAGCCAGATCCGCATCCACACCGAGGACGCTGCGCCGACCAAGTCGGAGGCGATGAAGGAGGCGGCTGCGATCCTCCAGGAGGTCGGCGCGGTCACCGCGGACTACTACCCCGCCATGCTCGAGCGCGAGAAGAGCGTCTCGACGTACATGGGCAACTACCTGGCGATCCCGCACGGCACGAACGACGCGAAGGACGCCATCAAGGCCTCCGCGCTGTCCTTCGTCCGCTACGCCACCCCGATCGACTGGGACGGCAACGACGTCCGCTTCGTCGTCGGCATCGCGGGCGTCAACAACGAGCACCTCGACATCCTCAGCAAGATCGCGATCGTGTTCTCGGACGAGGACCAGGTCCAGGCGCTGACCGACGCACCCGACGTGGCCGCGATCCTCGCGATCCTCGGTGAGGTCAACGAGTGAGCACCGCCGTCCACTTCGGTGCGGGCAACATCGGCCGCGGGTTCGTCGGTCTGCTGCTCCACCAGGCCGGGTACGAGGTCGTCTTCGCCGACGTCGCCGCCCCGCTGATCGACGCGCTGGCCGCCGCCGACTCGTACACCGTGCACGAGGTCGGTGCCGGAGCCCAGGACCACGTCGTCACCGGCTTCCGTGCCGTGAACAGCGCCCAGGACGAGGCCGGTGTCGTCGCCGAGATCGCGACCGCCGACATCGTCACCTGCGCCGTCGGACCGACCGTCCTGAAGTTCATCGCCCCGGTCATCGCGAAGGGGCTGCAGCAGCGCTCCGCGGACGCCGCCCCGCTCGCCGTGATGGCCTGCGAGAACGCGATCAACGCCACCGACCGCCTCCGCGAGTTCATCGTGGACGCACTGCCAGCGGACGAGCGTGAGGACGCCCTCGCGAAGGCCGTGTTCGCGAACACCGCCGTCGACCGCATCGTGCCGGCGCAGGCGCCCGGTGGCGGCCTCGACGTCACCGTCGAGACCTACTTCGAGTGGGCCATCGACCGCACCCCGTTCCACGGCGCCGAGCCGGAGCTGCCGGGGGCGCACTACGTCGACGGGCTCGCCGCGTCCATCGAGCGGAAGCTCTTCACGGTGAACACCGGGCACGCCACCGTCGCGTACCACGGGTTCCTCGCCGGTGCGGACAAGATCTCCGACGCGGTCGCGATGCCCGCCGTCCGCTCCGCGCTCGAGGCCGTGCTCGCCGAGACGAGCGACCTGCTCGTCCGTCGTCACGAGCTCGACCCCGAGGTGCACCGCGCCTACGTCGAGGCGATCATCGGTCGCTTCGAGAACCCGCACCTGCCCGACACGGTCATCCGCGTCGGCCGCCAGCCGCTGCGGAAGCTGTCCCGCGACGAGCGCTTCGTGTCACCGGCCGCCGCGCTGGCCGAGAACGGCACCGAGCCGACCGCGCTCCTCGACGCGATGGGCGCTGCACTGCGGTTCGACGTCGCAGACGACGAGCAGAGCGTCGAGCTGCAGTCGCTGCTGCGTTCGGACCGTTCGGACGCCGACATCGCGTCCGAGATCACCGGTCTCGGCGGCGAGCACCCGCTGCACGCCTCCTTCACGGGGCGGGTCGGCGCGGCGCGCGCCTGACGGACGCAACCGCCTGACCGACGGGAGGCCCGGTACCAGCTGGTACCGGGCCTCCCGTCCGTCAGGCGTCCGTCCGTCCGGCGTCCGTCCGGCGGTCGGCTTGAAGCCGCGGTCGTGGCCGCGAGTACCGTCGCGAGCATGACGAAGCAGTGGGTGGCACCGCGTCCCGGCGGCAGTGACGTGTTCGAACTGGTCGACGTCGAGGTGCCGGCCCCCGGCCCCGGCGAGGTGACCGTCCGCGTCCGCGCCGCCGGCATGAACCCCGCCGACGCGAAGCACACGCAGCGTGGCGACCCCGCCGACTTCCCGGTGCCGATCGGGTACGAGGTCGCCGGTGTCGTCAGCGCGGTCGGACCCGACACGACGATCGCCTCGGGGCCGGTCGCTGTCGGGGACGAGGTCCTGGCGTTCCGCGTCCGTGGCGGCTGGACCGAGGAGATCACGCTGCCCGCCGCGGACGTGTTCGCGAAGCCGGCGTCGCTCGGGTTCGCAGAGGCCGCGAACCTGCTGCTCGCGGGCACCACGGCAGCGGACCTCCTCCGCGTCACGGCGGTGCAGGCGGGCGACACCGTCCTCGTGCACGGAGCCTCCGGAGCCGTCGGCGTCAGCCTGCTCCAGCAGATCCGCACACTCGGTGCGCACGCGATCGGCACCGCCTCCGAGGGCAACGCCGACACCGTCCGCGGCTTCGGCGGCACGTGGGTCGCCTACGGGGACGGCCTGGAGGCGCGGGTCCGTGACCTCGCCGCCTCCGGAGTCGACGTGGCCCTGGACTGCGTCGGGTCCGACGAGGCCGTCGACGTCTCGTTGGCCCTGGTGGCGGACCGGAGCCGCATCGCCACGATCGCGGCGTTCGGGCGGGCGGAGGACACCGGCATCACCGCGATCGGCGGGGCGCAGCCGGACAGTGCCGCGTTCCGGGACTCGGTGCGCGCGCGACTCATCGACCTGGCCGGACGCGGCGAGCTCGTCGTGCCGGTCGCCCGGACGTTCCCGCTGACCGAGGCACGTGCGGCCCTCGAGTTGCTCGAGTCGGGGCACCCGGGCGGGAAGATCGCACTCCTGCCCTGACCGCTCCGGCGTCGTCCTGCCGCGGCGCTGCTGTCGCGGCGGCGTCGGTGCTGGCACACTGGGTCCCAGCGCGCGGGGTCAGCGTGCGGGGGAGCAGGACGGTCGGGGCACGTGTCCCGGCCGCCGGGGCCGCCGCCGAGGTCACCGTGGGCACACCGACCCTGCACCCCGGAAGGAACCGCCGTGAGCGACCAGTACCCCCAGGACCCGTACGCCAAGCGGCCGGGTGACGAGCCCGACCCGGCGCAGGGGGCGCCGTCCGGCCAGCAGCCGCCGGCGCAGTCGCCGTACGGGCAGCCGCAGTCGCCGTACGGTCAGCAGCCGCCAGCCCAGCAGTCGCCGGCCCAGCAGCCGCCGGCGCAGTCGCCGTACGGTCAGCAGCCGTCCGCGCAGTCGCCGTACGGGCAGCCGCAGTCGCCGTACGGTCAGCAGCCGTCGGCGCAGTCGCCGTACAGCCAGCCCGGCCAGTCCGGACAGTACGGCGGCCAGCCGGGTCAGTACGGGCAGCAGTCGCCGTACGGGCAGCCGGGCCAGCCCGGGCAGCCTGGTCACCCGGGCCAGTACGGTCAGCAGCCGGGGCAGTTCGCCCAGCCGGGGTCCTACGGGCAGCAGGCCGCGACGCAGGGCGAACCGCCGCTCTGGGCGCCCTGGTACGGCATCCCGTTCCCGAAGGCCTTCACACGTTTCTGGAAGAAGTACGTGCGCTTCGACGGCCGCGCCAGCCGCAGCGAGTTCTGGTTCTGGGCGCTCTGGTGGGTCATCGGCAACTTCGCCACCAGCATCATCGACACCGTCATCGGCGGCGGTGCCAACGGCGACTCGAACGTGGTCGGCGGCCTCTGGGCACTCGCGACGTTCGTCGGCTTCATCGCGCTCACCGTGCGACGCCTGCACGACGTGAACTTCTCGGGCCTGCTGGCGCTGCTGTTCATCATCCCGCCGATCGGGGCGCTCTTCGCCATCGTCATCGGTTGCATCCCGTCCGTCCGCGAGGGCGCCCGCTTCGACCAGCCCGAGCGCGGCTGACCGACCTCTCCCGCACGACCCAGGACGGCCCCACCATGCGGTGGGGCCGTCCTGCTTCGCCGTGGGGCGTCCCCCGCTCGGGGGTGGTCGCCGTCGCCCGGGGCGACGGGGTACCTGGTTGACTCGGAGCCGAGTACCACTCGACACCAGGGAGACACCGTGAGCGACAACCCGCAGCAGCCGTACGGAACGCCCGACGGCCAGCAGCCGTCCGGGCAGCAGAACCCGTACGGCCAGCCCGACCAGTACGGCCAGCAGCAGTACGGCCAGCAGCCGTACGGACAGCCGCAGGGCTACGGTCAGGGCGTCCAGACCGGCCCGAACGGCGAACCCCCGCTGTGGGCCCCGTGGTACGGCATCTCGTTCCCGAACGCGGTCAAGCGGGTCTTCAAGAAGTACGTCCGGTTCGACGGTCGTGCCAGCCGCAGCGAGTTCTGGTGGTGGTACCTCGCGCAGATCATCGTCGTGGCCGTGCTCTACGCACTCCTCGGCATCGGCGGCGCCATGTCGAACGCCCAGACCGACCCGACGACCGGGATGACGACCGGGTCGTTCAGCCCGCTGTACTGGATCGCGACCGTGCTGCTGGGGCTCTACGGCCTGGCGACGATCATCCCGAACCTGGCCATCTCGTGGCGTCGACTCCACGACACGAACATGGCCGGGCCGTTCTACTTCCTCGCGCTGATCCCGTTCGTCGGCGGGATCATCGTGCTCGTGCTGTTCCTCATGCCCTCGAAGCCCGAGGGCCAGCGCTTCGACCGCCCCGAGCGCGGCTGACGCACCGCACCACGACGAAGCCCTCCTGCCCCGATCGGGGCAGGAGGGCTTCGTCGTGTGGTGGACGGGAGCGGCTCAGACCACGCGGACGCGGGCCAGGGACCCGTCGACGACCAGGTCGCGGACGGTCGCCGTCGGGTTCGCGATCTCGAAGCGGAGCGCCCCACCCGGCTGGTCGAACCACGGTCGGACGAAGCGGACGGTGACGAGGAACGGGCGCTCGACCACGTACCGGTGCACCTCGGGTGATGCGGCGGTGTGCGGCGGCAGCGACCGCGCGGTCAGCGGCGTCTCGAGCGGGTGCAGGAGGTAGCCGTCCGGTCCGCCGATGCGGTCCACGGGCACGCCGGCGGGGATCTGGATCGTCAGACCGGCGTCCCCGGTCGAGGCGACCTGCTGGGCCAGCTGCGGGTAGGTCGACGCCGACCGGTCGCGCATCTGGTCGAGGTCGCTGCGACGGATGTCGCGTGCGTCCGGGAACGGCCGGTTCAGGAACCGTCGGAGCATCTCGACGGCGTCGGACTCGTTGCCGGCCGTGGCCAGGCGACGCGCGGTGCCGTAGTCGACGACCTCCAGCGCGAAGGAGCCCCCGTCGGCCGGGATGATGCGCAGCGCACCCTCCACCGGCGGCTCGTGGAGCGTCTCACCGGGGAGCTGCACGTACCGGACCGTGTAGCCGAGCTGATCCAGGATGGGGCGGGTGTCCGCGAACGTCATGAGCGGGAGCCTAGCGCGCCCGCCCATGACGTTCCTGTCGGCATCGGCGTGCTACGCCCGGCCGCGCATGACGGCCTGCTTGACCTCGGAGATCGCCTTCGTCACCTGGATGCCGCGGGGGCAGGCGTCGGTGCAGTTGAAGGTCGTACGGCAGCGCCAGACGCCCTCCTTGTCGTTCAAGATGTCGAGGCGCACGTCGGCCGCATCGTCGCGGGAGTCGAAGATGAACCGGTGCGCGTTGACGATCGCCGCCGGGCCGAAGTACTGCCCGTCCGTCCAGAACACCGGGCACGACGAGGTGCACGCGGCGCAGAGGATGCACTTGGTGGTGTCGTCGAAGCGGGCACGGTCGGCCACCGACTGGATGCGCTCCTTGCCCTTCTCCGGCGCCGACTTCGGCTGCAGGAACGGCTGGACCTCGCGGAACGACTTGAAGAACGGCTCCATGTCGACGATCAGGTCCTTCTCGAGCGGCAGCCCCTTGATCGCCTCGACGTAGATCGGCTTCGAGATGTCGAGGTCCTTGATCAGCGTCTTGCAGGCCAGGCGGTTGCGGCCGTTGATGCGCATCGCATCGGAGCCGCAGACACCGTGTGCGCACGAGCGGCGGAAGGTCAGGGACCCGTCCTGCTCCCACTTGATCTTGTGCAGCGCGTCGAGGATGCGGTCCGTCGGCAGCATCATCACGTCGAAGTCCTGCCAGCGCGGCTCGTCGTCCACGTCCGGGTCGAACCGGCGGACGATCAGCGTGACGGAGAACGATCCGGGAGGGGCGTCCTGCACGGTGTCGGTGCGGGGTGCCTCGGAGACCAGGGTGTCGGTCATCTCAGTACTTCCTCTCCATCGGCTGGTACCGGGTGATCACGACCGGCTTCCAGTCGAGCGTGATGTGGTCGTCGGCGAGGGACGAGTGCGGATCGCCCGTCAGGTACGCCATGGTGTGCTGCATGTAGTTCTCGTCGTCGCGCTTCGGGTAGTCGTCGCGCATGTGCCCGCCGCGGGACTCCTTGCGGTTCCGGGCGGAGTAGACGACGACCTCGGCCAGGTCGAGCAGGAAGCCGAGCTCGACCGCCTCGAGCAGGTCGGTGTTGAACCGCTTGCCCTTGTCCTGCACCGAGACCTGCATGAACCGGTTGCGGAGCGTGTGGATGGTCTCGGTCACGCGGGCGAGCGACTCGTCGGTGCGGAACACCTGCGCGTTCTTGTCCATCTCCTCCTGCAGCTCCTTGCGGAGCACGGCGACCCGTTCGGTGCCGGTGGAGGCCCGGAGCTGCTCGAGCATGCCGCGCACGTTCGCCGCGGGGTCCTCGGGCAGCGGCAGGAACTCCGCCGTCTGCACGTACTCGGCGGCGTTGTTGCCGGAGCGCTTGCCGAACACGTTGATGTCGAGCAGCGAGTTCGTACCGAGGCGGTTCGAGCCGTGCACCGAGACGCAGGCGCACTCGCCGGCGGCGTAGAGGCCCGGGACGACGGTGTCGTTGTCGGAGAGGACCTCGGCCTTGACGTTGGTCGGGATGCCGCCCATGGCGTAGTGGGCGGTCGGCATCACCGGCACCGGTTCGACCACCGGGTCGACCCCGAGGTAGGTGCGGGCGAACTCCGTGATGTCCGGCAGCTTGGTCTCGAGCACCTCGGCACCGAGGTGCGTGCAGTCGAGCAGGACGTAGTCCTTGTTCGGCCCGGCACCACGACCCTCGGCGACCTCCTGCACCATGCAGCGGGCGACGATGTCGCGCGGTGCCAGGTCCTTGATGGTCGGGGCGTAGCGCTCCATGAACCGCTCACCCGAGGCGTTGCGGAGGATCGCACCTTCACCACGGGCACCCTCGGTCAGCAGGATCCCGAGGCCCGCGAGGCCGGTCGGGTGGAACTGGAAGAACTCCATGTCCTCGAGCGGCAGGCCGGTGCGCCAGACGATGCCGACGCCGTCGCCGGTCAGGGTGTGCGCGTTCGAGGTCGTCTTGTACATCTTGCCGAAGCCACCGGTCGCGAAGACCATCGCCTTGGCGTGGAACACGTGCAGCTCGCCGGTGGAGAGCTCGAACGCGACGACGCCGGCTGGCTGCTTGCGGGTGACGCCGTCGTCGCCCACCACGTCGACCATGATGAGGTCGAGCGCGTAGAACTCGTTGAAGAAGTTCACGCCGAGCTTCACGCAGTTCTGGAACAGCGTCTGCAGGATCATGTGCCCGGTGCGGTCCGCCGCGTAGCACGCTCGGCGGACCGGGGCCTTGCCGTGGTCACGGGTGTGGCCGCCGAAGCGTCGCTGGTCGATCTTGCCCTCGGGCGTGCGGTTGAACGGCAGGCCCATGTTCTCGAGGTCGATGACCGCGTCGATGGCCTCCTTCGCCAGGATCTCGGCGGCGTCCTGGTCGACCAGGTAGTCGCCGCCCTTGATCGTGTCGAAGGTGTGCCACTCCCACGAGTCCTCTTCGACGTTCGCGAGCGCGGCCGCCATGCCGCCCTGCGCCGCACCGGTGTGGGAGCGGGTCGGGTACAGCTTCGAGATGACGGCGGTCTTCGCCTTCGGGCCGGCTTCGATGGCGGCCCGCATACCGGCGCCTCCTGCGCCGATGATGACGATGTCGAACTGGTGGTGGTGCACGGTGATGTCGGTCACTGGGGTCTTTCGATCAGGAGGCGGAGCGAGCGAGAGCGTGTCGCCAGCGCGGGATGACGCGGACGGCGGCTACTGCGCCGGGCAGAACGAGGGCAGGTCCGCGGCGGCAGCGCCGGCGGGGCACGGGTCGAACGTCCAGCACACGAGCGTGCCGAGGACGATCAGCAGGACGCACGCGGCGAGCACGGCGACGAGCAGGGTCTTCCGGACGCCGGGCTTCGCGACGTAGTCGTTGATGATCGTCCGCATGCCGTTCGAGCCGTGGATCAGCGCGAGCCAGAGCATCAGCGTGTCCCAGATCTGCCAGAACGGGCTCGCCCACTTGCCGGCGACGAAGGCGAAGTCGATCTGCTTGACGCCTTCGCCGGCGACCATGTTGACGAACAGGTGGCCGAAGATGAGGACGACGAGCAGGACGCCCGACGCCCGCATGTAGATCCAGCCCCACTTCTCCCAGTTGGTGGTGCGGCGGGCAGCGTCGGCGCTGCGGGGCGGGGCGATGGTCTCGGTGGTCATGACAGCCCTCGGTTCAGTTGAAGTCGGCGA
The DNA here is from genome assembly GCF_034045095.1 of Curtobacterium sp. CFBP9011. Taxonomy (NCBI): domain Bacteria; kingdom Bacillati; phylum Actinomycetota; class Actinomycetes; order Micrococcales; family Microbacteriaceae; genus Curtobacterium; species Curtobacterium sp. CFBP9011. The sequence continues at coordinate 351,104 of NZ_JAXCWN010000003.1, forward strand.
CGAGGTTCATGAGCTGACGCGGCAGGAAGCCCGCGATCGCCACTGCCCAGAGCACGAGGACGACCCAGAACATGGCCCGCTGGTACTTCGGCCCCTTCGACCAGAAGTCGATGAGGATGATCCGCAGCCCGTTGAACGCGTGGAACACGATGGCGGCGACCAGGGCGATCTCGCCGAGGTTCATCAGCGGCGTCTTGTACGTGCCGATCACGGCGTTGTAGGCCTCGGGCGAGAGCCGGACCAGTGCTGTGTCGAGGATGTGCACGAGCAGGAAGAAGTAGATCGCGACACCGGTGATCCGGTGCAGCACCCACGACCACATCCCGACCGAGCCGCGGTAGAGCGTGCCCTGCGGCGCGCGCGTCCGAGGTGCGTCGATCGACGTCCCGTCGATGGTCACCTGCGGGGTGGCTGTCGCCGTCCCGCCTGCGGTCTGCTCGGCCATGAGCTCGCCTTCCCGTAGGTCTGGCGCACCGATCGGCGCGCCGTTGCCGTCGTGTTCGTGTGGAACGACACCATCCTACGTCCGAGCACCGACCTTCTCGTGCCACCCGGTACGAGCCGTGCGGGTCGCGGCCGGCGGAGCGCCGATCGTCCGAGCCGTCTCGTGGTGCGCGAGCAGCTCGTCACCCACCGACTCCCACGTCGTGCCCTCGACCCGGAGCCGACCCGCCGAACCCATCCGCTCGGCCAGCGAACGGTCCGCGTGCAGCCGCGCCACCGCCGCGCGGAGGGCCAGCGGTGCTTCCGGGTCGTACAGCTCGCCGTCGAGTCCCGGGGACACCAGGTCGAGCGGTCCGCCGGAGGCCGGGGCCACCACCGGCAGGCCCGCCGCGTGCGCCTCCTGCAGGGTCTGCCCGAAGGTCTCGGCGGCCCCGGTGTGCACGAACACGTCGAGCATCGCGTAGGCATCGGCCAGCGCGTCGCCACACAGCGGGCCGGTGAAGGTCACGTCCAGGTGGCGCAAGCGCCGTTCCAGCAACGCCCGGGAGGGTCCCCCTCCGGCGACCACGACCCGGATCCCCGGCATGCCGCCGAGTTCCGCGAGCCGTTCGACCTCCTTCTCCGGTGCCAGCCGGCCCACGTAGCCGACGATGGTCTCGCCGCGCGGAGCGATGCGCCGTCGCAGGGCCCGCACGTGGGACGAGGAGCGACGGTCCGGGTGGAAGAGGGTCGTGTCGACGCCGCGGCCCCACCGGGCCACCCGCGGGACGCCCTCCTCGGCGAGCATCGCGGCCGTCGCCGACGACGGTGCCAGCGTCAGCGACGCTCCCGCGTGGATGCGCCCGAGGACCCGGCGGACGAGCGGAGCCGCCGCGGACAGGCCGTTGCGGCGTGCGAACCCGGCCACGTCGGTCTGGAAGACGGCGACGGAGGGGATGCCGAGCCTCCCGGCCGCCGTGATCGCGCGCCCACCCAACAGGAAGGGGCTGGCGGCGTGCAGCACGTCGGCGCCGGAGGCGGCGAGGATCGTGTCGAGGACCGGGTGCGGGAGCGCCACCGGGAACTGCCGGTACGCGACCGCCGGGATCCGGTGCACGTCGAAGCCGTGGTACCGCTCCTGCTCGGAACGCGACCGCCAGGCGGCGAGGCCCGGCGTGTCCGGGGCGATGACGACGGCCCGGTGGCCGCGGCGTCGCAGGTGCTCGAGCACCGCGAGGACGCTCGTGGTGACGCCGTTGAGGGTGGGCAGGAAGCTCTCGGTCACGACGGCGACGGTCCGGGGGGACTCGGTGCCTCGCTCCATGCTGCTGCGTGCGTTCATGGCACGGCCCATGCTCACGCCGACGCGTGGACGACCGGGGGGCACGACGTGAACGCGGTGCGCGCGAGGGGTGAACAGACCGTGCGCGGATCCCGGCGCCGTCCACGACACGTCCAGACGTCATGCAGCCGCTGCATGGGAGCGCCGGTACGGTGGGCGCGTGACGGACGCACTCGACGACTTCTACGCGATCATCCCGGCCGGCGGCATCGGATCGCGCCTCTGGCCGCTCTCGCGCGCCGACGCCCCGAAGTTCCTGCACGACCTGACCGGCTCCGGCTCGTCGCTGCTCCGGCAGACCTGGGACCGACTCGAACCGCTCGCCGGACCCGACCGCATCATGGTCGTCACCGGCCGGGCGCACCGCGTCGCCGTCGAGTCCCAGCTGCCCGGGGTCGAGGACCACAACGTCGTCCTCGAGAGCGAGCCCAAGGACTCCACGGCGGCGATCGGCCTCGCCGCGGCGATCCTGCACCGCCGCGAGCCCGACGTCGTCATCGGCTCGTTCGCCGCAGACCACGTCATCGGCGACGCCCGCGGCTTCCGCCGGTCCGTCCGCGAGGCCGTCGTCGCCGCCCGCGCCGGCTACATCACGACCATCGGCATCACGCCGAACGAGCCCGCCATCGGCTTCGGGTACATCCACGCTGCCGACGAGGCGCTCGGGGTCGACGGCGCGACCACCGCGCACGCCGTCCGGTCCTTCGTCGAGAAGCCCGACCTGCGGACCGCGGAGAAGTACGTCGCCGACGGCTCGTACCTCTGGAACGCAGGCATGTTCATCAGCCGCGCCGACGTGCTCCTCGCCGAGATCGGACGCAACGAGCCCGAACTGCTCGCCGGCATCGAGGAGCTCGCCGCGGCGTGGGACACCTCGGCGCGCGGGATCGTCGTCGACCGCATCTGGCCGTCGCTGAAGAAGATCGCCATCGACTACACGGTCGCCGAACCGGCTGCCGCCGCCGGACGCATGGCCGTCGTGCCCGGCGACTTCGACTGGGACGACGTCGGCGACTTCGCCTCGCTCGCGAAGCTGCAGTCCGGCGGGCGGAAGAACAACCTGGCCGTGCTCGGCGACAACGCCCGCATCCTGGCCGACTCGGCGAGCGGCATCGTCGTGTCGCAGAGCAACCGGCTGATCTCGCTGATCGGGGTCGAGGACATCGTCGTCGTCGACACCCCGGACGCGCTGCTCGTCACCACGAGCGCGAACGCGCAGCGGGTCAAGGGCGTGGTGGACGCGCTGAAGATCAGCGGGCGGGACGACGTGCTCTGAAGGGTGACGTGCTCTGAGGGGTGACGTGCTCTGATGAGTGAGGTGCGGCGGCCCCGGGCTGGGTCCCCCGCTCCCGGACCGGCGGGTACGGTCGAACCGGGGGAACTGCGAGCGGGGGAGTGCGCATGGTGCAGACCGAGTGGCGAACGACGGCCGCCGGGCGCGCGGCACGCAGCGCCGTGACGCTGGTGGCGTCTGCGCTGGTCCTCACCGGCTGTGTCCTGCCCGAGCAGGGTGCTGGCGAGCCACGCCGGGCCCAGCCGGTGATCGATGCCGACGCCGCGAAGCAACAGATGGTCGGTGCGGTCGACGACCTCACCGGACGGCTCGGCGGGGACTGGGACCAGGGCACGGGTCCGGACTACGCCGATGCGTGCGCTCTGCCGGGCGGACAGCCGGGTGCGCAGTGGGTGGACGTCCGGACGCGTCCGTTCGTCGGGAACGTCACCGAGGACCTCCCCGTGGTCGAGGCCCACTGGAAGCGTCAGGGCATGACCATCGACCGGTGGGGTTCCACCGCTCATCCGACCCTCGTCGGCCGCGGCGGCGCGGCGACCGACTCGATCAGCCTCTCGGTCGCTGACGACCAGTACGGAGTCCAGGCGCTGTCGCTGTGCTTCCCCGGGGACCCCGATGACCTCTGACACGATCGCCGCCCACCGGTTGACCGCGGCCGCGATCGGTGTGCTCGTCGTCGGCACGCTCGTCGGCTGTGCGTCGCCCGCTCCGACACCGACACCGAGCGAGACGGCCACACCGGTGGACGCGGACACCGCACAACGGCAGATGGTCGATGCCGTGGACGCGGTCACGACGCGACTCGGGGGTGACTGGCGGCACCGGAGTGGGCCGGACCACGCCGAGGACTGCACGGGGTCCGACGGTCGGGCGATGGCGCGGTGGACCTCGTTCGTCACCCGGACTGGCAGCGACGGCGTGGCAGACGAGATGCCGACGATCGGACACGGATGGCGCGAGCAGGGGATGACCGTCGAACGGTGGGGAACCACCTCCGAGCCGACCGTAGTGGGACGCGGTGGGGGTCGTCTTTCATCGATCAGCCTGTCCGTGGCCCCCGGTCTGACCGCCGTCCAGAGCGTTTCGTTGTGCTTCCCCGGAGACGCTGATGCGCTCTGAGGACGTGCTCCGGCGACGTGCTCACCGGGGTGTCGGCGCCACGATCGGTGTGCTCGTCGTCGGCACGCTCGTCGGCTGTGCAACGCCCGCTCCGACACCCACACCGACACCGAGCGAGACGGCGACACCGGTGCTCGACGCGGACACCGCGCAGCGGCAGATGGTCGAGGCTGTCGACCGGGTGACCACCGCGTTGGGCGGCACGTGGCAGCACGAGACCGGTCCCGACTACGCGGAGGACTGCCGGTTGTCGAACGGCGAGCCGGGTGCGCAGTGGCGCTTCCTCGTCACACGCGGCTCGATCGGGGACGTACCCGCGGACGTCGCCGCGGTGACGGCGCGGTGGAAGGGACAGGGCATGTCGCTGGACCGGTGGGGAACGCAGGACGAGCCCACGATCACAGGCCGTGGCGGTCGGACGACGAGGTCGATCAGTCTCTCGGTCGCCCCGGACCTGTACGGCGTCGAGGCTGTCTCGCTGTGCTTCCCCGGCGACGCGGACGCCGACTTCTGAACCACCCTGCGGACCGGCGGATGTGGGGGATGCCTGCACGATCCTCCAGACCGGAGCCCGGCTGTAGCGCTCCATCACGAAACCCCGCGAACTGGGGGCACGACGGGGCCGTCGCGTTTCCGGCGCGTTACGGCGCGGTCGCGATCGCGTAACCGATGTCGGAGGGCCTCCGGACCGGTCCTGTACCGCCCGGCCGGTCGTGTACTGTCCTGACGATCGCCCGGTGCGCAGTGACTCCGGGTCGACTCCCGATCTCCCCGGAGGAACCCCCGTGTCATCTCGTACCCGTCGCGTCGCCATGAGCGGTCTCGCGCTCGTCGGCACCGTCGCCGTGCTCGCCGGCTGCGCATCCGCACCGTCCAGCTCGACCTCGTCCAAGAAGTCCGACTTCCTGCCCTGCATGGTCTCCGACGCCGGTGGCTTCGACGACAAGTCGTTCAACCAGCTCGGCTTCGAGGGCATGAAGGACGCCGCCTCCGACCTGGGCGCCCAGTACAAGGACGCCGAGTCGAAGGACGCGACCGTCTACGACTCGAACATCCAGCAGCTCGTCAACCAGAACTGCAACCTCATCGTCACGGTCGGCTTCAACCTCGCCGCCTCGACGAAGAAGCAGGCCGCGGCGAACCCCGACACCGACTTCGCGATCATCGACGACAACTCGATCGACGCCAAGAACGTCAAGCCGATCACGTTCGACACCTCGCAGGCGGCGTTCCTCGCCGGCTACGCGGCGGCGTCCTACTCGAAGTCCGGCACCGTCGGCACCTTCGGCGGCATGCAGATCCCGACCGTCACCATCTTCATGGACGGCTTCGCGGACGGCGTCGCGTACTACAACGAGCAGAAGAAGAAGGACGTCAAGGTCGTCGGCTGGGACGTCAAGAGCCAGAAGGGCTCGTTCACCGGCGGCTTCGAGGCCGGCACCCAGGCGAAGTCGGTCGCGCAGTCGCTGCTCGACCAGGACGCCGACGTGATCCTGCCCGTCGGTGGCCCGATCTACCAGTCGGCCGCAGAGGCGATCAAGGACGCCGACAACGGCTCCGTCCTCATCGGCGCGGACAGCGACCTCTACGAGGCCGACCCCCGCTACAAGGACATCGCCTTCACCTCCATCGAGAAGGGCATGAAGCCCGCCACGAAGGACGTCGTCGAGCAGGCCGCCAAGGGCGACTTCTCGAAGACCCCGTACGTCGGCACGCTGAAGAACGACGGCGTCGGCATCGCGCCGTTCCACGACTACGAGTCCAAGGTCGACTCGGGTCTGCAGGGTGAGCTCGACAAGATCAAGGCCGGCATCATCGACGGCTCGGTCAAGGTCGACACCGAGGCATCCGTCAAGTAGTCCGACGAACGCGGGCGGGGGAGCACTCCTCCGCCCGCGTTCTCGCGCGCACGGGGACCCGTGCACGCCCGAGACAGAAATAGACTCACCGACATGAAGCTCGAACTCCGCGGCATCACGAAGCGGTTCGGCAGCCTGGTCGCCAACGACCACATCTCGATCACCGTCGAACCGGGCGAGGTGCACTGTCTCCTCGGCGAGAACGGTGCTGGCAAGTCGACCCTGATGAACGTCCTCTACGGCATGTACCAGGCCGACGAGGGCGAGATCCTGCTCGACGACGTCGTCCAGGCCTTCGACGGACCGGGCGACGCCATGCGCTCCGGCATCGGCATGGTGCACCAGCACTTCATGCTCGTCCCCGTCTTCACCGTGGCCGAGAACGTGATGCTCGGGCAGGAGGAGACCGCGTTCGGCGGCCGCCTCGACCTGGCGGGTGCTCGCAAGCGCGTCCGCGAGATCTCCGAGCGCTTCGGGTTCGACGTGGACCCCGACGCCCGTGTCGAGGACCTGCCGGTCGGCGTGCAGCAGCGCGTGGAGATCATCAAGGCGCTGTCCCGCGACGCCTCCGTGCTGGTGTTCGACGAGCCGACGGCCGTCCTCACCCCGCAGGAGACCGACGAGCTGATGGGCATCATGCGCCAGCTCCGCGAAGCCGGCACCGCCATCGTCTTCATCACCCACAAGCTCCGCGAGGTCCGCGAGGTCGCCGACCGCATCACCGTGATCCGCCTGGGCAAGGTCGTCGGCGAAGCGTCCCCGACCGCGTCGAACAGCGAGCTCGCGGCACTCATGGTCGGCCGCAGCGTCGAACTCGTCGTCGACAAGGCCCCGGCCACCCCGGGCGACGCCGCCCTGGTCGTCGAGGGCCTCACCGTCACCGACCCGACCGGCCTGGTGCTCGTCGACGACGTCTCGTTCACCGTCCGCCGGGGCGAGGTGCTCGCCATCGCGGGTGTGCAGGGCAACGGCCAGACCGAACTGACCGAGGCGATCATGGGCCTCGAGCCGGTCCGCTCCGGTCGGATCACCCTGGACGGCCGCGAGGTCACCGGCCGCAGCGTCAAGCAGATCCTGGACGCCGGCGTCGGGTTCGTCCCCGAGGACCGCAAGGAAGACGGCCTGGTCGGGGAGTTCACGATCGCCGAGAACCTCATGCTCGACCGCGCCGACTCCGCCGACTTCGTCCGTGCCGGCACCATCCGCGCCGCCGAGCGGGACGCCTTCGCCGACGAGAAGATCGCCGAGTTCGACATCCGCACGCCCGGGCGCACCACCGCAGCCGGTCGGCTCTCCGGCGGCAACCAGCAGAAGATCGTCCTGGCCCGCGAACTCAGCCGCCCGCTGCGGCTCTTCGTCGCCGCGCAGCCCACGCGCGGCATCGACGTCGGCTCGATCGAGTTCGTCCACAAGCGCATCGTCGAGACCCGCGACAGCGGCGTCCCGGTGATCGTCGTCTCCACCGAGCTCGACGAAGTCGTCGCGCTCGCCGACCGGATCGCCGTGATGTACCGCGGCGCGATCGTCGGCATCGTCCCCGCGTCCACACCCCGGGACGTCCTCGGACTCATGATGGCGGGCGAACTGCCCGCAGGAACGGAGCTCGCCGCGTGAGCGACCCCACGCCGCAGCACGACGGCACCACGCCGTCGGACCGCACCGCACAGACCGACGCGACCACGGGCCTCCCGGCCGACGCGACGCGAGACGACGCGACGAGCGCCGCCGCGACGACCGCCGACACGACGCACGACGACGCGACGCACGACGCCGCGACCCCCGCCGTCGACGACCGTCTGCAGGAGGTCACCGGCGCCCCGCACCTGATGACCGACTCGGCGACCGACAGCGAGCGCCGCGAGGGCCGCTGGAGCGATGCGCTCCGCAGCATCGTGAACGGCTCCGTCCTGACCACCGTCCTCGCGGTGGTCCTGGCCCTCATCGCCAGCGGTGTCCTCATCGCCCTCACCGACAAGGACGTCCAGGCCGCGGCCGGGTACTTCTTCGCCCGCCCGCTCGACACGCTCCGTGCGGTCGGGACGGCCGTCGGCGGCTCGTACTCGTCGCTGTTCCAGGGCTCGGTCGTGAACTTCGGGGCGCCGTCGTTCGCGACCGCGATCGCCCCGATCACGCGCTCGGTCGACTACGCGGTGCCGCTCATCGCCGCCGGCCTCGGCGTCGCGGTCGCGTTCCGCACCGGCCTGTTCAACATCGGCGGGCAGGGACAGGTCCTGATGGCCGCCGCGGCTGCCGGCTGGGTCGGGTTCTCGTTCGATCTGCCCGCGATCGTGCACATCCCGCTGACGATCCTGGCCGGCATCGTCGGCGGTGCGGTCTGGGCGGGCATCGTCGGACTCCTCAAGGCCCGGACCGGTGCCAACGAGGTCGTCCTGACGATCATGCTCAACTACGTCGCGCTGTACCTGGTGAGCTTCATGCTCCGCACCCCGGGCCTCCTGCAGGCCGGCGGCAGCCCGAACCCGATCTCGCCCGCGACCCGTGACTCGGCGGTCCTGCCGTCGCTGTTCGGTTCCCGGTTCGGCATCGACGTCGGGTTCCTCGTCGCCCTGGTCGCGGTGGTCGTCGTGTGGTGGCTGATGAACAAGTCGTCGCTCGGCTTCCGCTTCCGCACGGTGGGCGAGAACCCCCGCGCGGCCCGCGTCGCCGGCATGAGCGTCCCAGCGCTGACCGTCTGGGTGATGGTCATCTCCGGTGCCCTCATCGGCATCGCCGGTGCCTACCAGGTCGAGGGCGCCGTCACGACGGGCTTCACCTCGGGCATCGACGCCGGCATCGGCTTCGACGCGATCACCGTCGCGCTGCTCGGCCGCTCCAAGCCCTGGGGCACCTTCTGGGCCGCGATCCTGTTCGGCGTGCTGAAGAACGGTGGCTACGCCATGCAGGCCGCCAACGGCATCCCGATCGACATCGTCGGCGTCATCCAGGCCCTCATCGTCCTGTTCATCGCGGCCCCGCCGCTCGTCCGCGCGGTCTTCCGGATCCCGCAGCCGGGCGCACGTCGTCGCACCCGTAAGAACTCCAAGCGGAAGGCGGTCGCCGCGTGAGCACCCTCAGCCCCACCGCGGCCCCGGCCGCACCCGTCGCGGACCGAGCGGTCGAGACCACCCGTAGCTGGAAGGCACCGATCGCGTTCGCCGTGTTCTCGGTGCTCGCCGCCGTGCTGTTCCTCGGCGTCCGTCGTGGCGGCACGACCACGTTCCGTCTGGCCAACGCCGGCGACTTCGTGCAGCTGCCGAACGTCGGGCTGCCGTCGCTGGCGACCGGCGTGGTCGTCGTCGTCCTGCTGTCGCTCGGCACCGCCGTCGCGTTCTTCTTGGTCAGCCGGTTCCGTCCGGTGCCGCTGTGGCTGACCAGCGTCTTCGCGGTCGTGTTCGTCGTCGGCTTCCTCACCTGGGCCGCCGCCGGCAAGACGATCCCGCTGCCCGGCCTGCTGGTCGGCGCGATCGGCCTCAGCGTCCCGCTGGTGTTCGGAGCCCTCGGCGGCGTCATCTCGGAGCGGGTCGGCGTCGTGAACATCGCCATCGAGGGACAGTTCCTCGCCGGTGCGTTCACCTCGGCCCTCATCGCCTCGCTGACCGGGTCCGCCTGGGTCGGTCTGATCGGTGCCCTCATCGCCGGTGTGCTCGTGTCGTTCGTCCTCGCGGCGTTCAGCATCAAGTACCTCGTCGACCAGGTCATCGTCGGTGTGGTCATCAACGCGTTCATCTCCGGGCTCACCGGGTTCCTGTACTCGCAGGTGCTCTCGCCGTCCGAGACGACGCTCAACGTCGGCATCCGCTTCCCGAAGATCGAGATCCCGGTCCTGCACCAGATCCCGGTGATCGGCCCGGTGTTCTTCGAGCAGACCGTCATCGTCTACCTGGCCTACATCGCGGTCGCCGTCGTCACCTTCGCGCTGTTCAAGACCCGCTGGGGCCTGCGCCTCCGCGCGGTGGGCGAGCACCCGGAGGCCGCGGACACCGTCGGCATCAACGTCACCGGCACGCGCTTCTGGAACGTCTCGCTCGCCGGAGCGATCGCCGGCCTCGGTGGTGCGTACTTCACGCTCGACGCGGTCGGACCGTTCACGAAGGACATGACGGCGGGCGCGGGCTACATCGCGCTGGCCGCGGTCATCTTCGGCCGCTGGGACCCGATCAAGGCGACGCTCGCCGCGCTGCTGTTCGGCTTCGCGTCGAACCTGCAGAACACCCTCGGGGCGATCAACTCGCCGGTACCGAGCGAGTTCCTGCTGATGCTGCCCTACGTCGTCACGATCTTCGCGGTGGCCGGTCTGGTGGGCCAGTCGCGGGGCCCGGCTGCGTCCGGCAAGCCGTACATCAAGAACTAGCCGGGAGGCCCGCCACATGACCGACACGAACGCTGCGGGTGACCAGGGGGTCACCACCGACCCGACGACCGGCGAGCCCTCCTGGACGGACCCGGCCACTGGGCCCACGCCGCCGGTTCCGGAGCGACGCGCCAGCGGCGCTACGGCCGTGCCGGTGGGGAGCCTCCCGTCCGACCCGGACGCCGCGATCGACGCGACCGTCGACGTGGACTGGACCGCCCTGCGGGAGGCCGCGACCACCGCGATGGGGCGCGCCTACGTGCCGTACTCGTCCTTCCCGGTGGGGGCTGCGGCGCTCACCGACGACGGCCGGATCGTCTCCGGCTGCAACGTCGAGAACGCCTCGTACGGGGTGACCCTGTGCGCCGAGTGCTCGCTCGTGTCGCAGCTGTTCATGACCGGCGGCGGCAAGCTCGTCGCGTTCACCTGCGTCGACGGCGACGGGGCGACCCTGATGCCGTGCGGGCGCTGCCGGCAGCTGCTGTTCGAGCACTCGACCGAGGGCATGCTCCTCGAGACGGTCTCGGGCATCCGCACCATCGACGAGGTCCTGCCCGACGCCTTCGGGCCGCGCACCCTCATGACCTACCAGCAGGAGCACTGACCATGGCCGTCGAGCCGTTCGACACCGTCGACCTCATCCGCACGAAGCGCTCCAGCGGGACGCTGTCCACCGCCGAGATCGACTGGCTCGTCGACGCGTACACGCGCGGCTACGTCGGGGACGAGCAGATGGCCGCGCTCGCGATGGCGATCTTCCTCAACGGCATGGAACGCCGTGAGATCCGTGACCTGACGCTCGCGATGATCGCGTCGGGGGAGCGGATGTCGTTCGGTTCGCTCGGCAAGACCACGGTCGACAAGCACTCCACCGGCGGCGTCGGCGACAAGATCACCTTGCCGCTCGCACCGCTGGTCGCCACGTTCGGCGTCGCGGTGCCGCAGCTCTCCGGCCGCGGGCTCGGCCACACCGGTGGCACGCTCGACAAGCTCGAGTCGGTCCCGGGCTGGCAGGCCGCGATCTCGAACGAGCGCATGTCCGAGATCCTGTCCGACGTCGGCGCGGTCATCTGCGCCGCCGGGTCGGGTCTGGCACCGGCCGACAAGAAGCTCTACGCGCTCCGGGACATCACCGGCACGGTCGAGTGCATCCCGCTCATCGCGTCGAGCATCATGTCGAAGAAGATCGCCGAGGGCACCGCGGCCCTCGTGCTCGACGTGAAGTTCGGCTCGGGCGCGTTCATGGCGGACTTCGAGCAGTCGAAGCTCCTGGCGCAGACGATGGTCGACCTCGGCAAGGACGCCGGAGTCGCGACCTCGGCGCTCCTCACCGACATGGAGGTCCCGCTCGGTCTGACGATCGGCAACGCCCTCGAGGTGCGCGAGTCCGTCGAGGTCCTCGCCGGCGGTGGACCCGCCGACGTCGTCTCGCTGACCGTGTCGCTCGCCGAGGAGATGCTGCGGCTGGCCGGGGTCACCGACGCCGACCCGGCCGCCGCCCTCGCCGACGGCCGCGCGATGGACACCTGGCGCCGCATGATCGAGGCGCAGGGCGGCGACGCGTCGGCCGCGCTGCCGGTCGCCGCCGAGACGCACGTCGTCACCGCCACCGAGTCCGGTGTGCTCGCCACGCAGCAGGCACTGCCGTTCGGCATCGCGGCCTGGCGCCTCGGCGCCGGGCGTGCGCGGGCGCAGGACCCGGTGCAGGCCGGCGCCGGCATCGAACTGCACGTGAAGCCCGGCGACACGGTCACCGCCGGTCAGCCGCTCTGGACGCTCCACACCGACGAGCCGGAGCGCTTCGAGCGGGCGCTCGAGTCGCTCGAGGGTGCCTGGTCGATCGGCGAGTCCGCGCCGGATCGCGGCCCGATCGTGCGCGAGCGGATCCAGTAGGCGTCGTCCGCCACATCCTCTGACTGGAGGCTCCCCACACGTCCTGTGGGGAGCTTTCAGTCCGTCGTCCACGGGTTTGTCGACCCCGCCCTGCGGGGGTCGGTGACCACCGATAGCCTTGGGCGCATGAGCGACGCCGCCACCATCCACCGCCTGCCCGACGCCGGGGCGGTCATCAACGACCTGCCCAAGGTCTCGCTGCACGACCACCTGGACGGCGGCCTCCGCCCCGCGACGATCATCGAGCTCGCTGCGACCGACGGCGTCGAGCTGCCGACCACCGACCCGACCGAGCTGGCCGCGTGGTTCGCCGACCAGTCGAACTCCGGCTCCCTGGTGGAGTACCTCAAGACGTTCGACGTCACCACCGCCGTCATGCAGACCGAAGCCGGGCTGACCCGCGTCGCGAAGGAGTTCGTCGAGGACCTCGTCGCGGACGGTGTCGTCTACGGCGAGATCCGCTGGGCCCCGGAGCAGCACCTGCAGCGCGGGCTGACGCTCGACCAGACGGTGGAAGCCGTCCAGGCCGGCATCGAAGCCGCGGTCGACGCCGCCGGTGGGTCCATCCGCATCGGCCAGCTCGTCACCGCGATGCGCCACGCCGACCGCTCGATGGAGATCGCCCAGCTCGCGGTGCGCCACCGCAACCACGGCGTCGTCGGCTTCGACATCGCCGGCGCCGAAGCCGGGTTCCCCGCGTCGAACCACAAGGCAGCGTTCGACTACCTGGCCTCCGAGCTCTTCCCCGTCACCGTGCACGCCGGCGAAGCGGACGGTCTGGCGTCGATCCGGTCGGCACTCGTCGACGGCCGCGCGCTGCGCCTCGGCCACGGTGTCCGGGTGTTCGAGGACGTCGCCCTGACCGACGGCGGCGACGGCTCGATGCTCGCCACCCTGGGCGAGGTGGCCTCCTGGGTCCGTGACCGTGAGATCCCGCTCGAGGTCTCGCCGTCCTCGAACCTGCAGACCGGCGCCATCGCCGCGTGGGGTGACGACCTGGCCGACCACCCGTTCGACGTCCTGTACCAGCTCGGCTTCCGGGTCACCGTGAACACCGACAACCGCCTGATGAGCAACACGACGCTGTCGAAGGAGCTCGCGCTCCTGGCCGGCACCTTCGGCTACGACCTCGACGACCTCGCCGCGTTCCAGATCAACGCCGCCCTCGGCACCTTCCTGCCGCTGGAGGACCGCGAGGAGATCATCGCCGCGATCACCGCCGGGTACGCGGAGGCCTGAGCCGATGGGCCTGCCGCCGCTGCCGGACCCGGCCGTCGTCCTCGGGGCGTCCGCGTCGTCGTGGCGCGACGCGCTCCGGAGCGTCGGCGACGCCCTCGTGGCCGCCGGTTCGACCACCGACGCCTACACCGACGCCATGATCGCGATGGTCGAGGAGCACGGCGCGTACATCGTGATCTCGCCCGGGTTGGCGTTCGCGCACGCCCGGCCGGGGTCGAGCGTGGTCCGCGACGGGCTGGCGGTCGTCACCCTCGCCGAACCGGTCGTCTTCGGGCACCCGCACAACGACCCCGTCTCGGTCGTCCTCGGCCTGGCCGTGGCCGAGGTGGGCACGCACCTCGAGTCGATCGGTGCGATCGCGAACCTGTTCAACGACCCGACCGTCACCAGGCGACTGGCGGAGGCCACCAGCGCGGACCAGATCCGGAGCATCATGGGAGTGAGCACCACGTGAAGATCGTGACCATCTGCGGCGCCGGCATCGGTGCCAGCGCGATCCTCAAGGTGAACGCCGAGAAGGCCCTGGCGGCGCTCGGGCTGACGGCCGAGGTCGTCGCAGCCGACGTCGCCTCGGTGCGGGACGTCTCCGACGACGCCAACGTGATCCTCACCAGCCAGGAGTTCGTCGAGGCCATCGGGACCACCTACGCCGAGGTCATCGTGATCCGGAACCACTTCGACCAGAGCGAGATCACGGCGGCTGTGGAGAAGGCACTCGGCTGACCTGCCGCCCGGTACGATCGGCGCATGCTCAGCACCGAGAACCCCCTGAACGACCCCGCCGTCGACCCCTTCGACGTGGCCCGTGACGCCGCCGCAGTCATCGCGGAGCGGTCCGGCATCGAGCGGCACGACATCGCCCTGACGCTCGGCTCCGGCTGGGGCAAGGCCGCCGACCTGCTCGGGGAGACCGTCTCCGAGATCCCCGCTGCGGACGTCCCCGGATTCAGCGCCTCGGCCGTCCCCGGGCACTCCGGTACCGTCCGGTCGATCCGTCTCGCCGACGGCCGGCACGCGCTGGTCATCGGTGCGCGCACGCACTACTACGAGAACCACGGCGTGCGTCGCGTCGTGCACAGCGTCCGGACGGCTGCCGCGACCGGAGCCTCGGTCATGGTCCTCACCAACGGTGCCGGTGGCATCAAGGAGACCTGGACGCCCGGCACGCCGGTCCTGATCAGCGACCACATCAACCTGACCGCCGACAGCCCGCTGGAGGGCGCGACGTTCATCGACCTGACCGACCTGTACTCGGCACGCCTCCGAGCGGTCGCGAAGTCGGTCGACCCGTCCCTCGACGAAGGCGTCTACACGCAGTTCCGCGGCCCGCACTACGAGACCCCGGCCGAGGTCCAGATGGCGAAGGCGATCGGCGGCCACATCGTCGGCATGTCCACCGCGCTCGAGGCGATCGCCGCCCGGCAGGCCGGCATGGAGATCCTCGGCTTCTCGCTCATCACGAACCTGGCCGCGGGCATCCAGAAGACGCCGCTGTCCCACACCGAGGTGCTCGAGGCCGGCAAGCAGGCCGAGCCGGTCATCGCCGACCTGCTCGCCCGCGTGGTGGCGGCACTGTGAGCGTCCTCGACACCGCCCTGGCCTGGATCGAGCAGGACCCCGACGACGAGACCGGCGCCGAGCTGCAGCGGCTCGTCGACGCCGGGGACACCGAGGAACTCGACGCCCGGTTCGCCGGCCGACTGCAGTTCGGCACCGCCGGGCTCCGTGCCGAACTCGGCGCCGGCCCCCTGCGGATGAACCGCGTCGTCGTCACGCAGGCCGCCGCTGGGCTGGCCCGCTTCCTCATCGACTCCGGGCGGGACCGCAGCGTCGTCATCGGGTACGACGGCCGGGTCAACTCGGACGTCTTCGCGCGGGACTCCGCCGAGGTCATGCGGGGCCTCGGCCTCGACGTCACGCTGCTGCCCTCGGCGCTGCCGACACCGCTCGTCGCGTTCGCCGTCCGGCACCTCGGCGTCGGCGCGGGCGTCATGGTGACCGCCAGCCACAACCCGCCGCGGGACAACGGCTACAAGGTGTACCTCGGCGGCGACGACGAGGGCTCGCAGATCGTGCCGCCGGTCGACGGCGAGATCGCTGCGGCCATCGACGTCGTCGCAGCGGGCGACATCCGCTCGCTCGAACGGGCGACGGACTACACCGTCGCCGACGCGTCGCTCGTCCAGGCGTACGTGGACGCGACGGCCGCGACGGTGCCGGCCCCGGCCCTCCCGGCCGACGCGCAGCCGTCCGTGGTCTACACGGCCATGCACGGCGTCGGGTGGGAGACCGCCCGTGCGGTCTTCACGCAGGCGGGGTTCCGTGAGTCAGCCGTGGTGCCGGAGCAGATCGAGCCGGACGGTGCGTTCCCGACGGTCTCGTTCCCGAACCCGGAGGAGCCGGGCGCGATGGACCTGGCGATCGCCCGCGGTGTCGCGGTCGGCGCCGACCTGGTGATCGCCAACGACCCCGACGCCGACCGTCTGGCCCTCGCGATCCCGGACGGCTCCGGCTCGTACCGACGCCTCGCCGGCAACGAGGTCGGCTGGCTCCTCGGCTGGCGCGCCGCTGCCCGTGCAGCCGACGCTGGCGTGACCGGCGTGCTCGCCGCGTCGATCGTCAGCTCGCCGGCCCTCGCCCGGGTCGCCGAGCACTACGGGCTCGGGCACCGGGACACGCTGACCGGGTTCAAGTGGGTGTCGCGCGTGCCGGACCTGCTGTTCGGGTACGAAGAGGCCCTCGGCTACCTGGTCGACCCGCAGGTGATCCGCGACAAGGACGGTATCTCCGCCGCGCTCGAGCTGCTGTCGCTCGCGACCGAGCTGGCGGCCGAGGGCAAGACCATCGCGGACCAGCTCGACGCCTTCGCCGAGCGGTTCGGGGCGTTCGCGTCCGGGCAGGTCGCGACGCGGGTGGACGACCTGTCGCGCATCGGCGAGATCATGGCGTCGCTCCGGACCGCCACGCCGACGGAGCTCGGCGGTGTCGCGATCGCGTCGGTGACGGACTTCCTCGACAGGGTGGAGGGGTTCCCGCCGTCGGACATCCTGCGCTTCGACCTCGAGGGCGGTGCCCGGGTCATCGTCCGCCCGAGCGGCACCGAGCCGAAGGTGAAGGTCTACATCGACACCGTGGCGGCCACCCCCGCCGAGGCGTCGGCCCTGGCCGACCGCCTGGCCGCCGCCGTCCGCCCCTTGGTCTCGTAGCGCGCGCCCGCAAAACACCGGTGTTCGTCGAACACACCGCAGATTGCCGCGATGTGTACGACGAACACCGGTGTTTTGCTCTCCCTGCACGACGCGTCGGCAGCAGCGGCTGTCCACAGGTGCTCGTTGGCAGGGCTCGCTGGGGCCGCCGAACTGAGACGGTTCGGCATGGCTGAACTCGTTGTCCTCGCCGTCGACCCTGCTGACCCGGACCCCGCGCACCGGCGGCGCCTCATCGACGAAGCACGGCGCGGCAGAGTCGTCCGACTCATCGCGGGCCGGTACGTCCTCGCGTCGGCGTTCGCGGCTGCCTCTGCGCACGAACGGCACCGCGCTCGGATCCGAGCTGTCCTCCCATGGGCCTCCGAGCGACTCGTCGTCTCCCACGAGTCGGCGGTGGCACTGCACGGCCTGCCATGGCTCGGCGACTTTCCGGACAGCGTGACTGTCACCGACCCGATCCGCTCCGACGGGCAGCGTCGGGCGCACCTCCAGAAGGCTGGAGGCGCCGGACGTGACCTGCAGGAGACGCGCGTGCAGGGCCTCCCGGTCACCTCGCTCGTGGTGACCGGGGTCGACGTCGCGCTCCGCAGCCCCTTCGCCGCAGCAGTCGTCGTGCTCGATGCCCTCTTGGCGCAGGGGACACAACGGCAGGCCCTGCTCGACGAACTGCGCAGCCGGACGCCTCGACCGCGGTCGCGGACCCGAGCGCGGCGGGCCATCGAGTTCGCGGACGGAGCGGCGGGATCGCCAGGCGAGTCGGTCTGTCGCCTGCGGATGGCCGAACTCGGGTTCCCGGCGCCGGACCTCCAGCAGGAGTTCGCCGACGAACGGGGGCGAATCGGCTACGTCGACTTCTGGTTCCCGGAGCAGGGCGTGATCGTGGAGTTCGACGGTTTCGTGAAGTACCGGGATCCTGCCCTCCGCAACTGGCGGAACGCGGAGGAGGTGGTCATCGCCGAGAAGCTCCGCGAGGATCGATTACGGGCTCGACCACGAGTCCGGACGCTCGTGCGCGTGGTGTGGGCCGACGTCCAGGACGACGATCGTCTGTCTCGCGCCCTCACGAGTGCCGGTCTGCCGCGTGGTTCTTGACGGCGAAACACCGGTGTTCGTCAGTCACACCGCGAACAAGCGCGGCGTTTCAGACGAACACCGGTGTTTTGCGAGAGCGCCTACGCGAGCTCGAGCAGGACGTGGCCGGACGAGACGGTCTGTCCCACCGGGGCGTTCAGCCCGGTGACGACGCCGTCCTTGTGCGCCTGGACGGGCTGCTCCATCTTCATGGCCTCGAGGACGACGAGCAGGTCGCCCTTCACGACGGTGTCCCCCTCGGCGACCGCGAGTTTCACCACGGTGGCCTGCATGGGCGACGCGACCGAGGAGCCCGATGCAGCACGGCCGCCCTTGACGCCGGAGGACCGACGCTTCGGCGGCGCAGACGGCCCGGACGGACGACGGGCACCGGCGGTACCACCACCGACGACGGCCGGCATGGTCACCTCGATGCGCTTGCCCTGGACCTCGACGACGACCGTGTCGCGGGACGCCGGGGCCGGCAGCTCCTCGGGGGAGCCGCTCCACGCCGGGATGTCGTTGACGAAGTCGGTCTCGATCCACTGCGTGTAGATGCTGAACGGCTCGTCGTCGGACGTGGCGAACGCCGGGTCCGCGACGACCGCGCGGTGGAACGGGATGACGGTCGGCAGGCCGGCGACCTCGAACTCGGCGAGGGCACGGCGCGAGCGCTCGAGCGCCTCTGCACGGGTCGAGCCGGTGACGATGAGCTTCGCGAGCATCGAGTCGAACGAGCCGGAGACGACGTCGCCGGAGACCACGCCGGAGTCGACGCGGACGCCCGGACCGGACGGCGCGTTGAAGACGTGCACGGGGCCCGGCGCGGGGAAGAAGTTGCGGCCCGGGTCCTCGCCGTTGATGCGGAACTCGAACGAGTGGCCGCGCGGGGTCGGGTCCGCGTAGTCGAGCGTGCCGCCCTCGGCGATGCGGAACTGCTCGCGCACCAGGTCGATGCCGGTGACCTCTTCGGAGACACAGTGCTCGACCTGCAGACGCGTGTTGACCTCGAGGAACGAGACCGTGCCGTCGGCGCCGATGAGGAACTCGCAGGTGCCGGCACCGACGTAGCCGACCTCGCGGAGGATTGCCTTGGACGACTCGTAGAGCAGTGTCTGCTGCGCCTCGGTCAGGTACGGCGCGGGTGCCTCTTCGACGAGCTTCTGGTGCCGGCGCTGCAGCGAGCAGTCACGCGTCGAGACGACGACGACGTTGCCGTGCTCGTCGGCGAGGCACTGGGTCTCGACGTGCCGCGGCTTGTCCAGGTACTTCTCGACGAAGCACTCGCCACGCCCGAACGCGGCGATGGCCTCGCGCGTGGCGGACTCGAACAGCTCCTCGACCTGGTCGCGCGAGCGCACGACCTTGAGCCCACGACCACCGCCACCGAAGGCGGCCTTGATCGCGACGGGCAGTCCGACCTGGTCGACGAAGTCGATGACCTCGGACACGTCCTGCACGGGCTCGATGGTGCCGGGGGCGAGCGGCGCGCCGACCTTCTCGGCCACGTGCCGCGCGGAGACCTTGTCGCCGAGGCGCTCGATCGAGTCGGGCGACGGGCCGATCCAGGTCAGCCCGGCGTCGATGACGGCGCGGGCGAAGTCGGCGTTCTCGGCGAGGAAGCCGTACCCGGGGTGCACGGCGTCGGCGCCGGACCGTCGGGCGACGGAGATGATCTTCTCGATGACCAGGTAGGTGTCGGCGCTCGTGGTGCCGTTCAGCGCGTAGGCCTCGTCGGCGAGGCGGGCGTGCTGGGCGTCACGGTCCTGGTCGGCGTAGACCGCCACCGAGGCCTTGCCCGCGTCGCGGGCCGCTCGGATGATGCGGACGGCGATCTCGCCGCGGTTCGCGATGAGGACCTTGCTGATGCGGGGCATGGAACATCAGCGTATTCGTGTGCCGAGGTCCTGTTTTGACCGCCGTCCACAAGAAACACCGTGGGCAGCAGGTGGATGTCTACAGCGAGCGAGCGCGACTACTGCGCCCAGAGGTCGTGCCAGGCGATGCCGAACCCCCGCAGCAGCATCGAACGCAGGACCGGCAGCGACAGGCCGACGACGGCCGAGGGGGCTCCGTCGATGCGCGTGATGAATGCCGCGGCGCGCCCGTCGATCGTGAACGCGCCGGCCACCTCGAGCGGCTCACCGGTCGCGACGTACGCGTCGATCTCCGCTGGCGTCATGTCGTCGGCGAACGTCAGCACCGCGCTGTCCACCGCGACCACCCGGTCGCCGTCCACGACGAGCGCCGACCCGCCGGGTGCGACGGGGCCGAGTGCGAGCGCACCCACGGGACGGACGGGAGGCTCGTCTCCGGCCCGCACTGCGCCTCCCGTCCCCGGGGCGGTCGCCTCGGCGACGGAGCGGGCGTCGACGCGCCGGTCGATGACGCGCCGGTCGATGACGCAGTGTCCGCTCCACAGCGTGCCGCCGCCGGCGGCGAGCATCTGCCGCCACCGCTGCCGGGCGACCTCGGGGTCGTGGGGCTTGCCGTAGAGGACGCCGTCGACCTCGAAGGCCGAGTCGCCGCCGAAGACGATGCCGTCGAGGCCGGAGTCGTCAGCGAGCCCGACGAGGCCGTCCGCGACGGCCGTCGCCTTCGCCACCGCCAGCAGCGCCACGAGCTCCGGACCGGTCAGCTCGCGACCCAGACGGTCCCGCTCGTCGGCGGCCGCGGCGTCCTCGTCGACCCCCGGCGAGACGAGCACCGGCTCGATCCCGGACTGCGACAACAGGGCGCGACGGGCGGGGGAGGTGCTCGCGAGGTACAGACGCATGGGAACATCGAACCATGGGTGAATCCGTCGGCACACTGCTCGAACTCGACGTCACCGGGATCGCCCACGGCGGCATCTCGGTGGCACGGCACGAGGGGCGCGTGGTGTTCGTCACGGACGCGATCCCCGGGGAGCGGGTCGTGGCCCGGGTGACGGAGGACCGGAAGAAGTCGTTCTGGCGTGCCGACACCGTGCAGGTCCTCGAACCGAGCGAGCACCGGGTGGACCATGTCTGGCCCGAGGCCGGCCTCGACCGGGACCCCGCGGTCCGTCCGGGTGGTGCCGAGTTCGGGCACATCGCCCTGGCCCACCAGCGGACCCTGAAGCGTGACGTCCTGGTCGACTCGTTCTCCCGCTTCGGCCGGATCGACCTGGACGCCGTCCTCGGCGCGCCGGTGGTGGTCGAGGCCGCGCCCGGCGACGACGAGGCGAACGGCCTCGGCTGGCGCACCCGGGTCCGCCTGCACGTCGACGCCGACGGCACGCCCGGACCGTTCGCCGCGCGGTCGCACACCGTCGTCCCGGTCACCTCGCTGCCGCTGGCCACCGCGACCGTGCAGGGCTCGGCACCGCTCGGTCGCGGTTCGATGCCCGGCGCGGAGGTCGTCGACGTCCTCAGCCCGAGCGGCTCCGGCGGCGCCCGACTGGTCATCGACGCGCAGCGCCCCACCGTCGTGCAGGAGGTCGTCGGCGAGCGGACGTTCGCGGTCGACGACGACGGCTTCTGGCAGGTCCACCGGCAGGCGCCGGCCGTCCTCACCGCGGCCGTGCAGGACCTGGTCGACCGCGACCGGCTCGACCCGGAGGGCCAGCACCTGGACCTCTACGGTGGTGTCGGTCTGCTCGCCGCCGCCCTCGCCGACGTCGTCGGACCCCGCGCCCGCGTGACGAGCGTCGAGAGCGCGACCCGCGCGACCGAGCACGCACTCGAGAACCTGTCCGAGTGGATCGGCGCGCGTGCCGAGACGGGCCGTGTCGATCGGTGGCTGTCCCGCACGGTCGAGTCGGCCTCCCGTCCGGAGCGCGACCGCTTCCGGGCCGGGACGATCGTGCTCGACCCGCCGCGTTCCGGCGCCGGGCGCGAGGTCGTCGTGTCGATCGCGGCACTGCAGCCGGCGCAGGTCGTCTACGTGGCCTGCGACCCCGTCGCCCTGGCCCGCGACGTCGCCACGTTCGCCGACCTCGGGTACCGCCTGGAGGCCCTCCGCGCCTTCGACCTGTTCCCGCACACGCACCACCTGGAGGCTGTGGCACGGCTGGTGCCGGTCGGCTGAGCTCCGGCGGGTGGTCGCCCCCGTCGGGTTCCGCAGCGGGGTACGAAGCTGAGGCTGACCTGGGTATCCTGGGTGACGACGGCAACCGGGATCAGGGCCCGGCGCGTCGTCGGAACGAGAGGCAACCGTGGGAGACACCACCACCAGCACATCGACCGGCACGACAGGGACTGCCGGTCTCGAGACCCGGCCGGTCCGGGTCGCCGTCGTCGACGACCACGAGTCCGTCCGACTGGGGATCCAGGCCGCCTGTCAGAACGAGGGGTTCGAGGTGGTCCTCACCGCCGCGAGCGTCCCGGAGTACATCGCGCAGCTCGGTGGGCGTGAGGTCGACGTGGTCGTCCTCGACCTGTCGTTGGGCGACGGCTCGACCGTGACCGAGAACGTCAAGGGCGTGCAGGGCACCGGCTCGGCTGTCCTCGTGCACAGCATCGCCGACCGGGTCGCGAACGTCCGAGAGGCACTGGCGGCGGGGGCTGCCGGCGTCATCCCGAAGTCGTCCGCGACGAAGACCGTGATGGCCGCCGTCGCGACGGTGGCGCGGGGCGACGTGCTCAACAACCTCGAGTGGGCGAGCGCCATCGACGCCGACCGGGACTTCGCGAAGGCCCAGCTCGGGCGCCGCGAACGCGAGATCCTGCACCTGTACGCATCGGGGCTGCCGCTGAAGCTCGCGGCCCAGCAGCTCGGCATCGGGTACTCGACCGCTCGTGAGTACCTGGACCGCATCCGCGTGAAGTACGTCGAGGTCGGTCGCCCCGCCCCGACCAAGGTCGACCTGCTGCGACGGGCCGTCGAGGACGGGATCCTGCCGGGCCTCGACTCGGGCATCGACCCCGACGGCGATGGTCGCTGAGGAACTGCGCGTCGGACGGTCCTCGTGACCACTGACGCAGCGCCGGACGCCGGACCCGCAGCGGCCCGGCGTCCGTCGTCCCCGGGCGGCGCAGCGGCCACCGGCGCAGCGGCCACCGGCGCCGTGCCGACCGGCCCCGCGCCGACCGGCCTCGTGTCGGCCGGTGGCGCCGGCCACATCCGCGGTGCCGGCTGGGCTGACCCGTCGCGGTCGGTCCGCGCCACGATCACGCAGGCGTCGCTCGACCGGGCCTTCACGATCCTGATGGCGATCGCCGCGATCGGGTTCGGCGCGGTGAACGTCCCCGGGCTCATCAAGCAGCTGCCGTACCTCGACGCGTTCTGGGCTCCGGCAGCGGCGATAACGATGGCGCTCTCGCTCGTCGCGGTGGGGATCTCTGCGATCGCACAGCGGTGGTCGCAGGTGGCACAGGCCGTCTGCGCGCTGCTGTTCCTCGTCGCACTGCTGACCTTCCCGCTGACGGTCCACCACGGACTGCCGGGTGACCAGGTCCCGTGGCCGTGGTGGCTCTGCAACGTCGGCACGATCGCCGCCTCGCTGAGCTTCGCCACGTGGCGTGCCGCGGTCTACAACGCCCTCGTGCCGATCATCTACGTCGTGCTGCGGCTCTCACCGGCCGGCGGCGGGGCGAGCCTGCAGCGGGCGCTCCTCGACGGTGCCTACACCGCGGTGCTCGGCATCGCGGCGCTGGTCCTCATCGTGGTGCTCCGCCGGGCGGCCGCCGCGGTCGACGCCGCCCAGGCCACCGCGGTCCGCCGTTACTCGCGGGCCATCCGCGAGCACGCGACCGAGGTCGAGCGGGTCCAGGTGGACGCCATCGTGCACGACAGCGTGTTGACGACGCTGCTGTCAGCCGCCCGTGCGGACACCCCGGACGCCGAGACCCTCGCCGCGCGGATGGCACGGAACGCCATCGACCACCTCGCCGCCGCGGCCGCCGACGGTCCGGGGGAGGACCAGGTCGTGCCGTTCGACGTCCTGCGGGACCGGATCGTCGCCTCGGTGACGTCCCTCGGCGCGCCCGTCGAGGTCCGGAGCGCCCCCGTGACGGGCCCGGGGCTGCCGTTCTCGGCTGCGGACGCCATCGCCTCGGCCGCGCTCCAGGCCGCCGTGAACAGCGTGCAGCACGCCGGCGACGACGTCTCGCGGTGGCTCACGATCATCGTCGACGGATCGAGCGTCCAGGTGGAGGTCGCCGACGACGGCGCCGGGTTCGACGCGCACGCGG
Source organism: Curtobacterium sp. CFBP9011 (assembly GCF_034045095.1). NCBI lineage: Bacteria > Bacillati > Actinomycetota > Actinomycetes > Micrococcales > Microbacteriaceae > Curtobacterium > Curtobacterium sp. CFBP9011. The sequence continues at coordinate 375,059 of NZ_JAXCWN010000003.1, forward strand.
TGCCGGCCGAGCGCCTCGGGGTCCGCCGCTCGATCATCGAGCGGATGGCCGCCGCCGAGGGCGAGGCCGACCTGCGGACCGCCCCCGGCTCCGGGACCCGCATCGTGCTCCGCTGGCCGGCACTCGGCTCCGAAGACCGCGACGTCGTCCGGCCGGAGATCGGGACCGGCTCCGGAGAGCCCGAGGCACACGCATGAGGGCCTCCATCCCCGCGGGCGTCGCGACCGGACTCGCCGCGCTCTTCTCCCTGCTGCACCTGGTCCTCGCGGTCACCACGCTGCCCGGCGCACCGTCGAAGGCCGCGCCGGTCATCGCCTGCATGGTCCTCTACGCCGCGGCGACCGCCCTCGCGCTGTTCGTGCGCGGTCCGGTGCTGCCCGTGTGGGTCGCCTGGTTCGCGCTCGCCACGGCCGTCGTGATGCCCATCGTCTGCTCGACCGTCGTCGACCTCGCGGTCGCGCCGACCTACGCCACGTGGTGGATCGCCGCCGTCGGCACGCTGATGGTCGTGCTGGCCGTCCGCCAACGCGGACGCTTCGCCTGGGTGGGCGTCGCCTTCTGCACGGTCCACTCGGTGAGCTGGGCCGGCCTGGAGGCACTGGGCGAGTTGGGTGCGCTCGGCAACGTGATCTGGTTGTCGGTCGCCACCGGGTTCGCGATCGCGATGAGCCACGCCACCCGGATCACCCGCGACTTCGTCCGGGCCGAGCAAGAGACGGTGGACTGGCAGGCGGCGCAGGACGCGCACGTGTCCGAGCGGCAGGTCCGGCTCGGACAGACGACCAGGATGGCGCGGCCGATGCTCCAGCGCATCATCGACACCTGCGGCGGTCTGAGCGACGACGAGCGTGCCGAGAGCCTGCACCTGGAGCAGGCGATCCGCGACGAGATCCGCGGCCGCTCCCTGCTGTCCGACGACGTCCGCGCCGAGGTGATGCGCCTCCGTCGTCGGGGCGCGGTCGTGCAGCTGCACGACGACGGCGGACTGGACGACCTGGAGACGGTGGAGCAGGAGCGCGTGCACGCCGAACTCGCCGAGGCGCTGCGTCGCGCGTACGAGGCGGACTCCGACAACGTGATCGTCCGGACGGTGCCGGACAACGCCGACGCCGCGGTCACCGTGGTGGGGCTGCGGCTGGACGCGGCCGAGAGCGAGTCCGCGGCACTGGGGACGGCGGACGAGGACGACGACGACGGCGAGGACGACTCCGTCGCGTTGTGGCTCGAGATCGACCGGTACGCGGCTCGCGCCTGAGCGCCGTCAGGAGCACCGCCCGAGACGAGCACAGCCCCGGAAACGGGGAACGGGCCGGTCGGAGCTACCGACCGGCCCGTTCTCAACCCGAGTCAGAGCGACAACCCGAATATCGCCCTGACTCGTCACGGTGGTGGCTTCGTACCCTAGTCGGCCACCGACCGGCGATGCACTTCAACGAAGAACACCGAACACAGACAATGATGCCAACAGCATCGGGGGGTGTCAGTCGTCATTTCGGGGGACAATTCCACGGATCTGCGACAGTTCTCCGGCTGCACGACCCCCGAGCGAGGGGAGACCGAACGGTGCGTCCGCCCGATGGTGACGTCGACACCGCTCGGTATCGAACGGGGTACAGCGGCCTGACATGGCCGAGCGGCTGCCGGACCGGTACCGACGCGGTACCGGAACGACGCGCCGGGAGCAGCTCAGGTCAGCGGAGCGACCGGCTCCAGGCGCCCTGCCGGAGCGGCTCGCGCATGCCTCGTGCCGACCGGGTCCAGCCGTCCCGGGGCGACGTCTCCGCCTGGGCGCGGCCGACCGCAGCGGCTTCGTCGGCCTGGCGCTGGAGCACCGCGACGACGGCTGCCAGTTCCTCCGGCGACGGGTGGCCGCCGACGACCCGGACGTCCGCGACCGACGCGGGGGCGTCGGCCGGGGCGTCGGCCGGGACGGCGGCAGCGTGACGGGGGCTCACAGCGGGATGTTCCCGTGCTTCTTCGGCGGCAGGCTGGCGCGCTTGCCGCGGAGCGCCCGGAGGGCCTTGATGACCGACACGCGCGTGGCGTGCGGCTGGATGATCCCGTCGAGCTCCCCGCGCTCGGCCGCCAGGTACGGCGACGCGACGTTGTAGGTGTACTCGTTCGCGAGCTTCGTGCGGACCGCGGCGACGTCCTCACCGGCCTCTTCGGCACGCTTGATCTCGCTGCGGTACAGGATGTTGACCGCGCCCTGGCCGCCCATGACCGCGATCTCCGCCGTCGGCCAGGCCAGGTTGATGTCGGCACCGAGCTGCTTCGAGCCCATCACGATGTACGCGCCGCCGTAGGCCTTGCGCGTGATGACGGTGACGAGCGGCACGGTGGCCTCGGCGTAGGCGTAGAGGAGCTTCGCGCCACGACGGATCACGCCGGTCCACTCCTGGTCGGTGCCGGGCAGGTAGCCCGGGACGTCGACCAGGGTCAGGATCGGGATGCCGAACGCGTCGCAGAACCGGACGAAGCGTGCGGCCTTCTCGCCGGCGTCGATGTTCAGCGTGCCGGCCATCGCCTGCGGCTGGTTCGCGATGATGCCGACCGTCCGGCCCTCGACGCGCCCGAAGCCGATCAGGATGTTCGGCGCGAAGAGCGGCTGCACCTCGAGGAACTCGCCGTCGTCGACGACGTGTTCGATGATCTGCGTGACGTCGTAGGGCTGGTTCGTGGAGTCCGGGATCACGACGTCGAGCTCACGGTCGGCGTCGGTGGTCTCGAGCTCGGGGGCGACGTCGTAGGCCGGGGCGTCGGACAGGTTGTTGTCCGGCAGGAACCCGATCAGCGACCGGGCGTAGTCGAGCGCGTCGGACTCGTCCTCGGCCAGCCAGTGCGCGACACCGGAGACGGCGTTGTGCGTCTGGGCACCGCCGAGCTCCTCGAAGCCGACGTCCTCGCCGGTGACGGTCTTGATGACGTCCGGCCCGGTGACGAACATGTGGCTGGTCTTGTCGACCATGATCACGAAGTCGGTGAGGGCGGGGGAGTACACCGCGCCGCCGGCGGCCGGGCCCATCACGATCGAGATCTGCGGGATGACCCCGGAGGCCGCGGTGTTGAGCCGGAAGATCTCGCCGTACTTGCCGAGGGCGACCACGCCCTCCTGGATGCGGGCGCCGCCGGAGTCGAGGATGCCGATGATGGGGACGCCCGTCTTCAGCGCGTGCTCCATCACCTTGATGATCTTCTCGCCGGCGACCTCGCCGAGGGAGCCGCCGAAGACGGTGAAGTCCTGCGCGTAGACGGCGACCTGGCGGCCGTGGATCGTGCCGAAGCCGGTGACGACCGCGTCACCGTAGGGCCGCTTGGCGTCCATGCCGAAGGCGTGGGTGCGGTGCCGGACGAACTCGTCGAGCTCGACGAAGGAGTTCGGGTCGAGCAGCTGCTCGATCCGCTCGCGCGCCGTCGTCTTGCCCTTGGCGTGCTGCTTCGCGATCGCGGTCTCGCCTGCGGCGGTCACGGCTTCGTGGTAGCGCACGCGGAGGTCGTCGAGCCGGCCGGCGGTCGTCGAGAGATCGGGGGTGTCTCCTGGGGTCACCCGATCACCCTACCGGCGGTGCTGGACGGCCCCGTTGGAGGACCCCCACGGTTCCGGGCCGTAGGTTTGCGTGCATGTCCACACCGGTCACGCCCGACTTCGCCTCCGCCCGCGCCGCCGTCGTGGGCGCCGGAGCGACGATGACGGTGCTCCCGACGACCGGGTCGACGAACGCGGACCTGCTCCGCGACGCCTCGGACCGCGCCTCCGGCAGCGTCGTCGTGACGCTCGAGCAGACCGCCGGTCGCGGTCGCCTCGACCGCTCCTGGGTTGCCCCGGCGGGCCAGACCCTGGCGGCCAGCGTGCTGGTGCGGGCGGACCTCGACCCGCGCGACCGGGGTTGGCTGCCGCTGGTCGCCGGCGCTGCGGTCCGCGACGCCGTCGCCGGCGCGCTCGACACCGCCCACGACCGCGTGCTCGTGAAGTGGCCGAACGACGTGCTCGTCGACGGCCGGAAGGTCAGCGGCGTGCTCTGCCAGGTCGCCGCCGACGGGTCGGTCGTCGTCGGGGTCGGTGTGAACCTCACCATCCCCGCCACGGACCTGCCGACCCCGACCGCGACCTCCCTGCTCGTCGCCGGTGCGACCGGACCGGCCACGGCACTCGCCGACACCGTCCTGACGGGCTTCTGGACGGGCCTCCAGGAGGCCGTGGCCGGGCTGGTCGCCGGTGGTGCGGCTGCCGACGCGGTCCGCTCCCACGTGCGCGCCGTGTGCGGGACCGTCGGCCAGCGGGTGCGCCTCGAACTGCCGGACGGGTCCACCGTCGAGGCCGACGCGACCGGCGTCGACGACGACGGCCGCATCACGATCCGGGACCGGACCGGTGCCTCCAGGGGCGTCGCGGTGGGGGACGTCACCCACCTGCGCTATGCATGAGCCCATGACCGACGAGCCTGCCCCCGAGCTCGTCGTCGCCCGGCTCCGGCCACACGCCCGACGTCTCGTCCGGCCCGCGGTCTTCGTGGTCCTCGTCGCGGCCGCCGGCGGGTTCGGCTTCGGGGTGTTCCGCGCGGAACTCGCCTGGCTCAACGTCGTCGTCGCGGTCCTCGTCGTCGTGCTCGTGCTCGTCGGCGGGCTGGTGCCGCTGCTGCGGTGGATGTCCGAGCGGTACGTCGTGACCACCCGGCGACTCGTCGTCTCGCACGGACTCGGCACCCGGACCCGGCGGGAGCTCCTGCACTCCCGCGGGTACGACGTCACCGTGCGGCGGCAGGGCGCCCAGGGGTTGTTCCGGTCCGGTGACGTGCTCGTGTTCCCCGGCGACGACCCGGCGCTCGTGCTCGCCGACGTGCCGCACGCGGACCTCGTCGTCGCCGTGCTGCACGACCTGGTCGAGGCGCACGAGGCCCGTCGTCGACACCGCGAACCCGACTGGGACGACATCGTCCGCGGCACCGCACGACACGACCGCTGACGGCTCGGGCCGCCGCCGCTCCGGCCACACTGCGGAGAACCGCCGCGGTTCTTGCGGTTCACCGTGTCGTGGTCCCGGCGACGACCCGGTACCGTCGTCCACGTGCGTATCTCTGTCATCGGCTGCGGTTACCTCGGTGCCGTCCACGCCGCCTCCATGGCCAAGCTCGGACACGACGTCGTCGCGGTCGACGTCGACCCGGGGAAGATCGAACAACTCGCGGCGGGCGAAGCACCGTTCTTCGAGCCCGGTCTGCCCGAGATCCTGACCGAGGCGCTCGCCTCCGGCCGGATCCGGTTCACGACCGACATGGCCGAGGTCGCCGGCGCCCGCGTCCACTTCGTCGCGGTGGGGACGCCCCAGGGGCCGACCGGTGCCGCCGACCTGAAGTACGTCGACGCGGCCGTCGCCTCGCTCACGGAGCACCTCTCCGCCGGTGACTTCGTCGTCGGCAAGTCGACCGTGCCGGTGGGCACCGCGGCCCGCCTGGCCGCCGACGTCAGCGCGGCCGTCCCCGGTGCCACGCTGGTGTGGAACCCCGAGTTCCTCCGCGAGGGCTTCGCCGTGCAGGACACCATCGCGCCGGACCGCCTGGTCTACGGCGTGCCTGCCGGACCCGAGGGCGACGCGGCCGTCGCGGCCCTCGACGAGGTCTACGCCGTCGCGCTCGCCGACGACACCCCCCGGCTCGTCGTCGACCTGGCAACCGCCGAACTCGTCAAGGTCAGCGCGAACGCCTTCCTGGCGACCAAGATCTCCTTCATCAACGCGATGGCCGAGATCGCCGAGGTCGTCGGCGCCGACGTCACCGCGCTCGCCGACGCCATCGGTCACGACGCCCGCATCGGTCGGAAGTTCCTCAACGCCGGCCTCGGCTTCGGCGGCGGTTGCCTGCCGAAGGACATCCGCGCGTTCCAGGCCCGTGCCGACGAGCTCGGTGTGGGGGAGTCGCTCGCGTTCCTCGCGGACATCGACGCGATCAACCTCCGCCGTCGCGCCCACGTCGTCGAGCTCGCCACCCAGGCCCTCGGCGGCGACGTCACCGGAAAGCGCGTCGCGGTCCTCGGGCTCGCGTTCAAGCCGAACTCCGACGACGTCCGTGACTCCCCGTCGCTCGACATCGCCGCACGCCTGCGTGAGCTCGGAGCCGAGGTCGCCGCGTACGACCCCGAGGCGATCGGCACCGCACGCCGCCTGCACCCCGAGCTGGACTACGTCGAGTCCGCGACCGAGGCCGTCACCGGCGCGGACATCGTGCTCGTCCTCACCGAGTGGAACGAGTTCCGCGAACTCGACGCCGCCACCGTCGCCGCTGCCGTCGCGAACCCCGTCGTCATCGACGGCCGCAACTGCCTGGACCGCGACGCCTGGCGTGCCGCGGGCTTCGCGTACCACGGGATGGGGCGCTGAGCCCCTCCCGCAGAGGCCACCGGCGGCCGGCCGCGACCGGCGCCGGTGGGACTGTCGTCGCTGCCCTCCGCCCGCACCGGTAGTCTCGGTGGCCATGTCCGGAAGAACAGTCGACGCGACGCGACCAGGGCGCTCGGCGGAGCGCGGGGACCGGACGATCGTCACCCGGCTGCGATCGTTCGCCGCGCCCAGCCATTGGGGTGTCCTGCTGACACACCCCTGGGTGTTCCGCACCGCGATGATCGTCTTCGTCGTGTTCGGCGTGCTGTTCGCCGTGATCCTGCGCTACCCGATCGTCGACGGCAACGGGACCGTTCCCTACGTGGGCACGATCGCGCCGGACGAGCACCGCCACATCGCGAACATCCTGTTCTACGCGCACCGCTCGATCACGTCCGGACCGATCATCGACAGCGTGCCCACGCGCGACCTCGCGATGGGCGAGGTCCTCCGGTTCCCGAGCTACTTCTACTACTACGTCATGTCCTTCCCCGTGAAGGTGATGATCAACGAGGCGTTGCCGTACTCCTGGATCGTCGTCTTCCTGCGGCTCGTCAACCTCGTCGCCGGGCTGCTCGGACTCGTGGTGGCGCGCCGACTCCTCAAGGCGACGGGCTTCTCGGAGTCGATCGCGGTGCTGGCGGTCGTCCTGCTCGCCTTCACCGGCCGGTACATGTGGCAGTCGGCCGCCGTCAGCTACGACCCGGCAGCGATGACGCTGTTCCTCCTGTGCCTGTACTTCTGCGCGCGGTTCATCCACGCGCCGAGCCCGGCGACCCTCGCGAAGGCGGTCGTCGTCGGCGGCTGGGCCATCATCGGCAAGTACACGTTCGTCCCGTTCGTCGTGGTCGCCATCGTGGTCGCGGTCGTGATGGTCGCGCAGCGCGACGGGCTCCGGGGCGTCGTGGACGTGCGGCACGCGCTGTCGTCCTTCCGCGACGGGGTGCGCCGACGCACGGCCGGTACGGTCGCCTGGATGCTGGCCTTCGTCGTGGCCGCGGCGATCATCGTGGAGCGGTTCGGCGTCAACCTCATCGTCTACCGTCAGTTCAACCCTGACTGTGACAAGCTCCACACCCACCAGCAGTGCCTCACGTTCGACATCTACACCCGGAACTACAACGCCGAGCGCAACCACGACCTCGCGGTCCTCAGCGGTGCGCCGCAGACACCGTTCGACCTCCTCGAGTTCGCGGGGCGCTGGTGCACGACGTACTTCCAGTCGATCTTCTTCTACCGTGACCGCAACTCGACGTGGGCGGTGCAGCCGGTCGTCGCGCTCCTCGGGGCGCTGGTGTTCGTCGCCGCGTGCATCGCCGTGCTGTTGACGCTCCGCTCGATCCTGCGGACGCGAGGTTTCGTGTGGGGCGTCGCCGTCGCCGGTGTCTACGTCGCGGCGATGTTCGTGTTCAACCTGCAGACCTTCCTGCGTCTCGACAACGACTTCGCGTTCTCCGGGCGCTACCTGCTCCCGGTGCTCCCACTGATCTACGCCATCGCGATCGTCGCGGCGCTCGCCTTCTGGCGCTCGCTCCCGTCGGGGTGGCGTCGTGTGGTTGTCGTCCCGGTGGTGGTGGTCGTCCTGGTGGTCCTCGTGCTCTACTCCGCGCCCGTCGCGTTCTTCACCTACGCGCGTGACCCGAGCTGGTACACCGACACGGCGCTCCGACTGCTGCCGCACTGGCTGACGGGGGCGGGGTCCAACGCATGAGCACCACCACGCCCTGGTTCCGCCGCCGACGCTGGTCGATCGGCATCGTCCTCGTCCTCGTCGTGCTCGTCGCCGGCGCGTACCAGCGCGTGTCCTCCGGCCCGGCCGGCGAGGACGTCGCCGGCTGCACGATCGTCAACCACCCGTCGATCGACAGCCGGACCCACTGCCGGAACGCCGACCTGGCCGGCCGTGACCTCCGTCAGCGCGACCTCCGGCTCGCGGATCTGCGGGGCGCCGACCTCGCTGGGGCCGACCTCAGCGGGGCGATCCTCTACGGCGCAGACCTGACCGGCGCGGACCTGACGGGCACCGACCTCGGCGGTGCCGACCTCACGTCCGCGAACCTGACGAACGCGTCGATGGTGAAGACCCGGCTCGGCGCGGCCGTCATCGCGGGCATCACCATCACGGGGACCACACTCGCCGCACCGTCGCAGTCCGTGTGGGCCGACGGGGCCACGCCCGTGCTGCTGCGGTGGTCCTCCGGGACCCTGCCGGGCATCGTGCAGAACACGTGCGACTCCCGTGAGGGCCTGTTCTACCCGGGCGACAACCCGGTGTCGTGCCAGCTCGCCACCGGCACCGACGCAGGACAGTCCGCGGTGTACCAGATCCAGATCGAGGTCAAGCAAGCACCGGAGATCACCGCGCCGTCCTCGGTCACCTTGACCGCCGGTCGCCCGGCCTCCGTGCAGGTCCACGCCGACAGCCCGTACCCGCAGGTCCAGGCGCACGCCGACGGGCTCCCGACGGGCCTGCGGTGGGACGCTGCGACCCAGCGCATCGTCGGTACCCCGACGTCGGCCGCGGTCGGGGACCACACCGTCGTGCTCCGGGCGGACAACGGCCGGGCGGTCCGGAAGACGATCCGCATCACCGTCCTCGCCGGCTGACCCGGCCGGGGCCGATCGGGCGCGAGGGACAACGGTTGCCGGTTAGAGTTGAGTCGATGTTCGCATTCGAAGGGGGCTCTCCCGTGCAGCGCCTCCGCGGCGCCCACGCGGCACGGCGTCGTCCGTCCGAGGTCGTCCGGGACGCGCTGCTCGAGACACCGGGCCGTCTCGGTGCCCTCCTCGCCCGTCCGTGGGTGTTCTGGACGGCGATCGGCGTCTTCGTGGCGCTGGGCGTCCTCTTCGCGGTGATCCTGAAGTACCCGGTGGTCGACGGTGACGGACACGTCCCGTACCCCGGCACGATCGCACCGGACGAGCACCGGCACATCGCCAACATCCTGTACTACGCACAACGCCCGGTGACCGCAGGGCCGGTGCTGCACCACATCGCGCCGTCCGACCTGGCGATGGGGGAGATGCTCCGCTTCCCGAGCTACGTCTACTACTACGTGATGAGCTTCGCGGTGAAGCCGATCATCAACCTCGGGCTGCCGTACTCGTACATCGTGGTCGCCCTGCGACTGGTGAACGTCGTCGTGGGGGCCATCGGGCTGATCGTCACCCGTCGACTCCTCCGGACGATGGGGTTGTCCGAGGCGGTCGCGGTCCTGACCGTGATCATGCTCATCGGCACGGGCCGCTACGTCTGGCAGTCGTCAGCCGTCAGCTACGACGCCCCGTCGATGACACTGTTCCTCTGCACACTGCTGTACAGCGCCCGGTTCCTCCGCGAACCGAGCTGGGGATCGCTCGCCAAGGCGGTCGTCCTGAGCGGGTGGACGGTGCTGTTCAAGTACACGTTCATCCCGTTCGCGGTGGTGGCGATCGTCGTCGCCGTGGTGCTCGGGCTGCGTCGCCACGGCTGGCACAGTCTGTCGACCCCGCTCCGCGGCTTCGTGGACGCCGTCCGGACCCGGGCGGTGCGGACCGCGCTCTGGTCGGTGTCGTTCGTCCTGGTGGCCGCCCTCGTGGTCGAGCGGCTCGGGGTCAACCTCGTCATGTACCGGGCGTTCAACCCGGACTGCTCCGCTCTGCACACGCACGCGCAGTGCATGCGGTTCTCCATCTACGCCCGCAACTTCCAGGCCACGCGGAGCCACGAGCTCGCCCAGGCCAACGGGCAGTCGTCGAGCGTCCCCGACCTGCTGGAGTTCGCCGGCCGTTGGGCGACCACGTACTTCCAGTCCGTCTTCTTCTACCGGGACCGGAACTCGACGTGGTCGGTGCAGCCCGCGGTCATCGTGCTGGGTGCGCTCGTCGTCGTCGCCGCCGTCGTGCTCACGTCGGCCATGGTCCGGTCGCTGTTCCGCACCCGGGCGCTCGTGTGGGCCGTCACCGTCGCGGGCGTCTACACGGTCGCGATGTTCGTCTTCAACCTCCGGACGCTGCTCACGCTGGACAACGAGTACGCCTTCTCGGGTCGCTACATGCTCCCCGTCCTGCCACTCGTGTACGCGCTCTTGATCGTCGCTGCCCTGGGGGCGTGGCGCCGCCTGCGCAACCGGTGGCGCACCGTACTGGTCGTGCCCGTCCTGCTCCTCGGGCTCGTGGTGGTGCTCCTGTTCAGCACGCCGTTCGCGTTCTTCACGTACGCGAACTCGCCCGACTGGTACACCAACTCGGCGCTCGACCTGCTGCCGCACTGGATGACCGGCGTGGACGACGTCGTGGTGCCGTCGGCGGTGCAGCAGTGACCGGCACCGTGGCACCACGGCGGCGGCTGCTCTCGGTGGTGGCGGCCGTCCTCGTCGTCGCCCTGGTGGTCGCCGTCCTCCTCGCCCTCCGCGCCGCTCGGGAGCGCACGCAGTCCGCCGCCCGCACCGTCGGTTCCTGCTCCGTGCTGCTCCACCCCGGGCCCGACGTCCGCACGCACTGCCCCGGCGTGGACTGGTCCGGCCGCAGCCTCAGCGGGACGGACCTGCGCTTCGCCGACCTCACCGACGCCCGCCTGGGTGGCGCCGACCTGCACGACGCGGTCATGTTCGGTGCCGACCTCAGCCGCGCCGACCTCCGTGGCGCCGATCTGCGCGGTGCGGACCTGACCGGCGCGGTCCTCACCGACGCGCAGATCGAGGACGCCCGGCTCGACGGCGCTGCCATCGCGGGCATGCAGTTCTCCGGCACCGTGTTGGCGGCGTCCGGGCAGCTGGTCTGGGTCCAGCCCGGGCAGGGACCGGCCACGGTGTCGTGGACGTCCACTTCGCCGTCCGGGGTGATCAGCAACACCTGCGTCGACAAGCAGGGCCTGTTCTACCCGGGGACGACGCAGGTGCGCTGCATCGTGGCGACCGGCCCGGACGGCTACCAGGTGGCGCAGTACGACGTGCCGATCACGGTCAACCAGGCACCCACCGTCGACGCCCCGGCGACGGTCGCGGCGACGGTCGGCCAGCCGGTCTCCGTCCAGCTGGCGGCGAGCAGCCCGTTCCCGGCGATCGGCCTGACGGCGCTCACGGGAGACCTGCCGGACGGTCTGTCCTGGGACCAGGACACCCTGCAGGTCGTCGGCACGCCGACCGAGGCCGCGATCGGGACGCACGTCGTCGTGTTCCGGGCTGAGAACGGCATGGCTGCCGAGGCGTCGATCACGATCACCGTCTCCGCGGTGGACCCCGCAGCCCCCGTCGACCCGGCAGCGCCGGCCGGCACGACCGACCCCGGTGCAACGGACCCTGGAGCCCCCGACCCGGCCGGGATCGACCCGTCGACCGGACTCCCGACCGCGGCGGCGACCGCCGTGCCGACGGAGCCGTAGCCCCGTCAGCGCGTCGAGCTCGACGCCTCCGTGCTCCGCGCCGACTCCTGCTCGACCCGGTCGGGGTGGTACACCCAGGTCTTGTAGAGCCAGAACCGGAACGCTGTGCCGAGGACCAGCCCGATGCCGTTGCCGGAGACGTTGTCCGCGAGCGCCGAGGTGAACCCGAGCGCGTAGTGGGAGACCGCGAGGCAACCGAGCGAGATCACCATGCCGCCGAGCGACACGACGACGAACTCGACGCCCTCCTTCGCGGCGACCGAACGGCGCTGGTGGCGGAAGGTCCAGTACCGGTTGCCGACCCAGTTGACGAAGATGGCCACGGCGGTGGACACGACCTTCGCCCAGAAGGGTCCAGAGTGGACGTCCTGCGGCGAGAGCACCGTCGCACGCAGCAGGTTGAACACCCCGAAGTCGACGACGAAGCCGACGGCACCGACGACCCCGAACCGGGCGAGCTGTGCGATGAGACGGCGCACGGGGCCTCCTGGATCCGTAGAGTGAGGTGCTGACCGGTCGGTGCGACCGGCGGCGGTGGATCGGCGATCGACCACCCGGAATCGTAGACGACCGGTTCTCCCCGCGTGGTGGGAACCGCGGAAGGAAGACACAGCATGGCGTTGCGCGTCGGAGTCGTCGGCGGAGGGCAGCTCGCCCGGATGATGGTGCCGGCGGCCGTGGAGCTCGGGCTCGACATCCGCGTCCTGGCCGAGGGGCCCGGGATGTCCGCGGCCATCGCCGCCACCGCCGAGGGCGACTACCACGACGCCGACACGGTCCTCGCGTTCGCCCGGGACGTCGACGTCGTCACGTTCGACCACGAGCACGTTCCCCAGGACGTGCTGCGCGCGCTCGTCGGCGCCGGGGTGGCCGTGCGCCCGGGGCCGGACGCGCTGGCGGTCGCGCAGGACAAGATCCTGATGCGCACGCGGCTGTCCGAGCTCGGACTGCCGGTGCCCGACTGGTCGGCCGTCCACGACGCCGACGAGCTCCGCACGTTCCTCGACGACCACGGCGGGAAGGTCGTCGTGAAGACGGCGCGTGGAGGGTACGACGGCAAGGGCGTCCGGGTCGTGACCGATCCGTCCCAGGTCGACGACTGGTTCGTCGCGCTGGCGGAGACCGGCGGCGAGCAGGCGCTCCTGGTCGAGGAGTTCGTCCCGTTCACCCGCGAGCTGGCCCAGTCGGTGGCGCGCCGACCCTCGGGCGACGTCGTCGCGTGGCCCCTGGTCGAGACGCAGCAGCGTGACGGCGTCTGCGCGGAGGTCATCGCGCCGGCTCCGGACAGCGCCGGACGACTCGCCGACCTGGCCGAGTCGATCGCGGTCCGCATCGCGGAGGAACTCGACGTCACCGGTGTCCTCGCGGTCGAGCTCTTCCAGACCGGCGATGAACGGATCCTCATCAACGAGCTCGCGATGCGTCCGCACAACACCGGCCACTGGTCGATCGACGGCGCGACGACCAGCCAGTTCGAACAGCACCTCCGTGCCGTCCTGGACCTGCCGCTCGGTACCACCGGCATGGACGCGCACGTCGCCGTGATGGTGAACGTCCTCGGCGGTCCGGCCGACGGTGACCTCGCGGCGCGGTACCCCGCGGCGCTCAGCGCGTTCCCCGAGGCGAAGTACCACTTCTACGGCAAGGCCCCGCGGCCTGGCCGGAAGATCGGGCACGTGACCGTCAGCGGCGACGACGTGGACGACGTCGTCTTCCGTGCGCGGAGCGCGGCGGCGCACTTCGACGACTGATCCCGGGCCGGGACGGGAGGCTCGTGGCGGGCCCGCCACGAGCCTCCCGTCCGTCCGGTGACACGCCCGGTGCCGGCACCACCCGTCCAGGTGGCACCCGCACTGGCGGCTGGTCGCGGCCGCCGTCCCGTGGTGCGATGGAGGCTCACGTCGGTCGTCGAGGGGAGCTCCATGTCAGGCCGTCCGTCTGCCCGCGTCGTCCTCTGGACCGTGGCGTCCGTCGTCGCGTCGCTCACGCTCGGTTCGGTCGTCGTCGCACCGGTCCCGGCGCACGCCGCCACCGCCATCGCCACGCCCGAATCGATCCGCGCCGCGTCCGCCGCGGACCTCTACCGGAACGGCCCGTACACGTCGCCCACCAGCGAGGCGGCGAAGGCCGCCACCGCGCTGGCGACGTCGGACCCGGCCGGGGCCCGGGCCGCGTCCACCATCGCCCGGTACCCGGTTGCCACGTGGCTCGGCGAGTGGACGACCGGTGCCGCGCTCGACCGGACGCTCGACACGGCGACCGCCGGCGCGGCGGCGACGGGGACCACCGCGGTCTTCGTCACCTACGCCATCCCGCAGCGCGACTGCGGCGGCTACTCCGCCGGCGGCTTCGACGAGACGACCTACGACGCGTGGGTCGACCGGATCGCGGCGCGGCTCGCCGGCAAGCACGCCGCGGTCGTCGTCGAGCCCGACTCGCTCGCGATGCTCAGCAACGACCGCTGCAGCGCCCCCCTCGGGACGCAGCGGTACCGGATCCTGTCACGTGAGGTCGCCGCGTTCACCGCCGCCGGCGTGCCGGCGTACCTCGACGCGGGCAACTCGAACTGGGTGCCACCGGCGACGATGGCGGCCCGGCTCGAGAGCGCGGGCGTCCGGCAGGCCCGCGGGTTCTTCACCGACGTCGCGAACCACTACGCGGTGGCCCAGGAACAGGCCTACGCGGAACAGGTGTCGGCGCGCACGGGCGGCTCGCACTACGTCATCGACACCTCACGGAGCGGCCAGGGATGGCGCGGGACCTGGTGCAACGCGCCGGGGGCCGGTCTCGGTCCCTCGCCGCGCGTGGCCGCCGACGGCTCGGCGCTCGACGCGCTGCTCTGGGTGAAGACTCCCGGCGCGAGTGACGGCACCTGCAACGGCGGCCCGGCGGCGGGGAAGTGGTACTCGGCCTCCGCGCAGGCGCTGGTCGCGAACGCCGTCCTCGGTCTGCCGCCGGCCGTCCGTTCACCGGTCGGCACCCTCGACACCGTGACGGGCTCGGGCGGGTCCGTCCGTGTCCGCGGGTGGGCGTTCGACGAGGACGAACCGGACGCGCCGATCGGTGTCCGGGTGACCGTCGACGGCCAGGGATCCGGGTCGGCCGATGCGGACCGCCCACGCCAGGACATCGGCGACGCGTACGGCGTCGGTGGCGACCACGGGTTCGACCTCACCGTCCCGGCCGCAGCGGGCACGCGGACGGTCTGTGTCACCGCGGTGAACACCGGCCGTGGCAGCGACGCTCCGCTCGGGTGCGAGGACGTCACCGTCCCCGGCCACGACCCGGTGGTCCGGGTGACCCAGGCCAGCGTCGTCGCGGCCGGCATCCGCGTGCAGGGTCTGGCGTACGACGGCGACGACGTCGGCTCGGCGGTGACCGTCGCCCTGCGCGTCGACGGCCGGACGGTGCGGACGACCACCGCCGACGGAGAGCGGGCCGACCTGCGAACGAGTGGTGTCGGCACCGCGCACGGGTTCATGGCCGTGCTGCCGGCCGGAGGCGGCGCACACACCGTCTGCGCCCGCGCGACGAACACCGGTGGCGGCCAGGACGTCACCTCGCGGTGTGTCGCTGTGACGGTGGCCGCGAGTGCTCCGACCGGCCGGTTCGAGCGGGCCACCTCGAGCGCGCACCGCCGGGTCGACCTCCGCGGGTACGCCTTCGACCGGGAGGACACCGGCGCACCGGTCTCGATCCGGGTCACCGTCGACGGCGAGCGTGTCGCGCAGGTCACGGCGAACGCGAGCCGGCCGGACGTCGAGCGCAGGACCGGGGCCGGCACGACCCACGGTTTCGCGGTGCGGGTCGTCGCGGCCAGCGGGGAGCGGCGCGTCTGCGTGCGCGCCGTCGGCATCGGCGCCGGCGGGGACCGCGACCTCGGTTGCCGCACGACCACCGTCCGGTGAGCGGGCGGCCCGTCCGGCCACCGCTCGTGGATAAGCTCGTGGGGTGACCGACACCACTGCGCCCGCACCGCTCGTCTCGATCATCATGGGCTCCGACTCGGACTGGCCGACCATGCGCGCCGCTGCGGAGATCCTCGACGAACTCGAGATCCCCTTCGAGGCCGACGTGGTCTCGGCGCACCGGACCCCGGACAAGATGGTCCGGTTCGGCCGTGCGGCCGCCGGGCGGGGCATCCGCGTCGTCATCGCCGGTGCCGGGGGCGCCGCGCACCTCCCGGGCATGGTCGCGTCGCTCACGACGCTCCCGGTGATCGGTGTCCCCGTGCAGCTCGCGCGTCTCGACGGTCTCGACTCGCTGCTCTCCATCGTGCAGATGCCCGCGGGCATCCCGGTGGCGACGATGGCGATCAACGGTTCCGCGAACGCCGGCCTGCTCGCCGCGCGGATCATCGGGTCGTCCGAGCCCGCCGTGGCGGAGCGGCTGGCGGAGTACGCCGCGCGTCTCGAGCAGGTCGTCGAGCGGAAGGCCGCAGCGCTGCGCGACCAGCTCTGACCGGCGGCGGCCAGCGGGCCCTGTCCGGTGAGCCCCGTCCGGCGGCCGCCCACCGACTCCGGCAGGAGGCGGTGGCCGACCGCCCCCGCACCCGGGCGGGGGGCGTTGCCCGACCCCGTCAGGTGGCGGCGCTCGGGCCGGTCAGGAGGCGGTGGCCGACCCCGTCAGGTGGCGGCGCTCGGGCCGGTCAGGAGGCGGTGGCCGACCCCGTCAGACCGTCGACGGTGACCGTCCTGGTGGCGCCGGACGCCGTGACGGTGGCGGTCCAGACCGGCGCTGAGCCGGATCCACCGAGCACGAGTGAGGTGAGGCTGCTGCCCGGCACGGCGGCGAGGGCGCGCGTCGCCGCGTCGGCGGCCTGCACCCGCAGCGAGCCGGAGCGGGCGACGTTCACGGCCTTCGTCGCGGCGTCGGCGTCCTTCGGGAACGGCCCTGACGTCACGCGGTCGAGCGTCGCGGAGACCACCGACTGCGTCTGCGAGCCGTCCGGGCCGGACACGACGACGGTCCAGTTGTCGCCGGCACCGACGATCGAGACGGTCGTGCCACCGCCCGCCGCTGCGACACCCTGCGCGGCGACGGCGCCGAAGTCCACCGAGGTCGGCTGGTCGACACCGCTGCCGTTGCCGGTGCCGGGCACGTTGCCGTCGTCCGCGGAGCCGGTCTGGTCGTCCGAGGGGGTGCCTGCCGACGGGGGCGCCGAGGTCGCGCTCGACGGGGTGTCGGTCGCCGCCGGGGTGCGGGTCGTGCGTCCGGTCGGCTCCGGCGAGGCCGACCGCGAGCTCGAGGGCGTCCGGGAGGGAGTCGGGTCGTCCCCACCGGAGCAGGCGGCCAGGGTCGTCGTCAGGCTGAGTCCGAGCACGACCGAGGCGGTGATGACCGGGAGGGATCGACGTCGTTGCATGCCCTGATGATGACAGTGACGGCGGGCCGCCCCGGGCGGCGACACGGTGCGGCCGGCCATCGATGCCGAGCCGTGATCCGACGCGTCCGGTCAGAGGTCGGCGTGCAGCTGCCAGACCTCGAGCGCGGAGTCGTGCCAGTCGAACATGCGTGCGCGGTCCGGCCCCGCGACGGCGAGTTGGCCGGCCAGGTGCGGGTCGTTGACCACCTGGTAGACCGCCTGCGCGATCCGTTCCGGGTAGCCGTCGCGGGGGTTCCGTTCGACGGTGATCCCGGCGTCCGAGGCGACTTCACGGACAGCGGGGTCGTCGGAGTGCACGACCGGCGTCCCGAAGCTCATCGCCTCGACGACGGGCAGCCCGAAGCCCTCGGCCAGGCTCGGGAACACGAACACCGTCGCCCGGTCGTAGACGACGGCCAGGTCGGCGTCCTCGATGTGGCCGAGCACCTTCACCCGGTCGGCGGCGAGACCGGCGCGTTCCGCCGTCTCGGCGACGTCGACGTCGCCCCAGCCGTCCGGCCCGGCGATGACCAGCGGGATGTCCGTCGGGGCGTCGGGGTGCGCCATCGCCTCGATCAGCGAGCGCAGGCCCTTGCGCGGCTCGAGCGTGCCGACCGCCAGGACGTAGCGCGGCGGCAGACCCAGGCGCTCCGCTCGGAGGTCCGCGTCGACGGGCACACGGAGTCGGGCACTCGGCGCTCCGCCGATGACCCGGAGTCGGTCGTCGAAGCGGTGCACGTCGTTGAGCGCGGCGGCGACCGCGTGTGTGGGGACGACGACGGCGTCAGCGTAGCGGTAGGCCCGCTTCACCATCGCTTTGTGGAAGTGCACCCCGCGGGGCGTCAGGGTCTCCGGGTGGGTCCAGGGGACCGTGTCGTGCACCGTGACGACGATCTGGTGGCCGACGTCCTGCACCCGGTCGTGCTTCACGAGGGGAGCGAGCACGCTCGGGGCGTGCACCATGCCGTGTGAAGCGCGGCGGGCCAGTCCGGCCTGCCATGCGAGGGAGAGCTCCCGACGGGGGAGGGCGAGCCGCTCCAGGTCCGCGAGTCCGGGCAGCAGGGTGCGCAGCCGCTGCAGCTCGGCGGAGGAAGCCGCCGAGACCACGGCTTCGACGTCGCACCCGGCGGGGGCGGTCTCGATGAGCTTCCGGGTGAGTTCCTCCGCGTAGCGTCCGATGCCGCCCGGGACCGGTGCGATCACCTGGTCCACGATCACGCGGAGAGTGGTCATGCGGTGGGGCTCCTCGGGCTGGTCGGACTGGACGATCGGCCGTCCGGACAGGTCGGCCGGTCGTCCGCACGGGACACTATCAGGGCGTGCCGGGACTTCCCGGCACGCCGCCGACCGGGTCGACCGCGGCCGTGCGGCGGCGGTGCCGGATCGCCAGCGCGGCTCCGAGACCGGCGAGGACCACGTCCCCGAGGGTCATGAACGCACGACTGATGACGGCGAGCGCGAGGGCTCCGGTCGGGTCCGTCACCGATCCGAGCAGCAGGAGCAGGACGGCTTCGCGGGGGCCGAGACCGGCCGGGGCGATCACGACGAGGAACCCGACGAGCCAGGCGACGGCGTACGCGCCGGTGGCGACGGGGAAGAGCACGGCCGAGTCGGCGCCGAAGGCCTGCAGGACGAGCGTCGCCTGCCCGCCGTAAGCGAGCCACATCACGACCGACCAGACGATCGACATGACGGTGCCGGTCCAGGTCAGGGTGATCTCCTGCGGCGGGCGGCGCAGGAGCCGCATCGCGACCGCGATCAGCCGACCGAGCACCGGCGGCGTCAGCGCCACGAGCCCGATCACCACGACGACGGCGAGCCACCAGAACGCCTGCAGGCCGTCGGGGGAGCCGAGGAGCAGCGCGACGATCCCGACCAGCGCGGCGGTCACCATGCTGACCAGCATCGACGCCAGCGACGCGACGGCGCTGCCGGTCCGAGCCAGGCCGTGCGCGCGGCCGAGTTCCGCCTGCGCGGCGATCGACCACACACCGCCCGGGATGTACTTGCCGAGCTGCCCGACGAAGAAGATCGACGAGGCCGCGGCGGGTCGGACCCGGAACCCGGTCGCCGCCATCATCGCCCGCCACGAGAGCATGTTCGCGATGAGGGCCACGAGGGTGAGCACGACGCCGAGCGTGACGGTGCGGGCATCGAGCCGCGCGAAGTCGACGACGATCTCGTCCCACTGCCGGGCCACGCCGACGACGAGGAGCACCACCGCGACGGCAGCCGCGGCCCACTTGACCGCGTTCAGGATGCGGGCTCGCCGGCTCCGGGGCGCGACGACGGGCACCTCGGCACCGATCGTCTGGTCGGTGTCGGGGGTGTTGGCGGGCTGTCCATCGGCCGGATCTGCGTCGGCGGCGGACCCCGTAGGCTGTCGTGCGTCCATCGACCGACAACTCTAAGCGAGAGCGCTGATGCATCCCGACCCTGTTGCTCGTCCGACCCTGCTCGTCGCCGCATCGACGTTCCCGGCCGAGGCGGGTGACGGCACCCCGGGGTTCGTGCTCGACCTGGCCCGCGCACTGTCCAGCGACCACCGTGTCGTGGTCGTGGCCCCGATGACGAAGGGTGCGACGAAGCACCAGCGCATCGGCGACGTCGAGGTCCGCCGCTACTCGTACTTCCCGGCCCGCTGGCAGGACCTGGCCGACGGCGCGATCGTCGACAACCTCCGCGCCGCACCCGCGCGGTGGTTGCAGGTCCCGTTCTTCTTCGGTGCGATGGCCCTCGCGTTCCGTCGGGAGGCTCGGCGCTCCCGACCCGACGTCGCATTGCTGCACTGGATCATCCCGCAGGGCGCCGTCGGCAAGCTCGTCCTCGGCGACCTGCCGCGCGTGGTGACCACCCTGGGCGGCGACCTCTACGCGCTCCGGAACCCGGTCCTCCAGCGCGTCAAGCGGGCCGTCATCGCGAGCGCGGCCTCCGTGACCTGCATGAGCACCGACATGGCCCTCGAACTCCGCAAGCTCGGCGCGCGCGACGACCAGGTCCACATCGTGCCGATGGGCGTCGACCTCGAGCCGATCTCGCGTGCAGTGGCCGACGAGACCCGCACCCCGGGTCGCCTGCTCTTCGTCGGCCGCCTCGTCGAGAAGAAGGGCGCCACCGTGCTGCTCGACGCCCTCGACCGCGTCGAGCACCGCCCTGACGAGGTCGTCGTCGTCGGTGACGGCCCCCTCCGGCAGGCGCTCGAGGCCCGTGCCGCCGCCGGCGTCGACTTCGTCGGTGCGCAGGACAAGGCCGCCCTCGCCGCCCACTACGCCAAGGCCGGCATCGCGGTCTACCCGTCCGTCCCCGCGGCGAACGGTGACCGGGACGGCTTGCCCGTCGCGCTCCTCGAGGCCATGACGGCCGGCTGCGCGGTCGTCGCGTCCGCCGTGCCCGGCATCGTCGACGTGGTCGAGGACGGCGTGAACGGCCTGCTCGTCGCTCCAGGCGATGCCGACGCCCTCGCGGCGGCGGTGGACCGGCTGCTCGCCGACCCGGCGCTCGCGGAACGTCTCGGTGCCGGTGCCCGCGCGACGGCGGCGGCGTACACCGTCGACGCCGTGGGGGACCGCTACCGGTCGCTGATCGCGGACGCGCTCGCGGGCTGACCCGGACGCTCGTCCCCGGTGGCGGCGAACGGCGCGCCCGCGTCCGGACGCCGTCGTGCGTCGAGGAAGCCCCCGACGACGCAGCCGGCAGCCGCTACGACCGAGACCCAGAACGCGACGTGCACCCACTGCGCCGCGTCGGGCACGATGCTGCGCACCTGGAGGTCGAAGAGCGTCCGGTAGGGCACGAACGCCAGCGCCACCCAGAGCGTCACCAGGACGCCCGACAGTCGACGGGATCCGGTCAAGCCCGCCCCCATGAGCAGCGTGATGGGTTCGAGCACGGTGAGCGCGTACCGCGTGATCGGGGCACCGCCGCCCGTGACGTACTGGATCTCGACGACCACGAGCAGGAGCGTCACGGCGACGAGCATGGCCACGACGAGCGCGGCGGGCAGCCACGGGCTGCCCGAGCTCGGCACGGCGCTCGTGCTCGTGCTCGGCACGGTCGGGAGCGGTGCCCGACGGCGCTGCAGCAGGCTCACGACACCCCACACGACCGCGAGCGCGACCGGGGTGAGCATGAGGACCCAGTGGGTCGGGTCGGACGGGCGGAGGATGCCGCGGTACACGCTGAACAGGCTCGTGTAGAAGGACGGGTCGAACGTCACCGCGCTGAACGACCGCTCGACGCGGTCCGCGTGCTCGAGGCCCCACTCCGCGTGCCGACCGCTGAAGTTCCCGGTGTCGATCTTGTTGTGCACGTAGAACCAGCCCGCGCACACGACGGCTGCGACGCCCGGGGTCGCCGCTGCCACCAGCCGCGCCCAGAGCGGTCGGAGCCGGCCCAGCCGGACGGACCGTGCGACGAGGAGCGACACGATGATCGCGACCATCCAGACGACGAACGTCAGCCGGGTCGCCATGCCGGCAGCCGCGACGACGGACGCACCGACGAGCAGCCGCGGTCCGACCTCGGACCGGATCGCCGCGCCGGCGACCCCGCACGCCAGGGTGCAGAGCAGGACGAACAGGACGTCGTTGTAGATCGACGAGCCCTGCTGGATGAGCATCCCGGCGAACGCGGTCGTCACGGCCACCGCACCCGGCAGGCGCACCCGGCCGGGGAAGCAGCGTGACGCGGCCCAGGCGGCGGCGAGCACCACGGCGCCGGCCAGCAGTGCACTGATGCCGCGACCGGCCATCACCGCGAGGAGCGGGTGGTGGGCGTCCCAGAGCGGGCCCACGATCGGCGCCAGGATCGCGTAGTAGAGCGGCGGGTGCTGCGAGACCCACTGCACCGGGGCCTCGACCCCGAACGGGGCCGCGTAGGTGATCCCGTCCTCGAACACCGGCAGCCGGCCGTGCCAGAGCAGCACGGCGTAGTCGAAGTGCGCCGGTTCGTCCTTGCTGCCGAGCGGCGGGTACGTGAAGAGCCGTGCGACCGAGGCAGCGACCATGAACAGCGCCGCCGACCACACGGTCAGGCTGGCCCACGCCGGGCTGCGCCAGCGTCGGGAGGACGGGGCGCGGCGGCGGTGCTGGCTCATGCGGTCTCCTGGTCGGTGGGACGGCTGCCCCGGATCGCGTCGACGGTGCGACGCACGCCGAGCTCGAACGGCACGTGTGTCCGGTCGTCCAGCGCCGTCATGACGCATGATCGGAAGCGGAGGTCCCGACCGTGTGAGGTCGCGGCGGGGTCGTGGCCCTCGCGGACGTCGAGCGGCTCGCCGAACGCGGCCGACACCGCCTCGACGACCTCGGTGATGGTGCGCCCGTGCTGGGACGCGAAGATCTTCGTCGTGGTCGGCCCGACCGCATGGTCGGCGACCACCGCGAGCCCCTCGGCCACCATCGCCGCGGCGTCGTCGATGTAGAGGTAGTCACGCGTGGTGTCCATCGGCACGTAGATCGACGAGGGACGTCGCTCGAGGTGGGCCAGCGCGAGCTGCGACACCAGGCCCTGCGGCTTCCGCAGGTTCGCACCGGGGCCGTAGAGGTTCGAGATCCGGCCGACGAGCAGGGGCGTCCCGGTCGCCTCGGCGAAGTCCCGGAAGCGGGCCTCGGCAGCGAGACGGCTGCGGCCGTAGGGCGCGAGGGGGAGCGGGTCGGTGTCCTCGTCGAACGGCGCGCCGCTCGCGCCGGCGTACACGCCACCGGCCGACGACGCGAAGAAGACCGCACCGGGGGCGTCCGGGGTCGCGCCGGCGGGGTCCAGCACCCGCTCGAGGATCGTCGACTCGGCGGTGAACGCCTGCTCGCCGGTCGCGACGATGCCGCTGCCGGCGCACCAGACGAGCCGCCAGGGCGTGTCACCGGCCTGGAGGCCCGTCACGGCTTCCCGGAGCACGGCCGCGGCCGCCTCGGTGTCGTTCCAGGGCACGCGGGGGACGACCACGCGGTCGCCGGCGCGCACGAGCTCGCCCACGACGGCACGGCCGAGGAACCCGCCGCCGCCGACGACGAGCGCAGTCGCGCCACTCACGCGGTGAGGACCCCGGCCTCGACGGCGGCGTGCAGGGCGTCCCGCCAGTGGCGCATCGGGGCGAGACCCGCGCGGGACCAACCGTCGTGGCCGAGGACGCTGTACGCCGGGCGCGGTGCCGGGCGCACGAAGGCCGAGCTGTCGGTCTCGCGCACGCGTTCCGGGTCGAGTCCGACCTCGGCGAAGATCGCGCGCGTGAAGTCGTACCAGGACCCCTGGCCGGCGTTCGTGCCGTGGTAGGTGCCCGCGGGCGCGTCGGCGTCGACGAGTGCGACGATCTGGCGTGCGAGGTCACCGGTCCAGGTCGGTTGTCCGACCTGGTCGGTGACGACGCTGACGGTGTCGTGCGTCGCCGCCAGGCGGACCATGGTCTTGGCGAAGTTCGGACCGCCGGCGCCGTACAGCCAGGCGGCCCGGACGACGTACGACGAGTCCGGGGCGACCGAGCGCACCGCGTTCTCGCCGGCGGCCTTGGTGCGGCCGTAGGCGCCGATCGGGTCGGTGGGCTCGTCCTCGGCGTAGGGCGTGGTCCCGGAGCCGTCGAACACGTAGTCCGTCGAGACGTGCACGAGCCGTGCCCCCGCGGCGACCGCGGCCGTCGCGAGCACCTCGGGTCCGCGGGCGTTCACGGCGTGCGCGTCGGACTCGTGGGACTCGGCGTCGTCGACCTTCGTGTACGCGGCGGCGTTCAGGACGACGTCGTGCCCGGCGACGGCAGCGGCGACCGCGTCCGGGTCGGTGATGTCGAGGTCGGCGCGGGAGAGCGCCGTGACCTCACGCCCGGCCAGCGCCTGCTGGAGGTCCTGGCCGAGCATGCCGGCGGCGCCGGTGATGAGGAATCGGGTCATGGTGTCGGTCCGGCTCAGGCGAGCGCGGCACGCTCCTTGAGGGGCTCCCACCAGGCACGGTTGTCGCGGTACCACTGGACGACGTCGGCGAGACCCTGCTCGAACGGAACCTCGGGCTGGTAGCCGAGCTCGGCCTGGATCTTGGAGATGTCGACCGAGTAGCGCAGGTCGTGCCCGAGGCGGTCGGCGACGCGGTCGACGTACGACCAGTCCTTGCCGGTGGACTCGAGCAGCAGCTCGGTGAGTTCCTTGTTCGTCAGCTCGGTACCGCCGCCGATGTTGTAGATCTCGCCGGCGCGGCCACGGGTCAGGACCATCGCGATGCCGCGGGTGTGGTCGTCCACGTGCAGCCAGTCGCGGATGTTGTTGCCCTCGCCGTAGAGGGGCACGTGCACGTCGTCGATGAGGTTCGTCACGAAGAGCGGGATGACCTTCTCGGGGAAGTGGTACGGGCCGTAGTTGTTCGAGCACCGCGTGATCGAGAGGTTCAGACCGTGCGTGCGGTGGTAGCTGCGGGCGAGCAGGTCGCTGCCGGCCTTCGACGCCGAGTAGGGCGAGTTCGGCTCGAGCGGCCGTTCCTCGTCCCACGAGCCCTCGCTGATGGAGCCGTAGACCTCGTCCGTGGAGACGTGCACGAAGCGCTCGGTGCCGTGGCGCAGGGCCGCGTCGAGCAGGCGCTGGGTGCCGACGACGTTCGTCTCGACGAAGATGCCGGAGTCGCGGACGGAGCGGTCGACGTGGGACTCGGCGGCGAAGTGCACGATGGCGTCGATGCCGGGCACGACCTGGTCGAGGGCGGCGGCGTCGCGGATGTCGCCCTGGACGAAGCGGTAGCGCGGGGAGTCCGCGACCGGGGCCAGGTTGGCGAGGTTGCCCGAGTAGGTGAGGGCGTCGTAGACGACGACCTCGGCGCCCTCGAGGCCCGGGTAGGCGTCCTGGAGGGTTCGACGGACGAAGTTCGAGCCGATGAAGCCGGCTCCTCCGGTGACGAGGATCTTCACGCTGGTTTCCTTTTCCTGGCCGTGGGCCGTTGTCGGTCGGCGAGCAGTCTAGCGGGGCGGGTGGACCGGGCTGTCGACGGCATCGGGGGGTGTGGACGGGAGCCGCGCGACACCCACCACGGCCACCGCCGCGGCGAGCAGGGCGACGAACGCGAGGACCCCGGTCGCGGTCGCGCCGAGGGACGCGTCGGACCAGACCGCGTAGCCGGCGCCCGGGACGAGCCGGCCACGGGCGGTCGCGAGCCCGACGGCCGCGAGGACGCTCATCCCGACGACCAGGCCCACCGGCAGGAGCCGCCGGAGCCGGGTCCTGCCCGTGAGACGCCGCCACGCGAGGGCACTGAGCACGATCAGGGCGAGGACGGCGGGGAACAGGTAGCGTCCCTGCGTCCCGACGACCATCGTCGTCGTCAGGTAGCCGTGGACGCTGGTCGACGTCTGCGCTGCGAGCAGCAGCACCGGGAAGACGGCGAGGAGCACCGCGGTCCGGCGCGCCGGCCCGCGCCGGAAGGCCAGGACGGCGACGACGCCGACGGTGACCAGCGTGAGCGGGACGAGCAGCCACGGCGACATCGACGCGAAGGCGTTCGACCCGAAGCTGCCCCAGAACGTCCGGATGACCGTTCCCCAGCTCACGTCGACGAAGGTCAGCGCGTCGGGTCCCTGTCCGGCGGGGAAGGACTGCGGGGGCCGGATGGCTGCGTACCCGTCGGGCTGCAGGGTCCGGTACACGACGAGGTTCCGCACCCACCACCACCCGCCGACGGCGCCGGCCAGCAGGAGCACCCCGGCCGTCTCGACGAGTCGACGACCCCACGCCGGGGCACCGGGGCCGAGGAGCAGGGCGAGGGCCACCACGGGGACGGCGGGGAGCCCGGTGCCCTTCGTGATGACGAGCAGACCGAGGGCGATCCCGAGCGACAGCAGGACGCGCGGACGCCGGTCGCCCGTCAGCGCGAGGACGAGCACTGCTGTGACGAGCCCGCCGAGGGACATCGTGAGCGCGTCGTTCGTCACCGAGGCCGCGATCGAGGCCAGCTCCGGCACCGCCAGCACCGCGGCAGCACCGACGACGGCGGCACGCGGCGACCGGGTCAGCCGGCGGACCGCGGCCCAGGCGAGCACCGGCAAGGGCAGCACCACGAGGGCGTCGAACAGACGCAGTACCAGCAGCGCGTGGTCCCAACGCAGGTGCTCGAAACCGACGGTCCGCAGGACCGCGGCCTGCAGCAGGTACGCGGTCGGCGGGTGCTGGGTCATCTGGTCGACGGCGCCCGGGTCGATGCCCGGGTGCGCGGCGCGGAGCTCCTGCACCGTGGCCCGCGACGCGGCGGGCAGGGAGTCCGTGCCGGCCGCAGCCTGACCCGCGGCGGCCTGCACGGCGTTCAGGAACCGCTGGTCACCCGGCCCGACCCAGGCATCCCCGATCGCCAGGTGCAGCGCGGTGTCGAAGTGCGCCTTCTCGTCCGGTGCCTGGAACGGCGGGACGAGCACCGCCCAGAGTCCGAGCACCAGGGCGAACACGGCGACGACGAGACCGAGGGTGATCCCCTCGGGCCGCCCGACGCGCGGACGGTCCACCGGGGTGGTCGGTCGGCTCGGCATCCGCTCAGTCGCCGTAGCGCGCGAGCTTCTGCAGGTCGAGCTGTTCCTCGGCCAGGGTGCGGTTCATCCGGGTCAGGTCGGCGACCACGCCGATCACCATCGACAGCAGCGCACTGATGACGAGCGTGACGCCGAGGATCAGGGACTGCAGGTGGTTGCCGCCGCTGTCGGCCCAGAGCAGCACGAGGTACCGGATGAACGGGATCAGCCCCGCGACGCCGAACACGGCGCTGACCGATGCGAACAGGGCCATCGGTCGGTACATCAGGTAGACCCGGGCGATGGCGGACCCCGACTGGAACATGTGCTGCCAGATGTTCTTGAAGAGCCGTGACTCGCGGGTCTTCGCGTTCGTCGTGATCGGGATGCTCGCGATCGCCAGGCGCTTGTAGCCGGCCTGCACGATCGTCTCCATGCAGTAGCTGAAGCGGGTGACGATGTTGAGACGGATCAGCGAGTACTTCGAGTACGCGCGGAAACCGCTGGCGGCGTCGGGCAGGTCCAGGCCGGCGGCCCGGCTGGCGACGAACGACCCGAAGCGCTGCATGAGCTTCTTGAAGCCGGAGAAGTGCTCGATGGTGCGCGTCTGCCGGTCACCGATGACGATCTCGGCCTGGCCGTTGATGATCGGCTGCACGAGCTCGGTGATGTGCGCCTGCGGGTACTGGTTGTCACCGTCCGTGTTGACGACGATGTCCGCACCGTGCAGGAGCGCGTAGTCCACGCCGTCGCGGAACGACCGTGCCAGGCCCATGTTCGTCGTGTGCCGGACGATGTGGGTGACGCCGTGGGCCCGGGCGACCTCGACCGTCCGGTCCGTCGAGCCGTCGTCGATGATGAGGATCTCGATCTCGTCGACGCCCGGGATCGAGGTCGGGATCGTCTCGAGGACCGCGGGGAGCGTCTCCTCTTCGTTGAGGCAGGGGATCTGGACGAACAGTTTCACGAGGTGGTGGGTTCCCTGGGTTGGTCGGCCGGCGGGTTCCGGCCCGGGGACGGCACCCGATGCTGTGGACGGGCACACGGACGTCCCAGTGTATGCAGAGACTCCCTGCGTCCGTGCCACCATGGGCGCATGGCTCTCCTCCGGTCGACCGTCGCCCGTCTGCTCGGCCGGGGCGCGCAGCAGCGAGGACCGGAGCAACAGCCGCCGCTGGTCGGCTTCGTCGTGCACGGAGCCGGTGGCGTGCACCCGGCGTCGGCGCACATCCGGGTGACCGGTCGGATGTCGGCGCTCGCGGCCTCCGGGGCGGCCCGTGTGGCGCAGGTCGACCCGGTGCGGTGGGCGGACGGCTCGGACACCGCGCACCTCGACGCGATCCTGGTGCAGCGCGACGCGTTCCCGTTCGGCTCGCTCGACGCGGCGTTCGCCCGGGCGTCCGCAGAGGGCACCCGCATCGTCGCCGAGGTGGACGACGACTTCTTCACGGCGGAGGCGCGTGCCCGGCTCGCCCGCGCCGAGTACGACCCGGAGCGCCTGGCGTCCGTCGACCGCCTGGTGCGCGCTGCCGCTGCCGTGGTCGTCTCGACGGAACCGTTGCGCGCCGTGCTCGCGGCGCAGGGCATCGACGCGGTCGTCGTCCCGAACGGCGTCCAGCCGGGGCTGTGGGCGCACGACCCTGTCGTCCCTGCGGCGGCGGGACCGCGGCGCGTCCTCTACATGGGGAGCGCGACCCACGGTGGCGACCTCGACCTGCTCCGCGACGTGTTCGACGGTCTCGTCGACGACGACGGCCGACCCGTCCGGCTCGAGGTCGTCGGCGTCACGCAGGACGACGGCGACGCCTGGTACGACCGACTCGAGCTGCCGGAGGGCGCCAGCCACTACCCGCAGTTCGTCGCGTTCCTCCGCGACCACGCGGACCGCTGGTCGGCCGGCGTCGCACCGCTCACCGACGACCGCTTCAACGACGCCAAGAGCGATCTGAAGTTCCTGGAGTACTCGATGCTCGGGCTGCCCTTCGTCGGGTCGGACCGACCGTCCTACGCCGGCGTCGCCGCGCACGGTGGACTGCTCGCCGGTGACCGGGCGGACGACTGGCGCGCGGCCCTCCGGACTGCGTTCCACGACCCGGACACCCGCGTTCGTCGTGCGCAGGCGTACGTCCGGGCGGAACGTGTCGTCGCCAGCGGGCGGGACGAACCCGGCGAACGGGCGTGGCGCGCGGCGCTCGGGCTCGCCTGACACGCGCGGCCCGGCTGCCCGAGGCGCGCGGCCGGGCGTGGACGCGGCCGCCGACCGGCTTGCTACGCTGCTCCGGTGCAGATCCGCGAACTGAAGATCCCCGGCGCGTGGGAGTTCACGCCCGTCCAGCACGGCGACGCACGAGGAGCGTTCCTCGAGGCGTACCGAGCCGACGTGCTCGAGCAGACCGTCGGGCACCCGCTCGATCTCCGTCAGGTGAACATGTCGATCTCGTCGCGCGGCGTCGCGCGGGGGATCCACTACGCCTTGGTCCCGCCGAGCCAGGCGAAGTACGTCACCGCGGTGCGCGGCGCGTTCATCGACTACGTCATCGACATCCGCGTCGGTTCGCCGACGTTCGGGCAGTGGGACTCCGTCCGCATCGACGACGTCGACCGCCGTGCCGTGTACCTGTCCGAGGGCCTGGGCCACGCGATCGTCGCGCTCGAGGACCAGTCCACCGTGAACTACCTGGTCAGCGCCCACTACGACCCCCAGCGCGAGAAGGGGATCAGCATCCTCGACCCGACCGTCGGCCTGACGCTGCCGGACGGCATCGGCGAGCCGGTCCTGTCCGAGAAGGACACCGGAGCGCCGACCCTCGAGCAGGCTGCCGAGCTCGGACTCCTCCCGACGTACGACGAGTGCGTCGCCTACACCGAGTCCCTCCGGACCACGAACAAGTAAGGACGCATACCCATGAAGGGCATCATCCTCGCCGGTGGTTCCGGCACCCGCCTCTGGCCGATCACCAAGGGCATCTCGAAGCAGCTCATGCCGATCTACGACAAGCCGATGGTCTACTACCCGCTGTCGACGCTGATGATGGCCGGCATCCGCGAGGTCCTCGTCATCACGACCCCGGAGTACAACGACCAGTTCCGCGCGCTGCTCGGCGACGGCTCGGCCCTCGGCATGACGATCGAGTACGCCGTGCAGCCGAGCCCGGACGGTCTGGCGCAGGCGTTCGTCATCGGTGAGGACTTCATCGGTGACGACAGCGTCGCGCTGGTCCTCGGCGACAACATCTTCCACGGCACCGGCCTCGGCACGAGCCTGCAGAAGAACACCACGGTGCGGGGCGCGACGATCTTCGCGTACCACGTGGCCGACCCCAAGGCGTACGGCGTCGTGGAGTTCGACGACGACTTCACCGCGGTCTCCATCGAGGAGAAGCCGGCGCACCCGAAGTCGAACTACGCGGTGCCTGGCCTCTACTTCTACGACAACGACGTCGTGGAGATCGCCAAGACCATCGAGCCGAGCGCCCGCGGCGAGCTCGAGATCTCGACCGTCAACGAGCGCTACCTCGAGGCGGGGTCGCTCGGGGTCGAGGTCCTGGACCGCGGCACCGCGTGGCTCGACACCGGTACGTTCGAGTCGATGATGCAGGCGTCCGAATACGTCAAGGTCATCGAGGACCGCCAGGGCCACAAGATCGGGTGCATCGAGGAGATCGCCTGGCGCAACGGGTGGATCGACGACGAGGCCCTCGCGGCGCTCGCCGCCCCGCTGGCGAAGAGCGGTTACGGCGTGTACCTGCAGAACCTGCTCCGCGGCTGACCGTGCGGCTCGGCCGACTGCTCGGTCGGGGCGCGTCCCCGTCGGGTCCGGACACGGACGACGGGGCTGCACCGGGCCTCCCGGTCGACACGTCCCTGGTGACGGATGCGCCGGTGGTCGACCACGACGGGTTCGACGTCGTCGTGACGGTCCGCCAGGCCGTCCACAGCGCCGGCGGACACCTGCCGAGCGTGCGGGACGCCCGTGCCGCGGGGGCGACGACGGTGGTCGTGGCCGTCCACGACGTGCACGCCGGTCCCACGAGCACGTACCCGCGGGTGGTCGGCGGCGACGACCATGTCGTGGCCGGACCGACCGTGGCCGCCACCTGGGGCGGCGCGGTCGCCGCCGCCCGGTCCGTCCTCCGGTCACCGGTGGTCGTCGTGCAAGACGCCGACGTCACCCTGCCCCTCGGTGCCCTCGCCCGCCTCGTCGCGACGGTCGCCACGGGCGCCGGCACCGGTACGGGTGGTGACGCCCGCACCGACCGGGAGGCCGTGGTCGCCGTCCCCGTCGTCCGGTCCGGTGCCGACGTGGTCACCAGCGCCGGCGCGGTCCTGGTGCGCGGCACGGCGCCGGTCGCCTCGCTCCTGCGCGGACACCCCGCGGAGGACGCCGACGCCCTGGACGGCGCGCGCGTCTTCGCGGCGGACGAACCGTGCTTCGCCGCCCGGACGGCGGACCTCGCGGTCCCGGTCCGCACCGTCGACACCCGCACCGCCGTCGCCCGGCTCACCCGCGACACCGCCGACGCCGCCGGCGGTGACTGCGTCGTGGTCCCGCTCGGGCGGGTGTACCGCACCGAGCCGCTCCGAGAACGGCGGTACGACGCCGACGCGGCGGACGCGCTCGCCGTCTGGCGGGACCGGATCGACCACTCGGCAGCGGCCGCCCTCGGCCGCCTCGGGTTCCGTCCGACGGCGGGCACCGCCGATCCGGCCGGGGCGCCCGTGGCGTTGCGCGAGCCGGTGGTCCGCGCCGAACGCCTGGACACGAGGGACCGTGGCGAGCGGCTCCGCTGGTCGATCAGGATCGCTGCGCACCCCGGCCCCCGTGGCGACGACTGGGGCGACACGTTCTTCGCGCACGACCTCGCCACCGCGCTGCGTGCACTCGGCCAGGACGTCGTCGTGGACCACCGGGAGTCGCACGTCCGGCCGTTCTCCGAGCACCTCGACGACGTCGCCCTGACCCTCCGCGGCCTCGACGACACCCCGGTCCACCCGACGGCGACCAACGTGCTCTGGGTGATCTCGCACCCCGATCTGGTGTCCGCGTCCGAGCTCGCCCGCTACGACCTCCGGTTCGCCGCCGGTCCGGTGTGGGCCGCCCGCGTCGAGCGGGAGACCGGGCTGGGTGTCGTGCCCCTGCTGCAGGCGACCGACCCGTCCCGCTTCCACCCGGGACCGCCGGACCCGGCGTTCCCGGAGCTCGACACCGCCTTCGTCGGCAAGACCCGCGAGGTCTTCCGGCCGGTCGTCCGCGACGCCGTCGCGGCCGGTGTCGACCTCGCCGTCTGGGGCGAAGGGTGGGCGGGACTGCTGCCGGACGGCGTGCACCGCGGCGTCTTCGTGCCGAACGACCGGCTGCCGGCGCTCTACCGGAGCGCCCGCGTGGTGCTCAACGACCACTGGGACGACATGGCGCGCGACGGGTTCGTGTCGAACCGTCTGTTCGACGCGGCAGCGTCCGGGGCCCTCGTCGTCACGGACCCCGTCCCCGGCGTCGCGGAGCTGTTCCACGGCGCGGTCCACCCGTACCGGGACGTCGCCGAGCTGCGGGCGCTCGTCCGGCTGGGCGAGTCCGCCCCGGACACGGACCGGGCTGCTCGCGGTGCCCGGATCGGGGCCGAGCACTCCTTCATCCGACGAGCGGAGACGCTCATCGCTGCCGTCCGGCGGGAGCGCGCGAGCCGCTGACGGTCAGCAGGCGGCTGGCGCTCAGCAGGCGGCTGACGGTCAGCAGGCGGCTGGCGATGAGGGGGAGCGGACGCGGCTGGCGGTCAGCGGGAGCGCAGGCGTCGCGCGGCGTCGCCGACGCGGTCCGCCAGCCGCACCACCCGACGTGCACGCATCCGGTCGATCTCGCCCTGGAGCTCGCGTCGCAGGGCGTCGGCCCGGTCGCGCTCGAACTGCACCGTCGTGCGGAGGGTGTCCGCGGTGTCCTCGCCCGCACGGACCGCGTCCTCCAGATCCTGGATCCGGGAGTCGCGGGAGGCGATGACCCGGCCCATGCGCTGCAGCGACCGCAGTTCCTCGTCACTGACCACCGGGTCCGGAGCAGCACCGAGCGACGACGACCCGGCGCCGCGCAGCACGTCGACGAGCCCGTCGTCGCGGGTGAACGGGCCCGTCGCCGCATCGTCCTCCGTCACGAACCGCAGCGAGAAGACGGCCTGCAGGGTTCCCTCCTGCAGACGGCGGTAGTCGATCATCCCGTGGTGGCGCGGGCTCGGCGTCAGGTCGGGGTTGGCCTCGTAGGCCCGGCCGCTCACCTCGACCCGGTGCGCGTACTGTTCCCACGACCGCCAGGGCAGGTGCAGGACCTCGAGCGCGAGTTCCTCCGGCACCGGCGCGCC
The DNA here is from genome assembly GCF_034045095.1 of Curtobacterium sp. CFBP9011. Taxonomy (NCBI): domain Bacteria; kingdom Bacillati; phylum Actinomycetota; class Actinomycetes; order Micrococcales; family Microbacteriaceae; genus Curtobacterium; species Curtobacterium sp. CFBP9011. The sequence continues at coordinate 407,969 of NZ_JAXCWN010000003.1, forward strand.
GTTCGCGACACTGGCGCGGTGGTTGCCCTGGACGACCGTGACGGACGGATCGCCGACGTGCACGGTGTTGGGCGTCGGGGGTGCGATGAGCCCGGCGGCGCGCAGTTCGTCGGCGGATCGCTCGTCGCGCCAGTGCAGTCGCTCGACGCCGGCACCGGACGTGGCGAGCTCCCCGGTCAGGTTGACCACCGGGACGAAGAACGCACCGACCACGGGGTCGAGGCGTTCGAAGACCTGCCGGACGGTGAGCGTCCGGTCCACGGGGATGATGAACTCGTCTGCGTCGGCGTTGACCACCCAGTCCGCCCCGTGCACGGCCGCGGCGTCGCGGGCCATCCCGGTGACGACGGTGCCCTGCTGCTTGCGGTGCACCGGGTCGTCGCGCAGGTCGACGGTGACGTCGTCCCGCTCGGCGAATGCCGCGAGCAGGTCGGTCGTGCCGTCGACCGAACCGTTGTCGGTGATGACGAACACGTCGAAGCCCTGCGCGACGTGGTGGTCGAGCCAGGCAGGGAGGACGTCCGCTTCGTCGCGGACCATCAGGGTGACGGCGAGGATCATGTGCTGCATTCCGGGTCGGGGAGTGGGACTGCTCCCTGAGAGGTTATCTGGGTTCAGCGGGTGTGCGTGGCACGGGCGCGCACGGCGAGTGCGATGCGGAGCAGGGTCCGCAGCGGCCACAGCAGCCGACCCGGGTACTTGTGCGAGAGGAACCGGTACGCGCTCTGGTGGTGTGCCAGACGCATCCGCTCGGAGGAACCGCGCGTGGCGGTCCCGCCGACGTGGGTCGCGACAGCGGTCGGCTCGTACACGTTCCGGAGGCCCAGCCGCCCGATCCGCCATCCCAGGTCGACGTCCTCGAAGTACATGAAGAACGTCTCGTCGAAGCCGCCGAGCTGGTCGAAGACGTCGCGGCGGATGAGGACGCATGCGCCGGAGAGCCACCCCGCGTCACGCCGGACGGTGTGGTCGCCGTCCTGCCGGTAGCGCTTGGTCCACGGGTTGTCGTGCCACACATTGGCGAACACCGCGTGACCGAGGCCGGTCCGCAGCGACGGGACGAGACGGGCGGACGGGTACACCGCACCGTCCGGCTCCAGCAGTCTCGGCCCGACCGCGCCGATGGTCGGGTCCTCGGCCGCGGTGGCGATCATCCGGTCGAGGGCGGCCGGTTCCAGGACGACGTCGGGGTTGGACACCAGGACCCACCGCACGTCGGGGGTGAGGGTCGCGACGGCACGGTTCACTGCTGCCCCGTACCCCAGGTTCGCACCCACGGCGACGAAACGCGCCCCGGCGGCCTCGGTCACGGCCCGCAGGTGCTCGGCGGTCGCGGAGTCGTTGTCGGCGACGACGATCTCGACCGACGAGCCGCTCGCGGCGGCGGTGGAGGCGAGGAAGTCCGGCAGGACGTCGTCCGAGTTGTAGGTGACGGTGACGATCGCCGCACGGCCGTCGGCGTTCACGCGTACACCTCGATGTGCCGGTCGGCGCAGGCCGCCCAGGTGAAGCTGTCGGCGCGGTCCCGGGCCCGCCGGATCCGCTCGGAGCGCACGTCGGTGGTGTCGGCGAGCAGGGCGGCGAGGCCGTCCCGGATGGCGGTCGTCTCCGGTTCGACGTAGGTCACGGCGTCACCGCCGACCTCGGGGATCGCGAGCCGGTCGGTCGTGAGGACGTCGGCTCCGGAGGCCATCGCCTCGAGCACGGGCAGCCCGAACCCCTCGCCGGTGCTCGGGTAGGCGACCACGCGCGCACCGCCGAGGAACGACCGCAGCTCGTCGACGGGCAGGTAGCCGAGGTAGCGCAGGGGAGCGCCGGGGACGTCGCCGGCGGCGGAGAGCGCGGCGGCTGCCGCTCCGTCCCAGCCGAGTCCGCCTGCGACGAGCAACGTCGGGACGGTGCCGGTGCCGTTTCCGGACTCGCTGTCGCGGTCGCGCAGAGCACGGTGCGCGGCGATGAGCGCCGACACCTGCTTGCGCGGCTCGACCGTGCCCAGGAACGCGATCCAGTCGGTGCCCGCGTCGAGCTGGTGGGTGGCTCGGAACGCCGTGACCTCGTCCGCCGTCGGCACCCGGAACACGGCCGTGTCGACACCGAGGTGCGCCACCGCCGTCGACCGCCGCGGACGACCGGCCAGGCGGTCGAGTTCCGCCACGGTGGCTCGACTCGGCGCGACCGTCGCGCGGGCGAGCCGGCGAGCGAGCTTCGTCCAGGTGCGGAAGAACGTCGCCTTGAGGCGCGAGTGCGCCGCCGGGTCGGAGAAGAAGGTCGCGTCGTGCAGCGTGACGACGGTCCGGGAGGCGCGGGTCACCGGGAACGTGTAGTGCGGGCTGTGCAGGACCTCGGCCCCGGCACGGCGCAGCAGCGCCGGCAGCCCGACCTGTTCCCAGACCAGACGGAGCGGCCGGGAGGACGTCCAGGTGGGGGCGGCACGGTACCGGTGCCCCGGAGCGAGGCCGCGGAGCCAGTCCAGGTCCTCGGCCTTCACGACGACGGCCACACTGGCACCGCGTTCCGCCAGGCCCTGCAGCAGCCCGGAGATGTAGCGCGCCACCCCACCGCGGTTCGGTGGGATCGAGGTGGCGTCGACGAGCACGGGGAGTGCCCGCACCTCAGCGGACCTGGCGCTCGGTGGCCTGCGTCCAGGCGATGCCGGACTGGGTGTCCTCGTCGGCCACGACGAAGCGGACTGCCTCGCGCTGGATCACGATGTGCTCGCCGTTGGGCTTCGCCAGGAAGACGTGCACGAAGTACTGCCCACCGCCGAGTCGCACGTCGCGCAGGTGCCACTCGACGGTGGCGGTCCCACGCAGCGGGTCGTGGTGGGTGGCGAGCTGCCGGCTGTCGACGCCGAAGGCCGGGTGGCCGAGGTGCGTCTCGATCTTGATGCCGGCACGCCACTCGGGCAGGACCGTCGTGTGCGAGAACGTCGCCCGGACGATCAGGTCGTCGCCGTGGCGGTGCTCGGCGCCCTCGGGCTTGCCGGGGATCTCGAGCTCGACGTGCTCCACCTTGCCGGGGCTCGCCACGTCCTTCGGGTCGTGGGCCTCGACCTCGGCGACGCGGCGGTCCTCGAGGATGTCGCGGAAGTTCTTCACGGCCAGGCGTGCGGACCCCTGGAACATCACCTCGCCGTGGTGCAGGACGACCGCGGAGTCGCAGAGTTCCTGGACCTGACCGAGCGAGTGCGACACCAGGATGATGGTCCGCCCCTGGGCCTGGAACTCACGGATCTTGTCGAGGCACTTCTTCTGGAACTGCTCGTCGCCGACGGCCAGGACCTCGTCGACCAGCAGGACGTCCGGGTCGGTGTTGATGGCGACGGCGAAGGCGAGTCGCACGTACATGCCGGATGAGTAGAACTTCACCTGGGTGTCGATGAAGTCACCGATGCCGGAGAACTGCAGGATGTCGGCGAAGCGGGCTTCGGTCTCCTCCTGCGACTGGCCGAGGATCGCGGCGTTCAGGTAGACGTTCTCGCGACCGGTCAGGTCGGGGTGGAAGCCGGCACCGAGCTCGATGAGTGCGGCCAGACGGCCCCGTCGGTCGACGGTCCCGGTGGTGGGTTCGAGGATGCCGCCGATGGTCTTCAGCAGGGTCGACTTGCCGGAACCGTTCGGGCCGAGCAGCCCGATGGTCGTGCCGGCCGGGATGTCCAGGCTGATGTCCTTGAGCGCCCAGAAGTCCTCGCTGTGGCGTCGTCCGGCACGGCCGAGGGTGACGACGCGCTCCTTGAGCGAGTTGTCCTTGCGGATCGTGAACCGCTTGGAGACGTTCCGCACCGTGACGACGGCCGGGGCGTCGGCGAACGGCGAGGTGGTGGTCTGCGCGAGGTCGTTGTCGATGGTCATCGGATCAGATCTCCTGGGCGAAGTTGCCCTGCAGCTTGGCGAACACGCGCTGGCACACGACGAGGGCGACGAGGCCGACGACGGCCGCGATGCCCAGGCGGAGCAGCAGGTGCGACGGGTACTCGGCGTCGGCTCCGGCGGTCCAGAACGCACGGTGGATGCCGAGCACCGCGAGGGTGATCGGGTTCGCCGAGTAGAGGTTCAGCAGCCACTCGGGCGCACGGCTCGCGACCATCTGCCAGCTGTAGACGATGGGGGAGCCCCACATCAGCAGCAGGACCAGGACCTCGACGAGGTACTGCATGTCGCGGAGGTAGACGTTCGCCGCCGCGAGCAGGAGGGCCAGTGCCGTCGCCCAGATGAGGATCACCAGGGTGGCCGGGAGGAAGTAGAGCAGGTCGGGCCGGAGCCAGGCGAAGCCGCTCTGCAGGATCGCTGCGACCAGCAGGACGACGAGCTGCACGCCGAAGTTGAACAGCGCGGCACCCACGCTCGCCAGCGGGTAGATCTCCCGTGGCAGGTAGACCTTCTTGATCAGGCCGCCGTTCGAGACGATCGACGCGGTCCCGGAGGCCACGATCTCGCTGAACAGCCCGTACAGGGTCAGGCCCGAGAACACGTAGATGGCGAACTCGGGGATGTTCCGCGACGCGCCGAGGATCTCACCGAGCACGAAGTAGTAGATCGCCAGCTGCACGAGCGGGCGGATCAGCGTCCAGGCGAACCCGAGCGCGCTGTCCTTGTACCGCGACTTCAGGTCGCGGCGGATCAGCAGGTCGAGCAGCTGCCGGTGTGCGAAGACCTCCCGGACGGAACCGAGCAGCGCCGTCGCCGGACGACCGGCGGGGACCATGCGCTCCTGGCGGAGACGGTCGAATCGCTCGCTGACGATGTTGCTCATGGGTTCCTCACGTAGGTGCGCTGGGGCGACGGACAACTGTACATCGGCCCTCGGGACGGCTGACTGCGACCGTCAGCGCCCGTTCTTGCTCTCGCGCATGATGCGCACACGGTTCTGGACCTTGTCCCGGAGCCCCCCGACGCCGTTCTGCTTGAGGTACCAGGTGGCCAGGCGGACGTCGCGGACGACTCCGTGCCGGCTGTTGGCGATCTCGTGGAACTCCATCTCACGCGCCCGTGCGGGGCTCAACGCGACGCGGGGTCGGCTCCCCGCCGTGACGGACCCGGCCGGGACGGCCGCGTCGTGCGCCCGGTCGGCGGCGACCTGTGGGTCCTTGCAGAACTCCACGAGCGGGGCGAGCGCGCGCTCCCACGTGAACTCGTCCCGGACGCGGGTCACGGCGTCACGAGCCGCCTGTGCGGCGATCGGGTCGTAGAGCATCGACTCGAGCGCGGCGGCGAGCGCGTCGACGTCGCGTTCCTGCACGGCCACGCCCATGCCTTCCGCCGCGACCAGGTCGCCGAAGCTGTCGCCGTCGGTCGTGACGATCGGCAGGTTCGCCCACATGTAGTCGAGGATCCGCGTGCGGAACGAGAAGGTCGTCTCGATGTGCGCGAAGTGCGTGCTGACGCCGGCGTCCGCCTCGAGCAGGTAGTTCTGGCGGTCGTCGAGCGCGACCCACTGTTCGTTGAAGAAGACGTGCTTGCCGGTCAGGCCGAGCTGGTCGCTGATGCGCCGGGTCTCGGAGACGATCGCCATCTCCGGCACGTCGGGGTTCGGGTGTGCGACGCCCAGGAAGAACAGACGGATGTCGTCGTGGCGCTCGGCGACCTGTGCGATCGCACGGACGAGGGACGGCGTGTCGAACCAGTTGTAGATGCCACCGCCCCAGATGACGACCTTGTCGTCGTCGCCGATGCCCGGCGTGACGCCGCGGATGGCCTTGCGCTCGTGCTGCGGCGGCTTCGAGTCCATGCCGAACGGGGCGACCGCGATGAGCTTCCGGAGGTTGTCGTCGGCCAGGTAGTTGTCCGGGTTGACGCGACCGACCGCGGCCAGCTGTCCGAGCCAGAACAGACGCTGCCGCTCGGAGGCGCAGAGGAAGAAGTCGCCGCGCTCGAGCTGGGCGTTGATGACCTCGGTCGTGCTGGTCACCTGGTTGCGCCAGCCGACGTCACCGTTGTCCCGCGCCTGCTCGAGCTGCTCGAGGTGCATCGGGTCGTACAGGTCGACGACCATGATCTTGTTCGACCGCTGCAGGGTCGTGAAGTGGTGCAGTGCGTAGCCCTGGAAGAAGATGACGTCCGCCCACTCCTCGTGCTCCCGCATCGCACGCTCGTGCTGCAGCGGGACACGGGCGACCTCGAAGGCGTCGGACTTCCGGTTGGCCACGTTCCAGGTCACGAGGCGGACGTCGTTGTCGGCGGACAGCGCCTCGGCGATCTTCCAGGCGCGCATGCCCGGCCCGGCCATCTTCTCGCCGAGGGCGTCGCCGGTGATGACGAGGACCTTCGTCCGGTGCATCGGCGCCTCGATGTCGAACGCCTCGAGGATGGCGCGGTAGCCCTCCAGGAAGTAGCCGTCCTCGAAGAGCGGCTTGAACGCGTCGCCGAACAGCCGGAAGACGTCCTTGTCGCTGCGGACGCGCTGCGACTGGATCCGGCGACGCTCCTCGGACAGGCGTGGCAGGTCGGCGACGAACTGGTCGAGCGCGAAGAACCCGGCGACGGTCTCCTTCGAGATCGCGGTGAGGGCGTCGAACTCGTCCGGTGCGCCGGTGAAGCGGCGTATGTCGAACTCCTCCGAGTCGCGACCGCTCTTGGCGACCGCGCGACGGGCGAGCAGCGCCAGTGCCGCGGGGAGGAACACCCCGAGGTTCTCGTCGGAGAGGTTCTTGTAGAGCAGGTGCAGGGCGTTCCGCTCGAGCAGGTACATCTCACGGTGGTCGCCGAACGACTTCATCGAGCCGTGGTGCTTGTGGAAGACGACCGAGCGCGGGGCGAACCGGACGCGGTAGCCGAGCAGGTTCAGGCGCCAGCCGAGGTCCACGTCGTCGTAGAACATGAACAGGCCCTCATCGAACCCACCGACCTCGAGGAAGACGTCGCGGCGGACGAAGAGCGCCGACCCGGTCCCGAAGAGCAGGTCCTGCGGGGTGTCGAACCGGCCGTCGTCGACCTCGGCGATGTGCGCCTTGTATCCCATCCCGAACCAGCTGAGACCGGACTCGACGAAGTCGATCGTGCGGCCCTCCCAGTCGAGGACCTTGCTCGCGACCGCGGCGACCCGGGGGCTCGGGGCGAAGCCGGCGATGCCCTCCTTGACCCAGTCGACGTGCGGCTTCGCGTCGTTGTTGAGGAACGCCACGACGTCGCCGGTGGCCTCTCGCGCTCCGAGGTTGCTGCCGCCGGTGAAGCCGAGGTTCTCCGCCGAGACGATGATCCGCACGTTGGCCTGGCCGCCGAGCGCTGCGCGGAGGCGGGCTTCGCTGTCGTCGCCGGAGCCGTTCTCGACGACGACGATCTCCAGACGGTCTGCCGGCCAGTCCACCTCGCTGAGACGGGCGATGCACTCGAGGGTGTCGTCGGTGCCGCGGAAGTTGATGACGACGACGGACACGCGGGGCGCGGAAGTGGGCATGGCTGGACTCCGTACATCGACTGGCAGCGGAGCGCGGAGGGCGCGCCGCGGGAACCCCGGAAGGCGGCACCACTATACCGAGAACACCACGGGCCTCCCGGGGTGGCCGCGCGGTGTCGGTGACCCGGACGGTCGGCCTGGGAGACTGTCGGCGTGGACGTCTCCGTGGTCATCGTCGACTGGCATCAGCCCGACCTCACGCGTCGGGCCGTCGGATCCGTGCTGTCGCAGCGCGTGGACGCGTCGGTGGAGGTGGTGCTGGTCGTGAACGACGCCGACGACGACACGGTGCGCTCGTACCGCGAGGACTTCCCGGCGCTCGTGATCGTGCCTGAACCGACCAACGCCGGCTTCGCCGGCGGCGTGGCACGCGGCCTCGCCGCGTCGTCCGGGGCGGTCGTCGTCCTCGTCAACAACGACGCGGTCGCCGACCACGGCTTCCTCGACCGCGGGCTGGCGGCACTGGCCGCGGGGGGACCGACGACGGCAGCCGTGGCCGCGACCGCGGTGCTGGAGGGACGGTTCGCACCGGTCGTGCCCGGGGCCTCCCGTTCCGACGACGACCTGGTCGCCGCCGACGGCCGCCGCTGGCGACGGGTCGAGACCGGCGGGGTGACGCTCGTGAACGGCACCGGGGTCGTCCTCGACCGCTCCGGCAACGGGCGGGACCGGGACTGGCTCCGGCCGGTGGACGACGCACCGGAGCACGCCCCGCTGTTCGGGTTCTCCGGCGGCGCCGCGTTCCTGCGCCGCGCCGCCGTCGACGCGGTCGGCGGGTTCGACGAGTCCCTCTTCATGTACTACGAGGACCTCGACCTCGCCTGGCGTCTCCGCCTGGCGGGGTACCGGATCGGGGCGGCCCCGGATGCGGTGGTCGTGCACCGGCACGCGGCGAGTTCGGGCAGCGACTCGCCGCTGGTGCGGTACCAGAGCATGCGCAACCGGCTCGTCGTGACGGCTCGTGACGCGACGGACCGCATGGTCGGTCGGGTCGTCGCGCGGACGGTGGTGCGGATGGTGCGCGACCTCGCACAGCCCGCTCGCGCGCAGCTCACGCCGGGTGCGTGGTGGCGGCTCGTCCGGGAGGCCCCTGCCGCGCTCCGCCGCGCACGTCGCCTGCGCCGCGTCGACGGTCACGACGCGCAGGCGCGTCGGCGTGTGGAGTCACTGCTGACGTGAGCCCCGCGGCCGGGTCGAGTGGTGTCCCGGACGGGGGGTGAAGTGGGGGCTGTGTGATCGCTGTTGCACAGGTAGTCTTCTGGGGCGCGTGAGCCTCCGTCGCGATCTGGGGTCGTCAGTTGCTCACACCCGAACCGCGTGCTCGACCACACCCCGTCGCCGCCCCCGGAAAGGCCCCCGACGTGAAGAAGCTCGTCGCCATCGCCGCCACCGTGCTCGCCGTCGCGAGCGTGCTGGTCGGCTTCCAGATCGCCGGACCGACTGCGGGGCAACAGCCTGCGAACGCCCTCAGTGGGTCGTCGTTCCAGGCCGGGAACATCATCTCCGACGCGAACTTCTACAACGGCGGGTCGATGACGATCAACCAGGTGCAGGCGTTCCTCGACAGCCAGGTGTCGACGTGCACGAACAGCAACTGCCTGCGCAACGGCCGGTACTCGATGAGCAGCCGCGGTGCCGATGCCATGTGCGCCGCGGTCACTGGCGGGTCGTCCCTCTCGACCGCCCAGATCGTCACGCGCGTCGGCAAGGCGTGCGGGATCAGCCCGAAGGTGATGCTGGTCACGCTGCAGAAGGAACAGGGCCTGATCACGTCCCGCGGGCCGTCCGCCGCCGTGCTCGAGCGCGCCATGGGCTACGCCTGCCCGGACAACGTCGGTGGCCACTGTGACCCGGCCTACGCCGGCGTCGGCAACCAGATGTACTGGTCGGCGTGGCAGTGGAAGCGCTACAGCAACCCGCCCGGCACGAGCAACTACTTCACCTGGTTCAACCCGGGCGGCAACCGCGCGATCCAGTACAACGTGCCGACGTCGTGCGGCACGAAGTCCGTCGCGGTCCAGAACAAGGCGACCGCCGCGCTGTACTACTACACGCCGTACACGCCGAACACCGCCGCGCTGAACAACCTCTACGGCACCGGCGACGGCTGCTCCGCCTACGGCAACCGCAACTTCTGGCGCATGTACACCGACTGGTTCGGCTCCACCACCGGGAACGCGCCGGTGCCCACCACGGCGAAGGGCAGCTACGACGCCGTCACCGCGTCCTACAACACCGTCACGGTGGCCGGCTGGGCGCTCGACACCACGACCACGGCGAGCACTCGGATCCGGGTCACGGTCGGATCGACGTCCAGCACGGCCTCTGCGACCGGCAACCGTCCCGACGTCGCCGCCGCCTACCCGAAGTCCGGGGCGAAGCACGGGTTCACCGCGACCGTGGCCGCATCCCCCGGCTCGCAGCAGGTCTGCGTCAGCGCGCTCTCGTCGAACGGCAAGACCTCGGCGGACCTCGGGTGCAAGTCGGTCACCGTGCTGAACGGCTCGCCGTTCGGTGCGCTCGACCGGGCGGCCGCCGCTCCCGGCGGCGTCTCGGTCGCCGGGTGGGCGATCGACCCCGAGACCGCGAAGTCGATCGGCGTCACCGTCACCTCCGACGGCAAGGCCGTGAAGAAGTTCACCGCGACGAAGAGCCGCCCGGACGTCGCCCGGGCCTACCCGAAGGCAGGCCCGGCGCACGGCTTCGGTGCGACGAGTCCCGTCCCGGCGGGCAGCCACCGCATCTGCGTCACGGGGACGAACATCGGCAAGGGCAGCAACGCGACGATCGGGTCGTGCTCGACCGTCAACGTGCCCGGATCCCGTCCGATCGGGTCCTTCGAGCGGGCCACCGTCACGCCGACGGCCGTCACCGTGACGGGCTGGGCGCTCGACGGCGACTCCAAGAGCCCGATCCGGGTCGAGGTCACCGTCGACGGTGTCGCGAAGCGCGTCGCCGCGGACGGCTCCCGACCGGACGTCGCGAAGCTCTACCCGATCTACGGTTCGGCGCGCGGGTTCACCGTGTCGGTCCCCGCGTCACGCGGCACGCACGAGGTCTGTGTCAAGGCACTGAACACCGGCTCGGGCAACTACAGCCCTCGGCTGGGGTGCAAGACCGTCACGGTCGTGAACGCGGCGCCGATCGGGAGCCTCGACGAGGTCAAGCCGGTCGCCGGGGGGATCAGTGCTGCGGGGTGGGCGATCGACCCGGACACGAAGTCCTCGATCGCCGTGGACCTGACCGTCGACTCGACGGTGAAGCGGGTCACCGCATCGGCCAGCCGCCCGGACGTGGCGCGCTCGTACCCCGAGGCCGGCGCCGCACACGGGTACCGGGCCACGCTGGGGGCCTCGGCCGGCACGCACAAGGTGTGCGCGACGGCCGTCGACTGGGCCGGCGGAGCCGGGACGCCGCTGGGCTGCAAGACGGTGAAGGTTCCCTGAGCCCTGAGCCCTGAGCCCTGAGCGCTCGACCACCACGGACGCCGTCGCCCACCGGGCGGCGGCGTCCTGCTGCGCCGTGGTCGTCGCCGTCGGTGAGGGTGCGGGACGCGCCCGGTGCCGGTCCAGTCCCACCGGTGGCTGCTGTGAGAGGATCGTCCGGTGCTTGAGACCAGACCGCCCGTCGGAGGGATGACGGACGGCGAGCCGACGGGCAGTCCCGTCCGCCGCCGTGTCCTGTCGATCGTCGTCCCGCTCGTCATCTGGGTCGTCATCGCCCTGGCGGGCTGGCTGCGTCTGACCCCGCAGGTCCGCAACACGCTCTGGGCCGAGGACGGCAAGGTCTTCCTCGGGGAGCAGTACCGCCTGGGGGTCGCCGGGGCGCTGTTCCACGACTACGCCGGCTACCTGCACGTCGTGCCGCGGCTCGTCGTCGCGGTCGCGTCCCACATCGGTCCCATCGACCGACTCGCCGTGACGGTGTCCGCGCTCTGCGTCGTCGTCGCTGCCGCCGTCGGTGCCGCGGTCTGGGTGCTCACCGCCGGGGTCATCCGCTCCGTGGTCGCTCGGCTGCTCCTGGCACTGATCCCGGCGCTCGTGCCCCTCGGTCCGATGGAGATCCAGGCGAACGCTGCGAACCTGCACTGGTTCCTGATGTTCCTGATGCCCTTCGCCCTGTTGACGCCGGTGCGTTCCTGGTCGAAGGGGATCCTGCTCGGCATCGCGACGTTGCTGGCCGGGCTGACCGAGATCCAGATCGTGGCGTTCTTCCCACTGTTCTTCGTCGGCATCCGGAACCGGTACCGCTGGCCGATCATCCTCGGGTCGGTGATCGGTGGTGCCGCCCAGGTCGTCACGACCCTGACGCACCCGCGCGCCGCCGCGACGGTCCCGCACGAGACCGTCGCCGACATGGTGCTCGGCTACGCGGTGCAGCCGTTCGCCGGGTCGTTCACCTGGAGCATGCCGGCCGTCGGTCGGGCCATCGCCGAGAACGGCGTCTGGGTCGTGGTGCTGCCGCTCGTCGTCGCCGCCGTCCTGACGGCCCTCGGCCTGTGGCTCGGGGCCCCCGGCCAGCGCTGGATGCTCGGCTCGATGGTGTGGGCCTCGGCGGCGGTCTGGTTCGGGGCGGTGTTCCTGAACCCGAACCAGATGCTCGCGTTCGCCCACTTCGACGCGGGCCAGTGGCTCGGGAACTGGACGTTCCGCTACAGCGCGGCCGGGTCGATGTACGTCATCGGTGCGTTCGTCGTGCTCGCCGACATCGCCCTCACCCGCGGCGGACTCGTCCGCGGCGGACTCGTCCGGGGTGGACTCGACCGGGGCGCAGTGACCGGACGGCACCGGGTCGGCGTCGTCTGGGTCTTCCGGGTCGTCGGCATCCTGCTGGTCCTCGGCGTCGCACTGTCGTTCGCGCTGAACTTCTCGGTGGACAAGGCGAACCGCCAGGCCGGCCCGTACTGGGACCAGGGCATCGAGACCTCGGAGTCCCGCTGCGCGCAGACGCCGAGTGCCGATGCGTCCGTGCAGATCGCCCCGGGGCCGCAGTGGGCCGTCAGCGTGCCCTGCGCCATCATCGACCAGGACGCCGTGCGCTGAGCGCCGAGCAGACCGCGAACCGTGAGAAGGAAATGACCCGCACCACCGAACCCCGAGCCCTCGTCATCGTCCCGACGTACAACGAGGCAGAGAACATCCGCGACATCGCGGCCCGCATCCTCGAGACCGTGCCGACGGCGTCGCTGCTGGTGGTGGACGACGGCAGCCCGGACGGCACCGGCGACCTGGTCGAGGCGATGGCGCAGGACGACGACCGCGTGCACCTGCTCCGCCGCGCCGGCAAGCTCGGCCTCGGGACCGCGTACGTCGCCGGGTTCCGCTGGGGCCTGGAGCAGGGGTACGACCTGCTCGTCGAGATGGACGCGGACGGTTCCCACCCGGCTGACCGTCTGCCGGCGCTGATCGCGGCGGTGGCCGACGCGGACCCCGCCGACGACGTCATGCTCGCGATCGGATCGCGCTGGATCCGTGGCGGCTCGGTCGTCGACTGGCCCAAGCGCCGCGAGGTCCTCAGCCGCGGGGCGAACACGTACGCCCGCCTGATCCTCGGCCTCGCCGTCCACGACATCACCGCTGGCTTCCGCGTCTACCGCGCCGAAGCGATCGCCCGGATGGACCTCGGGTCGATCGACTCCAAGGGCTACTGCTTCCAGATCGACATGACGCTGCGCACACACGACCTGGGTGGACGCATCGTCGAGGTGCCCATCCGCTTCCGCGACCGCGTGCACGGGGTGTCGAAGATGAGCAAGGACATCATCGTCGAGGCGATGGTCCGCACCACCCAGTGGGGCCTGCAGCGCCGCTTCCGTCCCCGGTCGCAGCGCCGCGCCTGAGACAGCAGGGCCGCGCCGGCGACGGTGAGCGGGTCAGGCCCGGGGCGTGTCAGGTCCGGGGGAGTCGGATCCGCCAGGACCGCCGCCTGGCCGACACCACCAGCACGGTGACGAAGAGCATCAGGCCGGCACCGTGCAGCACGTAGCTCTCCGCGGCGCTCGTGACACCGAGCAGGACGAGCACCGCCGCGGGCCAGACGTACGCCACCCCCGGGAAGGTCGTGGCGGTCACCCACGACCGGGCGAAGGCGAGCACGGCAGCGCCGACCAGCAGGAGCATGCCCGCGAGGCCGATCTGCAGCCACGCGTCGACCACGGCGTCCAACCCCGAGGTGAACCGAGCCCCGGACGGGTCGACGAACGCCACGTACGGCACGACCGGCTCCGTGGGCCAGGTGCCGACCCAGCCCCAGCCCTGGATCGGGTACTGGGCGATGAACGTGCGGATCTCGGACCAGAGCTCGAGCCGGGTCGTCGTCCCGCCCGCGGCGCCGATCTCGGGGAGCACCCGGTCGCGCGCGATGACGAGGAAGATCCCCATGGCGACGACGAACGTGCTGAGCACCGTGTTCACCACGGGACGGGTGCCGGGTCGGGCGTGTCGAAGCGACCAGAGCGCCAGCGCGGTGACGGTGAGCGCGATCGTCGCGAGTCCGGTGATGGGTGACTGCACCAACATGAGGGTGACGACCGCGGTGGCGGTCGACACGATCGCCCGCCACCGCGTCACCGACCGGGTGAGGAACTCGACGACGAAGGTGACGAGGGCGGTGGCGGCGATGAAGCCCATGAAGTTGCGGGTGCCGCCGATGCCCTGGATCGGCCCACCGAACGCGATGTCCCCGCGGATGCCGAACGCCGGGATCGGCAGGTCCAGGACCAGGCCGGACAGGACCTCCAACCCGAGTGCCACGGCCAACAGGACCCGGAACGCATCACCGCAGGCCCGGATGACCTGCACCAGGTCGCGGCCGAGTGCCAGGTAGAGGCCCAGACCGACGAAACCGAGCGTCGCCGCGAACCCCCGGAGCGCGACCCAGGAGTACTCGCTCCACAGCACGCTGAGCCCGCAGTACCCGACGAGGGCGATCAGGGACAGCGGCAGGACGCCGTGCCACTCGATCCGGTAGCGCTGTCCGAGCAGGCTCAGCCCGGCCAGGACGACGAGTGTGACGAGGACCGCCCACGTCCCCGGAGCGCCGACGAGGGCCCGGACGGTGGGCTCGCCGAAGGCGAACAGCACGATCGTCGTGGCGAGTGCCTGGCTGAACCGGCCGCCCGCGGAGAACCCGATCCAGGCGGACAGGTACCGACGTGCGCGCATGCGTCGGGTCGTCCGGCCGTCCGTCATCCGTCCATGATGACGTACGCGACTCGGCTGCAGCTGCGCCATCGCGGAGCGTCGATATCACGGATCGTCGCTCCGCCGGTAGCGTCGGCCCTCGATGCGACGCCCCGGGACACAGCGCTGGTCGGCCGCTGCGGCCGTGCTCCTCGGGGTGCTCGCCGCCGCCGTCGCCTGGGTGCGGCTCGGACCGGAGGGCCGCGGGACGGGGTGGGCCGAGGACATCGGCCTGTTCTTCCGTGAACGGCTCGAGCTCGGGGCCGTCGAGAGCGTCGTGCATCCCTACGCGGGCTACCTGCACGTGGTCCCGCGGCTGGTGGTCGACGTCGCCTTCCTGCTGCCGGTCGAGTGGTACGTCCTCGCCGTCTCGGCGATGTCCTGCCTGCTCGTCGGCGCGGTGTGCGGCGGCGTCTGGGTCCTGGCGCGGGAGGTCGTGCCGTCCTGGCCGCTCCGACTCGTGCTGGCCGCGGTGCCCGTGCTGCTGCCCGCAGCGCCGTGGGAGGTCTCCGGCACCGCGGCGAACCTGCACACCTTCGGCCTGTTCCTGGCACCGTGGCTCTTCGCGCACCGGGTCCGGACCTGGTGGGGTGCCGCGGTCCTGGCGCTCGTGACCGTGCTGGTGGTCGGGTCGGAGACGCAGACCGTCGTCTTCCTGCCCCTCCTCGTGCTGGCGTGGTCGCCGTCGGCCGCGCGAGGCGGCGACACCGGGGTGGCCGGCCGTCGGCGGAGCACGCGGTGGCGCGCCCTGCCCGTGACCCTCGCCGCCGTCGGGACCGAAGCCGCGCAGATCGGGACGGCGCTGACCACCGAGCGTGCGTCCGCGCCGGGCGCACCCACGGCCCAGGACGTCGCCGCCGGCTGGGCACTGCAGACGGTCGGTGGACTCTGGACCGCTGACGTCGGTGCCGTCGGGCGTGCCGTGGTGGCCGACGGCTGGGCCGTCGTGGCTGTGCCGGCCGTCGCACTCCACGCGGTCGTGGTGCTCGGCGCGGTGACCGCGCTCCGCGACGGCCACCCCCGCCGCGCGGTCCTCGCGCTGGCGCTCGCGCTCGGTGCGGCGGCGGTCTGGACCGCAGCGCTGGTCGCGAACGCCTCGGCCGACGGCCGGTGGTCCCGCGCCGCACCCGGCGACCTCGTCGCCGCCACACCGTCCCGGTACGCGGCGGCTGCCGGCCTCCTGCTCTGCGCGTCCGTGGTCGTCGCGGCCGCGGTGCTCGTCGACCGCCGTGCCGCGGTGCCCGTCGACCGCCGTGCCGCGGTGCTCGTCGACCGCCGTGCCGCGGTGCCCGTCGACCGCCGTGTCCGTCGGGGACGAGACCGGGCAGAGGACGTGTCCGGTCGGCGTCGTCGACGAACGGGAGGCCCGACCGCCGCCGTCCTCGTCACCGTCGGTTGGTCCGTGGTCGCCCTGCTCGTCGCCTCGTGGGTCGGCAACGTGCCCGGCGTGGCGCAGCGGGCCTCCGGGCCGACGTGGCAGCCGCAGTTCGTCGCCGCGGAACGCGCGTGTGCCCGGCGTCCGTCCGGGACGGTTCGGATCCGGGCGCTGCCCTGGAGCGCCGAGGTGCCCTGCTCGCTGGTGCTCCAGGACCGCTGACCACAGAGCACGAGAGCGCGGGGCAGGACGCTCCGCGCGTCGGTCAGCGCCCGTCGATCAGGGGTTCGCGGCCCACCGGAACGCCCGCTTGGCCAGCGGCGTCCGCGGACCGTCGCCGACGGAGGCGGGCTCCTCGGTGACGAGCACGATCCGCGACTTGATCGCCACGAGGGCGAAGAGCACCCAGTTGCCCTGGTAGAGCAGCCGCGACTCGGCGACGGACTGCACCAGGAGCGCGACCACGACGAGCAGGGGGAACAGGGTCACCGGGTCGAACGGGCGCGGACGGAGGTCCGGTCCGAACCCGGGTCGGGTCGCGCCGGCCCACGACCGCGCCAGGGTGGTGAGCACGTAGACGGCGAAGAGGACCAGGCCGACGATGCCGGTCTGCATCCAGACGTCCAGTCCGGCGTCGTGCGCCTGCAGGTACTGCACGCCGTGCAGCGGTGCCAGACCGGACAGCATCGGGATGTTCGGCCACCAGTACCCGATCCAGCCCCACCCGAGCACCGGGTGCTGCACGACGAGCCCCCACACGGCGGCCCAGATCGTGCCGCGACCGGTCAGGTCCGAGGAACGACCGAGCACGTCGAGGAGCTGCTCGCGGCCGAGGACCACCGCGACCACCACGACGGCGACCACGGCGACCAGCCCGAGGTACCGGCCGGCACGGTGCCCACTGGGCACGCGGCGCATCCACAGCGCGACCGCGAGGACACCAGCGACGGCGACAGCGGCGACGATCACCGTCGACGAGCGGGTCAGCGCGGACACCACAGCGGCGACCACGAGCCAGCCGATCGCCTGGTTCCGACGGAGCCGGCCCTCGGCGAGCTGCACGGCGACGGCGATCGCGGCGAGCAGCGCGACCATCGCGAGCAGGTTGGCGTTGCCCGGCAGCCCCTGGATGCGTCCACCGGTGAACAGCTCCGCGCGGGAGAAGTAGAACGCGTCCGGGATCTTCCGGTCGCCGTAGTCGGTCCAGATCGGGGCGATCGGGTGGCGCACCACGACGGCCACGACGGCCTCGAACAGCAGGGACGACCCGAGCACCCAGCGGAACGCCAGGCTGGCCGCGTCGAGGATGCGGCGCCACGTCAGCGTCGAGGCGATCGCGAACGCCACGAGTGCGCACACGACCTGCGCGACGGTGCTCGCGAGCGTCGCCGGGCGCCAGTGCGACCAGATCACCGTGACCAGGCACCAGGCGAGGAAGAGCCAGAGCGCGCGTGGCGTGCGGGTGAGGGGCGGGCGGGCACGGACCACGACGCTGATGCCCCAGGCACCCTCGAGCGCCCACACGGCCGCGGCGCCGTACCAGGTGATCGTGTTCGGGACGGCGTCCCCGGCGAACAGCGTCAGCAGGACCGCGGTGGCGAGGGCGAACGCCTCCCGCTCGGGGACGGATCCGCGGGCGAGCGGCCAAGTGATCGTCACGGGGGACAGGCTAGCGCGCACCGGTCACCTGCCGAGCGAGCTCAGCGCCGAGCGCAGCGCCGATCCGAGGGCCGGAGCGAGCGTCGTGGCGAAGGTCGCCGTCAGGTGCGTCGGATCGCGGTGGGTGAGCACCCCGCCGATCACGGCCGGACAGGTCGTCGCCGAGCAGTACCAGTCCGTCAGGTCGACGTACCGCGCCCGGTCACCGATCGCCGCCACCGCCTGCTCACTGCCGTCGAAGGCCGCGAGGGCCTGGTCACGGGGCAGGTCGCAGGCGCCCGTCGTGGGGCCCCGCATCTGCGCGAGACAGGCGGGCACGTCGTCGCGCGCGGTCGGGTTGTCCCGGAGCGCGATGACCGGCACACCGTTCTCCGTCGCACTCCGCCAGGCCCCGACCAGCCCCCGGACGACGGTCGCGTCGGCGTCCGCGCCGTCGGTGGCGATGACCGGGCTCTTGGTCGCGGCGTGCGTCACGAGGAGGGCGTCGAGCCCGTCCGCGTGGTCCTGCACCCATCGCACCGCGTTCTGCTTCCAGCCCTGGCAGCTGTCGGTGTAGGCCTCGGTCGGTGCTTGCTGCGTCGCAGTGGTGAAGTAGCAGCCGATGTGCCCGGCGACGTCGATCCGCCAGTGCTCACGCTCCGCGATCGCCGCGTACGCCGTGATCAACGCGTTGTTGTGCGAGTCGCCGACCGCCAGCAGGTGCTTCCGGTAGCCGGTCCGCGGTCCGAACGAGCACACGTTGAAGTCCGCGGTGGTGTTCGACCAGCACGCGTCCTCGTTGGCGTCGTCGTGGAGTGCGGCCGCGGGGGCCGGGACGCGGACGTCCGCCAGCCGGGGGTTGACGCACGGCTCGGCCGATCCGATGTGGGTCGCCGCCCCGAAACAGTCCACGTCCCCACGCGCCAGACGCTCCGTGAACGCCTGGGCCTGGACCTGCTGGACGTGCACCGCCGTCAGGGTGCCGGCACCCAGGGCGACGACGACCGCGGTCGCGACCAGGCCGATCACCGCCACCCGGAACGGTCGCATCCGCACCGTCCGGACCCGCGCGCGCAGGGGCTCCTCGACCAGCAGGGTCGACGCCGCCGCGAGCACGAGCGCGCCGACCAGGACCGCCAGCTTGCTCGTGGTGCCGAGCGGGTGCCCCAGCACGACCGGCAGCAGGACGACCGCCGGCCAGTGCCAGAGGTAGATCGCGTACGAGGTCCGTCCGATGAAGGCCACCGGTGCCGTCCGACCGACGACCTCCAGGGTGCTGCGCGCCCCCGCGGCCAGGACCAGCGCGGCCGAGAGCACCGGCAGCAGCGCCGCGGTGCCGGGGAACGGCGTCGACGGCGTGATCACGACGACCGACGCGACCAGACCTGCGACACCCGCCCACGTGCCTCCCGCCCGGACCGCCGTCACGCGAGCCGACCGTGCCGCGGCGAGCGGCACGGTCGCGACGAGCCCGCCCAACGCGAACTCCCACGCGCGCGTCGCGGTCGAGAAGTACGCGATCCCCGGGGCCGTCCTCGTCTCGACCACGCACCAGACCAGGCTCAGCACACCGATGGTCCCGAGCAGGACCCGGGCGGTCCGGACCGGGTCCGCGCGGCGCCGGCGCGGCAGGGCGGCGAGCAGCACCAGGAGGACCGGCAGGACGATGTAGAACTGCTCCTCGACCGACAGTGACCAGAAGTGCTGGAACGGCGACGGCTGGTTGTCGCTGGCCAGGTAGTCGACCGCGTCGGACGCCAACTGCCAGTTCTGCAGGTACACCGTGGCGGCTATGAGCTCCCGGCCGTACTGGCCCCAGAGCGAACTCGGCACGACGGCGAGGACCGCGATCCCGGTCACGGTCAGCGTCAGGAAGGCACCGGGGAGGAGCCGCCCGGCGCGCCGCGCCCAGAACGTCCCCAGGGCGATCCGGCCGGTCCGCACCTGCTCCCGGAGCAGGTGGCCGGTGATGAGGAAGCCGGAGATGACGAAGAACACGTCGACGCCCACGAACCCGCCCGGCAGCCGGTTCGGCCACAGGTGGTAGAGCACGACGGCCACGACGGCGAACGCGCGGAGTGCCTGGACGTCCCAGCGAGTACGGTCGTGAACGGGTGCAGCTGGCTCGGACATCGCCGAGAGTCTATGTATCGCGGATCGTGCACGTCGTGCGCCGCTCCCGTCTCGCGCCGCTCGGGTCCGGCGTCGCCGGATACGCTCGACCCATGTTTCTCGGCATCACGAACACCCCGCGCGACTACGCCTGGGGGTCCGTCTCCGCGATCCCCGAACTGCTCGGACGGACCGTCACCGGCGTCCCGCAGGCCGAACTCTGGCTCGGCGCCCACCCCGGCAGCCCGAGCGTCGTGGTGAACCCCGCCATGGTCGGCGGCGCGGACACCGTCCTCGACTGGATCGACGCCGAACCGCAGACCGCCCTCGGCGACGACCGGACCGGTCTGCCCTTCCTGCTCAAGGTCCTCGCCGCCGCCGCCCCGCTCTCCCTGCAGGCACACCCGACGCCCGAGCAGGCACGCGAGGGCTTCGACCGTGAAGAAGCCGCGGGCGTCCCGATCGACGACCCGGCCCGCAACTACAAGGACCCGTTCCCGAAGCCCGAACTCGTCGTCGCGCTCAGCGACCGGTTCGAGGCCCTCAGCGGCTTCCGCCCCGTGGCCGACGCGCTCGCCGAGGTCGAGACCCTCGACGCCGGGTCCGGTCGACTCGGCCCGCTCGTCGTGCACCTGCAGCAGGGGCTCGAGGACACCGTGCGCTGGCTCGAGGAGACCGACGACTCCGCCCGCGCCGTGATCGGTGCGGTCGGACACCTGGCCGCAGCGGCCGTGGACGCCGCCACCGCGGCCGACACCACCGTCTCGCCGAACACCGCGACCGCCGCGGACCTCGCCCGGGCCTACCCGGACGACCCCGGCGTCGTCGTCTCGCTCCTCATGCACCGCGTGACGCTGACCCGCGGCGAGGCGATGTACCTGCCCGCCGGCAACATCCACGCGTACCTCGACGGACTGGGCATCGAGCTGATGGCACCGTCCGACAACGTGCTCCGTGGCGGCCTCACCCCGAAGCACGTGGACGTCCCCGAACTGCTGCGCGTCCTCGACTTCACGGCGTACCCGGCACCGCTGCTCGAACCGGAGCACCTCAGCCCGGTCGTCGACCGCTTCGCTCCCGAGGACGTCGGGTTCGCCCTGGTGCGTGTCACGAGCGACGGTCGCCCGGTCGGACTCACGACGGGCGGGACCGCGCCGCTGTCGGGTCCGTCGATCGCGATCTGCACCGAGGGGGTCGTCACGCTCGTCGGGGCGCACTCCGCGACGCTGCTCCGCCAGGGAGAGTCCTGCTACATCACGCCGGACGAGGGCGACGTGTCGGTCGAGGCGGACGCCGGCAGCGGCCGCACCGCGACGGTCTTCATCGCGACCGGCGCATAGGGGAGCGCACCGCAGGCCCGGCGCACACCGGGCGCCGGGCACGCGCCCGGGGCGGCCGGCCGGTCCGCTAGCGTGGCGGCATGAGTTGGTTGGTCACCGGCGGTGCCGGGTACATCGGGTCCCACGTCGTCCGAGCGCTGGTCGCGGCGGGTCTCGACACGGTCGCGTTGGACGACCTCTCGAGCGGCTTCCGCGCGTTCGTGCCGGAGAGCGTGCCCTTCGTCGAGGGCACCATCCTGGACGGCGAGCTCCTCGCCCGCACGCTCCGCGAACACGACGTCACGGGTGTCGTGCACGTCGCGGGCTTCAAGTACGCGGGTGTCTCGGTCGAACGGCCGCTGCACACCTACGAGCAGAACGTGACCGGCATGGCGACCCTGCTCCGTGCCGCCGCCGACGCCGGCGTCGACAAGGTCGTGTTCTCCTCGAGCGCGGCCGTGTACGGCACGCCGGACGTCGACGTGGTGGTCGAGGAGACCCCGAAGGCCCCGGAGTCCCCGTACGGCGAGTCGAAGCTCATCGGCGAGTGGCTGCTCCGGGACATGGAGGTCGCGGCGGGGTTCACGACGACGTCGCTCCGCTACTTCAACGTCGTCGGGTCGGGGGAGCCGGACCTGTACGACGCCAGCCCGCACAACCTCTTCCCGCTCGTCTTCGACGCCCTGCTGGCGGGTCGGACGCCGCGGATCAATGGCGACGACTACGCCACGCCGGACGGCACGTGCGTCCGCGACTACGTGCACGTCGCCGACCTGGCGCACTCGCACGCGGTCGCCGCCCGCAAGCTCGAGGCGGGGGAGCCGCTGCAGCGCGCGTACAACCTCGGCAGCGGTGACGGCGTGAGCGTCCGCCAGATCATGGACGCGATGGCCCGGGGGACCGGCATCGACTTCCGGCCCGAGGTCGCCCCGCGTCGCGCCGGGGACCCGGCCCGCATCGTCGCCACCGGCGAGGCGGCCGGTCGGGACCTCGAGTGGGCGATGCGGCACACGCTCGACGACATGGTGACGAGCGCCTGGGAGGCCCGGCAGCGCGCCGCGTAGACAGCGTCGGACCGCCACGCCCCGCCTCCACCCCGGACGCGGGGCGTCGCTGTCCCCCGAAAGGCCCGCAGACACGCCGCGACACGCCCGAATGGGGGACATGCCACGGCAGAAGCCGGAGCGGCTTCTATGATCCGCGACTTGACTCCGGGGAATCACACCGATGTAATTACACCGACGACACCGTCGTCAGGGACCCGAACCGAGACGTCAAGGGGTGATCAGGGTGAGCGCATCCGACTTCGAAGCCGGAGTGCCGGACGACTGGCACGTCGATCCCGTCGCCCTCGGCGTCCCGGGGGTCCGACGGTCGACCGAGGCCGACGAGGAGAACCCGCTCTCGTGGCAGGTCGACTCGCTCTGCGCCCAGACCGACCCCGAGGCGTTCTTCCCCGAGAAGGGCGGCTCCACCCGCGAGGCGAAGAAGATCTGCACCTCGTGCGAGGTCCGCTCCCAGTGCCTCGAGTACGCACTCGAGAACGACGAGCGGTTCGGCATCTGGGGCGGCCTCTCCGAACGCGAGCGTCGCAAGCTCCGGAAGCGCGCCTGAGGCTCCCACAGGTTCACGCCGCGCCGCCGTCGGCGGCCGGCACCGCGCCTCCCGGCCCGTAGAGTCGCTCCCGTCATGCAGCCCAGTGCCTCCACGCCCCGCGTCACCGCGATCCTCGTCGCAGCCAACGGGTCGGACCATCTCGACCGCACCCTGAACGCCCTGGCGGCACAGACCCGCCCGCCGGAGGGGCTCGTGGTGGTCGACGTCGGCTCGACCGACGGATCCACCTCGGAACTCTCCTTCGGTGGCAGCGCCCAGCTCTCCCGCATCGCGGCCGGTCGCCCGTTCGGCGAGGCCGTCCGGCACGGCGAACAGGTCGCACCGCGCGCCGAGCCCGGGGACGGCGTCGACGAGTGGCTGTGGCTCCTGGGCCACGACAACAGCCCCACGCCCGGCACACTGGCCGCCCTCCTCGGCGCCGTCGAGATCGCCCCCTCGGTCGCGATCGCCGGCCCGAAGCTCGTCAACGTCGACGACCCGGCCCGCATCGCCGCGTTCGGCGAGAGCATGACCCGGATGGGCCGCTCGATCACCCTCGTCCAGGACGAGCTCGACCAGGGCCAGCACGACCGGCACACCGACGTGCTCGGGGTCTCCGCCGGCGGCATGCTCGTCCGCCGTTCCGTCTGGAACAGCCTGGGCGGGTTCGACCCGGCCCTGCCGGACGTCGACGCCGCGCTCGATTTCTCGGTGCGCGCACGCCTGGCCGGCCACCGTGTCGCCGTCGTCCCGGAGGCCCGCGCGACCAGCGCCGGGCCGATCGAGGAGTTCGGCCGCGCCAAGGTCTCCGAGCGTCGCCGCGTGCGGATGCACCGCCAGGCGCAGCTGCACCGCCGCCTGACCTACTCGTCCGCCGGGGTCCTCTGGATCCACTGGCTGACCCTCGTGCCGTTCGCCCTCGGCCGCGCGATCGGCCACCTCGTCGCGAAGCACCCGGCGGCCGTCGGTGGCGAACTCGCCGCGGCGTTCGCGGTCGCGTTCGGCGGTGGCGTCGGTCGTGCCCGGAAGACCCTCGCGGCGAACCGGAAGCTCGGCTGGGCCGCGGTCGAACCGCTCCGGATCAGCTGGCGGCGGGTGCACGAGCACCGCACGACCTCCCGCGACGTCGAGCTCGCGCGGGTCGAGGACGCACCGATCGCCCGGGCCTCGTTCCTGGCCGACGGCGGCATCTGGGTCGTCCTCGCGGCGGCCGTGCTCAGCGTCGTCACGCTCTTCCCGCTGCTCGGGTCGCCGGCGCTCACCGGCGGCGGACTGCTGCCGCTGAGCACCGACGTCGGCGACCTCTGGCGGAACGTCGGGTTCGGCTGGCACTCCCTCGGGACCGGGTTCACCGGCCCGTCGGACCCCTTCGCCGCGGTCGTCGCGGCGCTCGGCTCGATCACGTTCTGGTCGCCGTCCACCTCGGTCGTCGTGGTCATGCTGCTGTCCTTCCCGCTCGCCGCCCTCGGTGCGTGGGCTGCGGTGCGCAAGGTGACGACGCGCACCTGGGTGCCGGTCATCGGCGCCGTCCTCTACACGGTCGCTCCCGCGCTCGTCGGTGCAGTCACCACCGGTCACCTCGGCGCCGTGATCGCCCACGTGCTGCTGCCCTGGCTGTTCCTGACCCTCGTCGAGGCGCACCGCTCCTGGGCGTCGGCCTCGGGCGCCGCTCTGCTCTTCGCCGTCATCGCCGCCTCGGCACCGTCACTCCTGCCGGTGCTGCTCATCGGCTGGCTCGTCGCCCTCGTGGTCGGCTGGCGGCACGCCCACCGACGCGTGTTCGTGCCGGTGCCCGCCGCGGTGCTCTTCGTCCCGCTCGTGCTCGCGCAGGTCGCCCGGGGCAACCCGCTCGCGGTCTTCGCCGACCCGGGCGTCCCCTCCGCCACGCCCGCGCCGAGCGCCCTGCAGCTCGCGATCGGGCAGCCGCTGCCGGACTGGAACGGCTGGCTGTCCGCGGTCGCGCCGCTCGGCCTCGGTGACGCGGTGCTGCCGATCGTGATGGCGGTGCTGGCCCTGCCGGTCGCCGCCAGTGCCGTCGGAGCCGTCCTCGGTCACCGCTGGTCGCTCGCCGGCACCGCGCTGGTCGCCGCACTCCTCGGCTACGCGACCGCGTTCGGCGCCACGCACCTGGCCGTCACCGGCGTCGGGTCCACCACCACGATCGTCTGGCCGGGCAGTGCGCTGTCGGTCTTCGCCCTCGCGATCGTCGTCGCCGCCTGCATCGGTGTCGACACCGTGCCCCGGGCCGCACCGGTGGTCGGACTCGTCGCGACGGTGTTCGCCGCCGTCGCGGTCGCCCCGGCCTTCGCCGCCTTCTACCTCGACCGCGCGGCCATCCAGCCGACCTCG
The DNA here is from genome assembly GCF_034045095.1 of Curtobacterium sp. CFBP9011. Lineage (NCBI taxonomy): Bacteria > Bacillati > Actinomycetota > Actinomycetes > Micrococcales > Microbacteriaceae > Curtobacterium > Curtobacterium sp. CFBP9011. The sequence goes on from NZ_JAXCWN010000003.1 coordinate 432,931, forward strand.
GGCCGGGTGCTCAGCGCCTACGTCAACGCCGAGGCGCAGGCGAACCCCGACGTCGGCACGCTCGTCGTCCAGCCGCAGACCGACGGCTCGCTCGCGGTCGCCCTCGAACGCGGCCAGGGTTCCACGCTCGACGACCAGTCCACCCTCGACGCCACCGCGCTCTCGCTGAGCCGGTCGGGCAGCCGCCTGGCGACCCTGGCCGGCAACCTCGCGAGCCGCAGCGGCTACGACCCCGAGCCGGCGCTCCGTGACCTCGGCGTCAGCTTCGTCCTGCTCGACGACGCCCCCGCCGACCCGGAGGCCCGCGCCGTGCACGACCGTGCCGCCGGTGCGATCGGTCAGGACGCCCGCTTCACGAGCATCGGCGAGACCACCAACGGGTCGCTGTTCCACTACGAGGGCGCCGTCGACCGGACCAGCACGGGCTCGGCCGCCGCGAAGGCCACCCACGTGCTCTACCTTGTGGTGATCGGCGTGGTGTTCGGCGCCGCCGCACTGCTCGCCGTGCCGACCGCGCCGCGCCGCCGCCGTGCGACGTCGAACGTCCTCGAGGCCGACGAACCCGCCACCACCTTCGACGAGGAGCGCGACGAATGAGCACGAGCACCGCGCGCCGCTGGGCCCTCCGCGGCACCGCCACCGCCGTCGCCGTGATCGTCGCGGTCGGCACGATCGCCGCCGCACACACGATCGGCACCACCGAGGACCCGGGACACCCCGCCGGACGGACCGTCACCCCGGTGCCGGCCGCCGCGGAGCGCGTCTGCGCCGGCAGCGCCCTGCGTCTGTCCGACGACGCCGGCAACGACGCCACCCGCGCGAGCACCATCGGGTCGCCGCAGATCGCCACCGCCACCACCGGCGACCGGGTCGACCGCAGCGAGCTCGGCAGCGCGAGCACCGGCAGCAGCGCACCGACCCTCCTCACCGCACCGGCGGGGGAGACCGCGCCGCAGGTGGCGGGCAGCAGCTACCAGAGCGTGTCCGACGGCGACGTCGTCGGCGTGGGCGCAGCCTCCTGTGACGACCCGTCGCAGTCGACGTGGTTGGTCGGCGGATCGACCGAGACCGGCCGCACCAGCCTGGTCACGCTCAGCAACCCGACCGACGTCAACGCGACCGTCGACCTGACCATCGCGGACGCCACCGGCACCGTCAGTGCCCCGGGGACCACCGGCATCGTGGTCGCCCCGAACTCGCAGAAGGTCGTGCCGCTCTCCGGCTTCGTCACCGACCAGGGCTCGACCGTCGTGCACGTCACCTCGTCCGGCGGCCAGATCGTCGCCCACATGCAGGAGACCGTCGTCCGGACGCTCACCCCCGGCGGGTTCGACATCGTCTCCGGCGGGGCGGCACCGTCGCGCAGCCAGGTCATCCCCGCGGTCGTCCTCGACGACGCCGAGGGGGCCCAACGCGGTGAGGACACCGCCGACGCCGGCCCGGTCCTCCGCCTCTACGTGCCGGGCACCGAGGTCGCACGCGTCACCCTCGGCATCACCACGGCGGACGGCGGCGGCACGACGGTCGACGCCACCGCCGAGCCGGGCGTCGTCACCGACGTGCCGCTCGACGACTTCCCGGACGGGCGCTATTCGTTCACGATCGACTCGTCGGTGCCGATCGTCGCCGGAGCCCGCACCACGACCCCCACCGACGACGACCGGACCGACCTGGGCTGGTTCGCCTCGGCCGAGCCGCTCTCGGGCACCACGGTCACCGCGGTCGCCGCCGGCTCCGGGGCGCGTCTGAACCTCGTCAACCCGACCCGGCAGGACGCGACCGTCACCGTGCGCTCGGGCGACGACTCGCAGGAGGTACAGGTCACCTCCGGTTCGACCGCCACGGTGAAGGTGCCGACCGCACAGCAGGTCACGATCAGCGGTGCGGACGGGCTGGTCGCCGGGGTCACGTACCAGGGGGACGACGGCATCGCCGGGTTCCCGGTCCGGCCGGAGACCGAGGTCTCGAGCCCGGTGCGCATCTACCCCTAGGGCGCGGTCTGCTGTCCGCCGTCGGCCGTCCGCCCGGCGGGCGCCGCCGACCGGTGCGTCACCAGTGGCGGTAGCGGTCCGGTGCCAGGTCCCACGGGTCCTTGTCGAGCAGCTCCGCCACCGCGCGGAACACCGCGGTCTCGACGACGATCCGCCGGTCCACGTCGTCCTTCTCGGGGCTGTGGGTGACCCGCTCGACCGGGATCCGGAAGACCGTCACCCGGCGGTCGTCGCGCTCGATGCGCCACCGGGGCAGTTCGTCCGGCAGGCCGGTGTCGGTCGGCATGTCCGCGACCTGGAACACCACGCCCGCCAGCTCTCCGGGCCAGAGCCCGACCAGGTAGTGGGCGGTGTCGCCGACGATGCGGTCGAAGGTCTCGGCACGGGTGATCACCGGCGCGAGCTCGGGTCCGGTCACGCTCGACCGGTGGCCGCGGCCGTGACGGGAGCGTCCGCGTGCACGGTCGACCGGGGTGACGATCCTGGGCTTGCGGCGCATCCGGCCATCGTACGCGGCCACACCCCGGGCAGGGTCCCCGGGACGCGGCCGGTAGGGTCGTCTCCGGTATGGACGTACGGATCTGCAGCAAGGTCGCCTGTGGCGCGGGCGCCTCGGCGACCCTGACGTACGACTACGCCGACTCGATGGTCGTCGTCGGACCGCTCTCCGGTCGCGTGGAACCGCACGGGTACGACCTCTGTGCCCGGCACGCCGCGACGCTGCGGGTCCCGCAGGGCTGGCGGGTGATCCGCCGCGACCCGCCGCCGCGGACGCCGGAGCGTCACCCCTCCTGACGGGAGGCCCGTCCAGCGCTCTCCTGCACCGGCGGCCGTTCCCGTGGTGCTGTCCACGGACGTCACGAGCCCCCACCGTCGTCGGCAGCGCGTGGAAGACTGACGATCATGCCGACCGACACCCGCGCCGCCGTCCCGTTCCGCGTCGCCGACCTCTCGCTCGCCGAGGCCGGACGCCACCAGATCCGTCTCGCCGAGAACGAGATGCCCGGCCTGATGGCCCTCCGCGACGAGTTCGGCACCGCGCAGCCGCTCGCCGGGGCGCGCATCGCCGGCTCGCTGCACATGACCGTGCAGACCGCGGTCCTCATCGAGACGCTGGTCGCCCTCGGGGCGCAGGTCCGCTGGGCCAGCTGCAACATCTTCTCCACGCAGGACGAAGCCGCGGCCGCCGTCGCCGTCGGGCCGACCGGCACCCCGGACGCCCCCGCCGGCGTCCCGGTGTTCGCCTGGAAGGGCGAGACCCTCGACGAGTACTGGTGGTGCACGAACCAGGTCTTCGACTGGAGCGCTGAGGCCGCCGCGTCCGGCGCCGACTGGACCGGCCCGAACCTGATCCTCGACGACGGCGGTGACGCCACGATGCTCGTGCACACCGGTGTGGACGCCGAAGCGGCCGGTCGTGTGCCGGACGCCGAGCCGGACGCCAGCGCCGAGTGGAAGATCGTGCTGGCCACGGTCGCGTCCTCGCTCGAGCAGTCCGCCGACCGCTGGACCCGGATCGCCGCCGACATCGAAGGCGTGACCGAGGAGACCACCACGGGCGTGCACCGCCTGTACGAACTGGCGCGCACCGGTGAGCTGAAGTTCCCGGCGATCAACGTCAACGACTCGGTCACCAAGTCGAAGTTCGACAACAAGTACGGCATCCGACACTCGCTGCCGGACGGCCTGAACCGGGCCACCGACGTCCTCATCGGCGGCAAGGTCGCCTTCGTCGTCGGCTACGGCGACGTCGGCAAGGGGGCGGCCGAGGCCCTCCGCGGCCAGGGTGCCCGTGTCATCGTCAGCGAGGTCGACCCGATCTGCGCCCTCCAGGCAGCGATGGACGGCTACCAGGTCGCCCGGCTGCAGGACGTCGCCGACCAGGTGGACATCGTCGTGACGTGCACCGGCAACCTCGGCGTCGTCGGGGTGGACGACATGCTCGCCCTGAAGCACCTGGCGATCGTGGCGAACGTCGGGCACTTCGACAACGAGATCGACATGACCGGCCTCGAGTCGATGGCCGGTGCCGAGAAGGTCGAGATCAAGCCGCAGGTGCACGAGTGGCGCCTGCCGAACGGCCACTCGATCCTGGTGCTCAGCGAAGGCCGCCTGATGAACCTCGGCAACGCGACCGGGCACCCGTCCTTCGTGATGAGCAACTCCTTCACGAACCAGGTGCTGGCGCAGATCGAGCTGCACACCCGGCTCGACCAGTACCCGATCGGCGTGTACGTGCTGCCGAAGCACCTGGACGAGAAGGTCGCGCGGCTGCACCTCGACGCCCTCGGGGTCCGGCTCACCGAACTCCGGCCGGAGCAGGCCGCGTACATCGGCGTTCCGGTCGACGGCCCGTACAAGTCGGAGCAGTACCGGTACTGAGCCCAGATCGGCGGGCAGCGTCCGTCCGGTGTCGGAGTCCGTCGGGCGTCAGCGTCCGGGGCTCAGCGCGGGAAGCCCGGCGGACGCGCGCCCGCCGCGACGCTCGCCCGCTCGAGGGTGCGCGCCCGCCCGGTGAACGCCCGCAGGTCACGGGCGCGGCGCAGGGCGACCACCCCGGCGAGGAACTCCTCGGCCGGCACCGTCGGCACCGGCTGGGCGTACTCGGCCACCTCGGCTGCCAAGGAACGAGCGACCTCGGCACGCAGACCGGGCTGGACCGTTCCCGCACCCCGGAAGAACGCGGCGATCCGGTTCTCCAGCCGCTGCGGCAGCCGCCGGACGTCGGCGAGGCCGGCCCACCCGACGAGCGACGGCGGCAGCGTCACGACCGGGTCGACCGACCGACGCAGGCGCTCGTGCTGCACGACGGTGCCGGCCAGCAGGTCGCCGAGACGCCGAGGGCGGGACCCGAACAGGGCGACGAGCAGCGCCAGCGACCCCACGGTCAGCCAGAGCTCGAGGAGCCCGACGAGCGCCCGGGTGAACGCGTGCCGGAACGACACTGCGCCGCCGTCGACCCGCACCACCCGGGTGCCGAGGGCGTACCGGCCGACGCTCCGGCCACGCGTCACGGTCTCGACGGCCGCCGGCACGAGCACGAAGACGACGACCATCACGACGATCTGGGTCGCGGCGGCCCAGCCGGAGTCGATGTCGGCCGGCATGACGCGCGACAGCCCGAGCAGCAGCATCACGAGGAGCGCGAGGAGGCACAGCGCGTCGAGCAGGGCCGCCGCGCCTCGCAACACGATGCTCGCGGGGACGACGTCGAGCGCGACCGCCTCACCGACGACGAGTGCGTCGTCGGTGTCGTCGAGGGCGCGGACGAAGCGGCGGTCCGCGAGGTCCCGGGGCGTGGCGCGCTTCGGCATGGGATCATTCTGTCGGAAGACGACCACGAGCGGTCGGGGACCCGGAGCGCGGCTCCGACCAGCACGAGGGGGAGCGCATGGACCTGGACGCCTACGCGGAGACACATCGGGCGCGATGGGACGAACTCGACCGGCTCGCACGGCGACGCCCGACCTCCGGTGACGACGTCGACCGGATGCTCGCCGACTACCAGTCGGCCGCGACGGACCTCGCCCGCATCCGGCAGGTGTCCCCGCGCTCGGCGACCGGGGACCGGCTGTCGCTGACCCTGCACCGTGCGCGGCTCCGCTTCACGGGGACGCCGGTCGACCCGGTGACCGCGGTCGTCGGCTTCTTCGCCCTGCAGCTGCCGGCTGCGCTGTACCGGATCCGCTGGGTGACGATCTGTGTCGCCGTCGCGACCGTCCTGATCGCCGCCGTCACGGCCGTCTGGATCACCTCGACGCCCGGCGCCGTCGCGACGTTCGGCTCGGACTCGGCGCTCCGCCGGTACGCCACACAGGACTTCGTCGACTACTACTCCGACCACGGGCTCGGCGCGTTCACGGCGCAGGTGTGGACGAACAACGCCTACATCGCCGCGAGCATGGTGGCGTTCGGCATCACCGGGCTCTTCGTGCCGTACTCGATCGTGCAGAACGCGGTGAGTCTCGGCGTCTCGGCGTCGATCATGCACTCGCAGGGGCGGCTCGGGGACTTCTTCCTCTACATCGCACCGCACGGGCAGCTCGAGCTGTACTCGATCTTCCTGGCGGGTGGTGCCGGCCTGATGATCGCGTGGTCGTGGATCGCCCCGGGACACCGGACGCGCGCGCAGGCCCTCGCCGAGGACGGCCGCGCACTCAACACGGTCGCGATCGGTCTCGTGCTCACCCTGCTGCTCTCCGGGATCGTCGAGGGGACGGTGACCCGGCAGGACTGGCCGTGGCCCGTCAAGATCGGCATCGGCACGGTGGCGCTCGCGCTGGTCCTGACGTACCAGTGGGTCGTCGGCGGGCGCGCGCACCGTGCCGGGGAGCGCGGCGACGTCGACGAGTTCGACCGGGGAGCCACCGAGATCGTCGCCGGCTGACAGTGCCGACCAGCGCCTCCCGGTCAGCGCCCGCCGGCCAGCGCTCCCGATCAGAGCCGCCCGGCCGCCTTCGCCCGCAGGTACGCGTCGGCGGTCCGTGGCGGGACCTCCTCGGGCAGACCACGGATGACCTCCGCGCCGGCGCGACGGGCGACGTCCGCGACGCCGTCGGCGTCGAGCAGCGACCGTTCCGCGGCCGCGCGCCGGTACACGTCGACCGACCCGTGGGTCGCAGCGGTCCCGGTCGGGAGGCCCGCCTCGCTCCCGCCCCGCCGGTCACCCTCGCCGCTCGCCGCCATCCGCGCCACGGCCGGGTCCTCGACGGACGTCACGACGACGGCATGACGCCGAGCGAGCAGGGGAAGGACCGTCAGCAGGTCGCCGGAGGCGCCCACCGAGTCGAGGCTGGTCGCGAGCACCACGAGGGCGCGCTGCGTGGTCACGGCGTCGACGATCCCGGGGACCGCGGCCCAGTCGGTCGGCCGGAGTTCCGGCTCGGCCAGCGCGAGGGTCTCGCCGAACCGTTGGACCACGTCCGAGCGGGTCGCGCTGTGCACCCGGCCGCGCACGGCGTCGTCGAGCACCACGAGGTCGACCCGGTCACCGGCGGCCGCCGCGAGGGCACCGACGAGGAGCGCCGTCTCGATGGCGGTGTCCAGGCGGGGTTCGTCGTCGACCCGGCCGGCGCCCGCGCGTCCGGCGTCGACGATGACGACGACGCGGCGGTCGCGCTCGGGGCGCCAGGTGCGGACGACCAGGTCCTGGCGGCGCGCCGTGGCCCGCCAGTCGATGGACCGGACGTCGTCACCGCGGACGTAGTCGCGGAGGGAGTCGAACTCGGTGCCGTGCCCACGCAGCTGTAGCGTGGTCTCGCCGTCGAGTTCGCGGAGCCGGGCAAGTCGCGACGGCAGGTGGCGCCGGGACCGGAACGGCGGCGTGACGACGAGTTCGCCGGGGGCTGGGACGACCCGCTGGCGGGCGACGAGGCCGAGTGGACCCGAGGCCCGGACCGCGATCCCGGTGGTGGTCCGTCGTCCGCGCCGGAACGGGGTGAAGCGCATCCGGGCGGTGCGGCGTTCGCCGGACGGCACCGTCAGACGGACGCGACGCGGTTCCTGGCCGGCCGACGGCTCCCACATGTCCCGGACGAGGGCGCGGAGGACGCGGCTGCCGTCGTTGCTCAGGACGAGCGTGCCCTCCGCCGCGGTGTCCCGACGCGCGAGTCGCGGCATCCGGCGGTCGACCCGGACGCGGGTGAGGTCCGCGGCGAGCAGCAGGTCGACGGCGCTCGCCAGGAGCAGCAGGCCGATCCACGCCAGCGCGCCCCACCCGCTGCCGAGCAGCACGGTGGGGACGACGGCGACCACCAGCAGCGCGACGAACCGACCCGAGACCGCCACTAGATCGGCACCCGGACCTGTTCGAGGACCTGCTGCAGCACACCGTCCGCGTCGACGCCCTCGAGCTCGGCGTCGGCGGCGATCCGCAGTCGGTGCCGCCACACGGGCAGCAGCATCGCCTGGACGTGGTCGGGCGTGATCGCGTCGTAGCCGGTCAGCCACGCCCATGCCTTCGCGGCCGCCAGCAGCGCGGTGGACCCGCGCGGGCTGACACCGATCCGGACGGACGGGGCCTGGCGGGTGGCGCGGGCCAGGTCCACGACGTAGGCGAGGACGTCGTCCCGGGCACCGACGGCACGCACCGCGCGTTGCGCGGCCCGGACCTCGTCGACGCCGACCACGGGGACGATCCCCGCCGAGCGGACGTCGCGCGGCACGAACCCGTCGGCGTGGCGGCGGAGGACCTGCCACTCGACCTCGCGCGGCGGCAGGTCGAGCGTCAGCTTCATGAGGAACCGGTCGAGTTGTGCCTCGGGGAGCGTGTAGGTGCCCTCGAACTCGATCGGGTTCATCGTGGCGGCGACGAAGAACGGGTCGGGCAGCATCCGTGCTGCGCCGTCGACACTGACCTGCCGTTCCTCCATCGCCTCGAGCAGGGCGGACTGCGTCTTCGGCGGGGTCCGGTTCACCTCGTCGGCCAGCAGGACGTTCGTGAACACCGGTCCCTCGCGGAACGGGAAGGTACCGGTCGACGCGTCGTACACGAGCGAGCCGGTGACGTCGCCGGGCATCAGGTCGGGCGTGAACTGGATGCGCTTGGTGTCGAGCGACATCGCCGCGGCGAGGCTGCGGACCAGCAGGGTCTTCGCGACACCGGGGACGCCCTCGAGCAGCACGTGGCCCTGGGCGAGCAGCCCGACGATCATGCCGGAGACGGCGCCCTCCTGCCCGACGACGGCCTTGCCGACCTCGGTGCGGACACGGCCGAGCACCTCGCGGAGCGGGTCGCCGCCCGGGGTCGGCCCGGAGGTGGGCCCGGTGGCAGGCACGGCGGCCTTGCCGGAGGGCGGGGTGGTGGGCAGGTCGGTCACGATCGTCCTCCTGGTCGTTCGGGCGTGGTCGGTGGTGTCGGTTCCGCGGGTGCCCCGGTGGGCGCCGACCGGGAGGCCCGTCCCGCGTCCCCGGAGCGGGCTCGGCGGACCGCGTGCTCGAGTTCGTCCAGGGCGGCTGCCCCGTCGACGAGCGCGCGGTCGTCGTCGGTGCTGCCGCCGACGAGCACGGCGCCGACGCGGTCGGCGGACCGCCCGGTCACGGCGGCGGTGCGTCGGACGACCTCGTCGACGTGGGCGGACCGGGGGAGCCCGAGGCTGCGTCCGATCCGCCGGACGGCCGCGAGCCGGAGGGTGTCGAGGGCGTGGGTGCGGTCGCGGACCCGGGCGTAGAGGCGGGCGCGTCCCTCGGTGGTCTCGGCGGCGCGGACGACGACGGGCAGGCGTTCGACGACGAGGGGCCCGAGCCGGCGGCCGCGCCAGAGGGCGGCGGCGACCGCGACGAGCCCGAGGACGGCGATGGCGCTCGGCACCCACGGCGGGGCGAGGTCACCGAGGGACGGGGCCGCGTCGCTGCCTGCGGCGGTGGGGACGTACCAGACCAGGCGGTCGCCGCTGCCGAGCAGGCCGAGCGCGAGGGCCGCGTTGCCCGCACGGATGACGGTGTCGTTGCGGAGGACACCGGTGGTGCCGAGGAGGGTGACCCGGCCGTCCACCGTGGTGGTCCGCAGCAACCCCCAGCGGGTGTCCGCGCCCGTGCCGGACGGCGCACAGCGTTCCACCGTCGGGTCGTCGGTGTCGTAGGTGGCACCGACGACGGTGACGGAGCCCGCGGTCCGCGCCGCCGGGATCGGGCAGGACGCGGTCGAGGCCACGCGGGTCGACGACGTGCTGCCAGCCGGACGGGCGTCGACGTCGAAGGACTCCAGGACGCCCGGGTCGTTCGTCACGAGCACCACGTCCGGAGCCGTCCGGGCGATGCGTCGGGCCACGCCACGGTCGAGCACCCCGGCGGAGTCGTCGACCAGGACCGTGTCGCCCGTGCCGACGTCGAGCGCGTCGGCGTCGTGCACCACGTCGACCCGGGTGCCCTGCTGTTCGAGGACCCGGACCACGGCCCGGGAGCCGCTGGTCGCCGTCGAGGTCGGGTCGAGCGGGACGGGTCGCTGCGGGTCACCCTGGCCCACCGCGGCGGTCAGGGCGGCGAGCAGCAACCCGACCACGACGACCGCGATCCAGCCGACGACGCGGAGGACGCGGTCCGAGCGCGGCTTCCGGTCCTCGCCGGCGGCGGTCGCGGCACCGGGGACCCCGGTCGGTGCCGCTGCCTCTGCCGGTGCCGTCGGGGCGCTCACGCGGGGACCGCCGGCCGGTCCGTGGGGGTGGGACGGGCCTCCCGGACGGCGCGCTCGGTCTCGAGGACGCGACGGGCGGCGGACTCGTCGGCCTCGACCCCCAGGTAGCGGACGGCGTCGAACGTGTCGGAGGCGCCGCGGAGCACGTCGCCGAGCTGCGGGAACGGGAGGGTGGCACGGTCGGCGATGGCGCGGGCGGTGGCCCCCGGCACGACGAGGACCAGGTCGCGTTCGCCGAGCCCGCGGGCGAGGGCACGGTACCCGTCGAGGACGGCGGTCGCCCAGTCCCCGGCACGGAACGCGGCCGAGGCGGCGGCGGAGACGGCCTGTGCCGAGCGGCGGTCGTCGTCGTCGAAGACCCCGCCGGGCGCCGTCGGCCGGAGGCGGGCACGGCGGCGGGGGAGCCCTCGTGTGACGACGACCAGGACGACCACGGCGACGAGCACGAGGACGGCGATGACGAGCAGGGTGCGGCCGACGCCGGGCGAGCCGACACCGTCCGGGGCCAAGGAGCCGAGCCAGTCGAGGAACGACCGCGAGGCCCGGTCCCACCACGTCTCCTGCGCGCCGCGGTACTCCCGGTGGGCGAGTTCCTGCTCGAGCAGTCGGCGCGCCTCGTCGGGTCCGGGGGTGCTCATCCGCGGGCGTCCGGCGGCTGCGGGGTCCAGGGCTGTGCCGGCTGTTGCGGTTGCTGGGGCTGCCAGCCCTGCTGCTGTGGCCACGGCTGCTGCGGGCTCCACGGCTGCTGCGGCTGCTGCGGCCAGCCCTGCCACTGCTGCTGCTGCTGCGGCTGCTGGGGCTGCCACTGCTGCTGTGGCCACGGCTGCTGCCACGGCGCGCCCGGCGTCCACGGCGGACGCGCCACCGGGGCGTGCGGCGCGAACGGGTCCGCGGGCTGCCCGGTGTCCAGGTGCGACGCGATGCGCTGGTCGAGCGCCTCGGTGCGGATGCGGCGGTCGATCGCCAGGAAGGTCACGACGGAGGCGCTCAGCACGTCCGTCACGGACTGCACTGCGATCACGAGCAGGCTGCCGATGACGAGGGCGATGACGCCGCCGACCGACGGGCTGCCGCTCGTGGACGCGGTCTGCCCGAGCGGGTCGAACACGCCGGAGAACAGGCTCAGCCCGAGGGTGAGCGGGATGCTGGCGATGCTGCCCGCGATCCCGAGCACGACCTGCACGAGCAGCAGGATGCCGAACGTGCGCCAGAACGCGCCGCGGGTGAGCCGCCACGACTGTCCGGCCGCCGAGAAGACCCCGCGTCCCTCGAGCGCGATCGTCGGCACCGTGAAGGCGAACCGGGTGACCAGGAACGCCAGGAGCACCGTGAACCCGAGGGCCATGACGACGATCGCCAACACGTACCAGCCGGCCGAACTCCGGCCCGCGGCGAGGGCGGCCACGAACGCGATCACGACCACGACGAAGACGACGGCGACCGCGATCCCGGCGACGAGCTGCAGGACGATCCAGCCGATCACAGCACCCCGGCGCCCGGCGAGCAGCGACCACAGGCCACGGAACGTGCCGCGCCGCCCGAGCACGCGCTGCCCGGTGTCGACCGCGACCGGGGCGACGAGGAACCCGCGCGCCAGGTAGGTGAGGAACGGCAGGCCGATCGACAGCACCGCGTACAGGGTCACCGTGCCGGCGATGATGCTGTCCGTCTCCCCACGGCCCCCGCCGTCGACGGCCGAGAGCACACGGCTCTGCAGGATCTGCTGACCGGCCGTGGTGCCGAGGGTGGCCAGCAGCCCGAGGACACCGGAGAGCAGGACGGCCCAGAGGAGCAGCACGCGGGCGTTGCGGCGGAAGACCGTGAAGGCGCCGGCCAGCACGTCCGCGAGACCCAGCGGCCGGAGGGGGATCACCGGGCGGGACGCGGGCGGCAGTGGGGCCGGCCCACCGATGGGCGGGACGGGGGAGCCGGGGGCGGGCGTGCCTCCCGGCTGTCCGACCGGGCCCCAGGCCGTCGGGTACTGCTGCGCTGTCGGGTACTGCTGCGCTGTCGGGTACTGCGGTGCCTGCGGTGTCGGCGTCGCCGGCGGCTGCGCACCGCCGCCGTGCTGCGGCCCGTTCGCCCCCGGGACCTGCCATCCGTCGTCGACCATCGAACTGCCCCCTCGCCTGGCCGCTGCCGGAACGGCGCGACCGTGTCCATCCTGTCGGAAAACCTCCGATGACGGGGCCTCGGCTATCGTGAGCGGAGAGCACCCGTCCCTGGGTGCCCACCCTGCCCTCCGGAGTCCGCATCCCATGACACCGCGCATCCTCGTCGTCGACGACGACCAGGCCCTCGCCGAGATGATCGGCATCGTCCTCCGGTCGGAGGGGTACGAGCCCGACTTCAGTGCCGACGGCAACGACGCCGTCGAGGCGTTCCACGCGACGAAGCCCGACCTCGTGCTGCTCGACGTCATGCTGCCGGGCATCGACGGCATCGAGGTGTGCCGGCGGATCCGGGCCGAGAGCGGCACCCCGATCATCATGCTCACCGCCAAGGGCGACACCGCCGACGTCGTCGCCGGGCTCGAGAACGGAGCCGACGACTACGTCGTGAAGCCGTTCAACCCGAAGGAGCTCGTCGCCCGGATCCGGACCCGCCTGCGGCCGACCGCGACCGACGCGACCGTCCTGCACGTCGGTGACCTGGTCGTCGACGTCCCCGGGCACGAGGTCCGCCGGGGCGACGCCGCCATCGCCCTCACCCCGCTGGAGTTCGACCTGCTCCGGGCGCTCGCCGAGAAGCCCAGCCAGGTGTTCACCCGCGAGATGCTGCTCGAGCAGGTCTGGGGCTACCACTACAAGGCGGACACCCGCCTGGTGAACGTGCACGTGCAGCGCCTCCGCGCCAAGATCGAGCACGACCCGGACAACCCGCGCATCGTGACCACCGTCCGCGGGGTCGGGTACCGGGCCGGCGCGCAGAGCTGACGCCCGTGCCGTCGTCGTCGGCCCCGGCGCCGTTCCGCCGCGTGCGCCGGCGGGTCCGCACCTGGCTCCGCCGGATCTGGCGCGGGATCGCGTACCTCTGGCGTCGCTCGCTGATGGTCCGCTCCGCCGCGATCACCGTCGCGACCACCGGGCTCGCCGTCGCCGTGATCGGCACCGCGGTCATGGTGAGCATCTCGAACAACGTCTACGCGCAGCGCCGCGACCAGATCGAGGCCGAGTCGGCACGCGCGACGATCGTCGCGCAGAACATCTTCGACGCGGCGACCGCGGCCGAGGACAACAACCAGACCGAACTCGAGTCGCTGCAGAGCGAGGCGCAGAACGCGATCCTCTCGAACACGACCAGTCCGGGTGGGACGAGCATCGCGATCGAACGGACACCGGGAGCCCGGACCCCGCAGATCCTGCAGAACGTCGCCAGCTACGGGTTCCCCGACTCCGTGATCACCGACGACCTGCGGAAACGGGTCGCCGCCGACACCGGCGAGCTCAGCCTGCAGCCCGTGCGGCTCGACGGGCCGGGCGGCCGGGGGCCGGGACTCGCCGTCGGGTCCACCCTGCAGATCCCGAGCGCCGGGCAGTACGAGCTGTACATCGTGTACGACCTGTCCGATGCGCAGCAGACGCTCGACTTCGTGTCGCAGACCCTGTCGATCGGCGGTGTCGCCCTCATCGTGCTCATCGCCCTCGTCACCTCGCTCGTGGTGCGCCTGGTCGTCGTCCCGATCCGCGGCGCTGCCGAGACCAGCCGCAAGATCGCCGCCGGCCGCCTGGACGAACGCATCCCGGTCCGGGGCGAGGACGACATCGCCACGCTGGCCCGGAGCTTCAACGACATGGCCGACGCCGTCAGTCGACAGATCACCCAGCTGGCCGAACTCTCGCGCGTCCAGCAGCGCTTCGTGTCCGACGTCTCGCACGAGCTCCGTACCCCGCTGACGACGATCCGCCTGGCCGGTGACCTGCTGTTCGACGCCCGCCACGCCTTCGAGCCGTCCGTCGCCCGCTCCGCGGAACTGCTGCACGCCCAGGTCGACCGGTTCGAACTGCTGCTCGCCGACCTGCTCGAGATCTCCCGGTACGACGCGCAGGCCGTCGAGCTCGAGACCGAACCGGTCGTCCCCGCCGCACTCGCCGCCGACATCGTCGAGGAGTTCCGCCCGCTCGCCGACCGTGCCGAGGTCGAACTGCGCCTGGCCACCCCGGGTGGACACACCACCATGCAGCTCGACGCCCGCCGGATCCGCCGGGTGCTCCGGAACCTCGTCGGCAACGCCATCGAGCACGGCGACGGCCGCCCGGTCGACGTCGTGGTCGACAGCGACTCCCGGTCCGTCGCCATCGCGGTGCGTGACCGAGGAGTCGGGATGCCGGCCGAGGACACCGCCCGCGTGTTCGACCGCTTCTGGCGCGCCGACCCGAGCCGCAAGCGCACCATAGGCGGCACCGGACTCGGGCTCGCCATCAGCCTCGGGGACGCCCAGCTGCACGGCGGCCGCATCGACGTGTGGTCCCGTCCGGGCGAGGGGTCCGCGTTCGTGCTCACCCTGCCCCGCCGGAGCAGTGAGGCCCCGCCGACCTCCGCGATCCCGCTGCCCGCACTCGACGAGTCCTACGAGGGACCGACCGGAACGGAGGAGCCGGCATGACCCGGACCGACCGCCACGGAGGAACCGGCACGACCCGGACCGACCGACGGACCCGCACCACGCGCCTCCGGCTCGTGCTCACGGCCGCGCTCGCCGCCGTGACGCTGCTCGGCGCCACCGCCTGTGCCGCGATCCCGACCGGCGGCCCGGTCCGCTCCGGGCAGTCGATCACGAACGAGTCGCCCACCGGCGGAGTCGACTACCGCCCCACCGGACCGGAGGACGGTGCGAACCAGACCGACCTGCTCACGCAGTTCATCGACGCCGCCACCGGTGCCCAGAACGACTACGCGGTCGCGCGCGAGTTCCTCAGCAGCGGGTTCTCGCAGAAGTGGAACCCGCGCCAGGGCGTCACCATCCGGCAGGGCGACGGCGACGTCGAACGGGTCGGGGACGAGGAACTCACCTACACCCTGACGGCGAGTGCCTCGGTCGACGCCGACGGCGAGTACACCCAGGCCGTCCGGCCGACGTCCTCGACGCTGACGTTCCAGTTCGTCCGCGAGGACGGCCAGTGGCGCATCAGCTACGCCCCCGACGGGATCATCCTGTCGCCGGTCAACTTCACCTCGGTGTTCCAGCCGCACGCCCTGTACTTCTACGACCCGACCTACCGGTTCCTCGTCCCCGACGAACGGTGGTTCCTGGCCCGGTCCTCGACGAGCACCCGAATCGTCAGCGCCCTGCTCGCCGGACCCGCCGAGTGGCTCGAGGGCTCGGTCGTGTCCTCGTTCCCCGAGGGCACGCAGCTCTCGCTGAACGCCGTCACGATCGAGAGCGGCAGCGCGCAGGTCGACCTGTCGAGCGAGGCGCTCCGGGCGAACACGGTCGAGAAGGTCCGGATGCGCGAACAGCTCACCGACTCGCTCTCGTCCGTCGCCACGATCTCTTCGGTCGACCTCACGGTCGAGGGCGTCCCCGTCCCGTTGCCCGACTCCAGCGGCACGAGCGCGCAGCGCAACCCCGACGTCGACGCCCGTCCACTCGTCGTGCAGGACCGGGTCACCGGGTACGCGACGGCCGGCACCGGGGACGTCACCGCGCTCGGCGGCGGCCTCAGCGACCGCATCGCCGGGCTCCGACCGCAGTTCCTCGCGCTCTCCGCCTCCGGCACGGTCGCCGCCGTCGGCAACGACGACGGCGTGTTCGTCGTCCGGTCCGGCAAGGCCCCGCTCCGCATCGACACCCGGGAGGACCTGGTCGCCCCGAGCATCGACGACCAGGGCTTCGTCTGGGTCGCCCAGCGGTCCGACACCCGGTCGATCACCGCCTACGGCCTCGGCGGCGACCCGCACACCGTCACCTCGACCCTGCCGGACGGGAAACTCGTGTCGTTCCAGGTGTCCCGCGACTCGACGCGCGCCCTGGCCCTGCTCGACACCGACGACGGGGCAGCGCTCTACGTCGTCGCGATCACCCGGGGGTCGGACCGGGCACCGACCTCACTCGGACCGCCGGTCCGGGTGCAGGCCGCCGAGGGCGACCCCGTCGGAGCCGCCTGGGTCGACGAGCTCGACGTCGCCTCGGTCGGACGCACCAGCGCCGGTTCGAGCGTCGTCCGCACCACCGTCGGCGGCCAGTGGGACACGCTCGCCAAGCCGGACGGGCGGGCCACGGGGATCGTCGGGGGGAGCGGCAGCGCGTTGCTGCTCCGGATGTCGGACGGGTCGGTGCTGCAGTCCACCGGGGGCGCGTGGGACACCACCGGCGTCGAGGCGTCGGTGCTCGGCGTGCAGCGCTGACCGTCGGGTCGGTGCTGGTCCGGTCGGTGCTGGTCGGCGTGCAGCGCTGACCGTCGGGTCGACGCTGGTCGGGTCGGTGCTGCTCCGGTCGGTGCCGGCTGGTCGCCTCGTCCTGCACATCCGGCCCGGCCGGGAGGCCCGTCCACAGTCCGTCCCGCCGGCCCGCGCCCGGTGGTCCCCGCCCGGCACCATCGGGTCATGCCGACGCTCCAGATGCCCGCCGTCCCGCCACCCGCCGTCCCGTCATCGGCCGTCCCGTCATCGGCGGGCTCGCCGCGACCGCCGACACCGCCGCGCTGCGCGGACCGGCCCTGGTCCGATGCCGCCGCCACGGTCCTCGCCCTCGTCCTGCCCGTCGTCTGCGTCGGCTGCGGCGTCGCAGACCGCGCCCTGTGCCGCGCCTGCCGGTCAGCACTCGACGCCCTCCCCACACGCACCCGGCTCGTCGCCGGCGTCCGGCTCGACGCCGCCCACGAGTACGACGGTCTCGTCCGCACCCTCGTGCTCGAGTGGAAACTGCGGGGGCGGGTGGACGTCGTCCGCGGCCTCACCAGACGGACCGCAGACCTCGTCCGGTCGGCGCTCGCCGCAGCGCCCCCGGGCACGGTTGTCCTCCGCGTCCCGCCCTCGCCGCGCGGGCGCCGGCGACGCGGCTTCGACCCGGTGGTGACGGTGCTGCGCTGTGCGGGCGTCCGACGCGCGCGGGCACTGCGGCGCGTCCCGCTGCCGGATCCGGTGCGCGGTGACGGACCGCACGCGGCCGGGGCAGCCGGTCGGGGGCAGAAGGAACGGACCGCGATCCAGCGCGTGGCGGCCACCGTCGGCACCCTCGTCGCGGACGGGGTGGACGGCCACGACGTCGTGCTCGTGGACGACGTCGTCACCACCGGCGTGACGATGGCCGAGGCGATCCGGGCCGTCCGGGCCGCCGGCGGCCGTGTCGTCCGCTGCGTGGCCGTCGCCACGGTGGAGGTGTGAGCGTGCACGCCGACGACCAGGACGAGCGCCCGGCCACGGAGATGGACGTCCCCTGGGCATCCGGTGGAGGTCTCCGGCACGCGGGCCCCCAGCGGCACGGGTCGAGCCCGCAGGGTCTAGCCTCGCGGCAAGGCGTTGGTGTTCGCCGGACGCAGGCGAACCGCCGAATGTGGATGGGAGCCGCCATGGACGTGACGATCACGGGCCGCAACGTCGGGGTCACCGACCGATTCCGGGCCTACGTGGAGCAGAAGTCCGAGAAGATCGACGTGCTCGCCGACCGGGCCCTCGCCTTCGAGGTGCGGGTGAGCCGGCACCACGAGAAGAGCAGCGGGGCGCAGGGCGAGGACCGCGTCGAACTGACCCTCATCGGACCCGGACCGCTCGTCCGGGCCGAGTCCGCCGCGTCGGACAAGTACGCCGCCTTCGACCTGGCGTTCGCGCGCATCGCCGAGCGCCTGCGCCGGGCACGTGACCGCAAGAAGGTGCACCGCGGGCGTCACCGTCCGACCTCGGTGGCCGAGGCCTCGGGTGCGGCGTTCGAGGGCATGGGCGTCGAGCCCGCCGACGGCAGGCTCATCGAGACCGTCGCCACCGGAGCCGTCCCCGTGGTCGACGCCGACCAGGAAGCCGGGCGCGACGAGGAAGACGCCGCGTACTCGCCGGTCGTCATCCGCCAGAAGGTCTTCGAAGCCGCACCGATGACGGTCGACGACGCGCTCTACCACATGGAGCTCGTCGGGCACGACTTCTACCTCTTCGTCGACTCCGAGACCCACCGCCCGAGCGTCGTGTACCGCCGCAAGGGCTGGGACTACGGCGTCATTGGCATCGACGAGAACCCGGGCGCCGACGCCCGGGGGAGCGAGCACGTCCTCGTCGAGGAGTCCGTGTCCGCCACCGCGTAGTCGACGCGACGCACCACCTCCGAGTGCGCACGGTCCCGTCCGGGGTCGTGCGCACTCGTGCTGCTCCCAGCGCCGGACCCCGGCGGGTTGCTAGCATGACTGGCTGATCGGGCGCGTCGACCGCGCACGACGACTTCGTAAGGAGCTCACGTGGCAAACGTGTTGGAGAAGGTCCTCCGCATCGGTGAAGGGCGGACCCTCCGTCGGCTGAAGGCGTACGCCTCGGCGATCAACGACCTCGAGGACGACTTCGCGAGCCTCACCGACGAGGAACTCCAGGAGGAGACGACGGAGCTCCGCGAGCGGTACGCCAACGGCGAGACGCTCGACGACCTCCTGCCGGAGGCGTTCGCCGCCGTCCGCGAAGCCTCGAAGCGCACCCTCGGCATGCGGCACTTCGACGTGCAGCTCATGGGTGGCGCGGCGCTGCACCTCGGCAACATCGCCGAGATGAAGACCGGTGAGGGCAAGACCCTCGTGGCGACGACCGCCGCCTACCTCAACGCGATCCCGTCGCGCGGTGTGCACGTCATCACGGTCAACGACTTCCTGGCGTCGTACCAGTCCGAGCTCATGGGCCGCGTGTTCCGCGCCCTCGGCATGACCACCGGCTGCATCATCGCCGGTCAGTCGCCGATCGAGCGCCGCGAGCAGTACGCCGCGGACATCACGTACGGCACGAACAACGAGTTCGGCTTCGACTACCTGCGCGACAACATGGCGTGGCAGGCCTCCGACATGGTCCAGCGCGGCCACTTCTTCGCCGTGGTGGACGAGGTCGACTCGATCCTCATCGACGAGGCCCGCACGCCGCTCATCATCTCCGGCCCCTCCTCAGGTGAGGCGAACCGCTGGTTCACCGAGTTCGCGTCCATCGCGACCCGGCTCACCCCGGGCGAGGACTACGAGGTCGACGAGAAGAAGCGCACCGTCGGTGTCCTCGAGCCCGGCATCGAGAAGGTCGAGGACTACCTCGGCATCGACAACCTCTACGAGTCCGCGAACACCCCGCTGATCTCGTTCCTCAACAACTCGATCAAGGCGTCCGCCCTGTTCAAGCGCGACAAGGACTACGTCGTGATGAACGGCGAGGTGCTCATCGTCGACGAGCACACCGGTCGCATCCTGATGGGCCGTCGCTACAACGAGGGCATCCACCAGGCGATCGAGGCGAAGGAAGGTGTCGAGGTCAAGGCCGAGAACCAGACCCTCGCCACCGTCACGCTGCAGAACTACTTCCGCCTGTACCAGAAGCTCTCCGGCATGACCGGTACCGCGGAGACCGAAGCGGCCGAGTTCATGTCGACCTACAAGCTCGGTGTGGTCCCGATCCCGACGAACCGGCCGATGCAGCGCATCGACCAGACCGACCTCGTCTACAAGAACGAGCAGGCCAAGTTCGAGCAGGTCGCGAACGACATCGAAGAGCGCCACCACAAGGGCCAGCCGGTCCTGGTCGGCACCACGAGCGTCGAGAAGTCCGAGTACCTGTCGAAGCTGCTCGCGAAGAAGGGCGTCAAGCACGAGGTCCTCAACGCGAAGAACCACGCGCGGGAAGCCGCGATCGTCGCCCAGGCCGGTCGTGCCGGTGCCGTGACGGTCGCCACGAACATGGCCGGTCGTGGTACCGACATCATGCTCGGCGGCAACGCGGAGTTCCTCGCCGTGCAGGAGATGCACGCCAAGGGTCTGTCGCCGACCGAGACCCCGGACGAGTACGAAGCCGAGTGGGACAAGGTCTTCACCGCGATGAAGGCCGCGGTCGAGCAGGAGAGCGAGAAGGTCCGCGACGCCGGCGGCCTCTACGTCCTCGGCACCGAGCGCCACGAGTCCCGTCGTATCGACAACCAGCTCCGTGGACGCTCCGGTCGTCAGGGTGACCCGGGCGAGAGCCGGTTCTACCTGTCGCTCACCGACGACCTGATGCGTCTGTTCAACTCCGGTGCCGCCGAGAGCCTGATGGGCCGCGGCAACGTGCCGGATGACCTGGCGATCGAGAACAAGCTCGTCGGCCGCGCGATCCGTTCCGCCCAGTCGCAGGTCGAGGGCCGCAACGCCGAGATCCGCAAGAACGTCCTGAAGTACGACGACGTCCTGAACCGCCAGCGCGAAGCGATCTACAGCGACCGCCGGCACATCCTCGAGGGCGACGACCTGCACGAGCGCGCGCAGTCGTTCCTCAAGAGCGTCATCGACGACGTCATCGACACCCACACCGGCGAAGGGTCCCCGGACGACTGGGACCTCGACGCCATGTGGACCGAGCTCGGGACGCTGTACCCGATCTCGATCACCATCGACGAGGTCATCACCGAGGTCGGCTCGAAGGGCAAGGCCACGCGGGAGTTCCTGGCTCGCGAGATCCTGTCCGACGCGCAGCTCGCCTACAAGAACCGTGAAGAGGCCCTCGGCGACGAGGCGATGCGCGAGCTCGAGCGTCGCGTCGTCCTCTCGGTGATCGACCGCCGCTGGCGCGACCACCTCTACGAGATGGACTACCTCAAGGACGGCATCGGCCTCCGGGCGATGGCGCAGCGCGACCCGCTGGTCGAGTACCAGCGCGAGGGCTACGCCCTGTTCCAGACGATGATGGGGCAGATCCGCGAAGAGTCGGTCGGCTTCCTCTTCAACCTCGAGGTGCAGGTGCAGTCCGACGGCGAGAGCGCGGTCATCGAGGCGAAGGGGCTCAACGAGGAAGGCGAGAACGCCGGACTCGAGTACTCCGCGCCGTCGATCGACGGCGAGGTCGAGGTCCGCGACGAGGCCGGGCGCCTCGAGCAGGCCGCGACCGCCCGTGCACAGCGTGCGCAGGCCGAGCAGGAAGAGGCCGCCGGTCCCGAGAAGGGTTCCGCCTTCGGTTCGGCGGCGACCGCTTCCGGCCAGGCCGACGCGAGCAACCGCGCCGAGCGCCGGGCGGCAGCCAAGAAGGGCTGACACACAGCCCCATCGTGACGGGAGGCCCGGTACCAGCTGGTACCGGGCCTCCCGTCCGTCGGTGGTACCCGACCACCGGTCGCCGCGACCGTCAGAGCACGCCGACCGCCGTGGCCCGCCACCGTCCCTTGCGTTCCTCGAGCCGGATGGCGACCGCGCGGGCGTGGCTGCGCGTGTGCACCACGACGGCGGCCTCGGCGACGCCGTCGCGCGGCACGCTGACACGACGACGCTGCCGACCCGGATCACCGGGCGGTGTCGGCGCCGACGGGCGGCGGAGCGTGCGCGGGCCGCCAGTGCGGCGCGGTGTTGCAGGTGTCGTTGGACCTCCTCGGTGATCCAGCGCGAGATCGTCTCGACCTCGCGCGCCCCGGTCAGGATCTCCGCCACGCAGAGCGCCAGCGACCGTGCTGTCTCGCCGGGGTCCGGCAGTTCCGTCGCCGGTGCCGGCGGTCCGTTCTCGTGCTGTTCATCGTGTCCCTCGTACTCCACGTGGTCGTCGTGGCGGCCTTCCAGCCCCGCGTCCGTTCCGTGCGTGTCCGGCTCGTCTTCGATCCGTCGTGCGTTCTCCGCCACTCCGGCCCCTTTCATCAGGCCGAGCGTAGGGTTCGTGGAACATCACATACGGTCGATCGGACCGACCTGTGGACAGACCGTTCTCGTCCACAGCGGCGCGTGGTCGGCCTCGGGAGCCACACCTAGACTGGTCGGGTGTCGACCCTCAGTGACCTCGTCCTCGCACAAGGCCGTTCCTCCGAAGCCGACGTCGAGTGGCTGCACCTGCTCGTCGGTGACTGGCAGTTGCTCGCCGACCTGTCCTTCGCCGACATGGTGCTGTGGGTGCCGACCCGCGACGACTCGACCTTCGTCGCCGTCGCGCACGCTCGTCCGTCGTCCGCGGCGACGCTGTTCTACCGCGACATCGTCGGACAGGAGATCCGCGAGGAGTGGCGTGACCAGGTCACCCAGAGCTTCACGGGCAGCCGGGTCGTGGACTCGGCCGAGCCGGACTGGTACGAGGACACCCCGACCCGGGTTCGCGCGATCCCGGTCCTCCGCCGCCTGACCGCCAAGAGCGCGCAGACCACCGACCGGCCGATCGCCGTCGTGACGCGGCACTCCAACCAGGACGAGTCGCGCACGCCGAGCCGTCAGGAACTCAACTTCACCGCCAGCGCGAACGACCTGTTCGGGATGATCGCCACCGGCGACTTCCCGGACCTCGGCGCCCCTGCCGGTCCCCGTCGTGGGGCGCCGCGGGCGAGCGACGGTCTGCTCCGACTGGACACCGACGGCGTCGTCACGTTCGCCAGCCCGAACGGCCTCAGCGCCTTCAACCGGATGGGCTTCGACGGCGAACTCGAGCGCAAGTCCCTGGCCGAGGTGACGACCGAGCTGCTCGGTGCGCAGCTGGACGTCGACGAGTCCCTGCCGCTCGTCGTCACCGGGCGGGCTCCCTGGCGTGCCGACATCGAGGCGAAGGGCGTCACCGTGACGCTCCGGTCGATCCCGCTGCGTGACCACGGTGAGCGGATCGGGGCGGTCGTGCTCTGCCGCGACGTCACCGAGATGCGTCACCAGGAGCGCGAGCTGATCACGAAGGACGCGACGATCCGTGAGATCCACCACCGCGTCAAGAACAACCTGCAGACCGTCGCGTCCCTGCTCCGCATCCAGGCCCGCCGGACGCACTCGGACGAGGCTCGGACGTCCCTGCAGAACGCGATGCGCCGGGTCGCCGCGATCGCCGTCGTGCACGACACCCTGTCCACGGGCCTCAGCCAGACGGTCGACTTCGACGAGGTGTTCGACTCCGTCCTCAAGCTCGTGACCGAGGTCGCCGCGTCGCACAACACGACGGTCCACCCGAAGAAGACGGGGGAGTTCGGCGTCCTGCCGTCCGAGGCGGCCACCCCGCTCGCCCTCGGGCTCACCGAACTCGTCACGAACGCTGTGGAGCACGGGCTCGACGGACGCGATGGCGAGGTCGAGATCGTCGCGAACCGTCACGACGACCACCTCGAGATCCAGGTGCGCGACAACGGTGTGGGCCTGCCCGAGGGCAAGGTCGGCTCGGGTCTCGGTACCCAGATCGTCCGCACGCTCATCCAGGGCGAGCTGGGCGGCACCATCGACTGGCACACGCTCACGGGCAGCGGCACCGAGGTCACCATCTCGATCCCGTTCCGCTGGCTCACCGCCGGGACGGCTGCGTAGCGACCCCGATGGCACCTCGGTGCCGAGCGCGACGACGCCCGCCGGCCCCGAGGGGCACGGCGGGCGTCAGACGGTCTTGTGACCCTGCGGTGTCAGGAGGCGCGGCGGGCGCGGGCAGCCCGGCGCTTGAGCGCGCGACGCTCGTCCTCGCTGAGACCACCCCAGACGCCGGAGTCCTGGTTGTTCTCGAGTGCGTACTGGAGGCACATCTCGGTCACAGTGCATCGAGCACAGACCGACTTGGCCTTCTCGATCTGGTCGACGGCCGGGCCGGTGTTCCCGACGGGGAAGAAGAGCTCGGGGTCCGCGGTGAGGCAGGCTGCCTGGTCACGCCAATCCATGTGGTGGTGCTCCTTGCGTTAGATGCTCGAACGGCAGGCCGGGGCCGTGACTCGGGGGATCGGGACTCTGCACATGCTCATGTGATGTACGGGAGGCTTCCTGTGGGGAGGAGCCCGCTCGGGGAGAGTTCGACGCCCGCAGAACGCTCGGGGGAGGAGCGTCGAACCACGGGAGACGCACACCACATCGTGCCGTCCAAACGACCTCGAACATCGTTCCATACTGGTATGGCCAAATCAAGGGTTTCACTGCTGGAGGATCGCTGTGCCTGACACCATCCCGGACGACCAGGTCGTCCCCCGGGGGCGGCCTGCTGCGCTCCTCGTGCTCATCGTCGTCGTCGGACTCGAGTTCCTGGCGATGGCAGCGGTGACCGTCTTCCTGCTCGTCGAGCTCCTGACGGCCCCCGCGGCCAGCGTGGCTTCAGCGATCGCGCTGCTCGTCCTTGCCGTCCTCGCGACCCTCTGGCTCGGCGCCATGGTCGTCGGCCTGCGGCGCGGTCGGGCGTGGGTGCGGAGCGGGGTCGTCGTCTGGCAGGTCCTGCAGGGGGCACTCGCGATCGGCGCGTTCCAGGGCGTGTTCCGCGTCCCGGCCGTCGGCTGGGCGCTGCTCGTCCCCGCACTGCTCGCGATCACCCTGGTGCTCTCGAGGTCGGTGACCGCGGTCCTCGCACGACGCGACTGAGGCAACTGCCGCAGCAGCGCCGCGCGACGACAGCGGCGCAGCGCGGTCAGACCAGCCCGAGCTTCTTCCGCAGGCTCGCGACGTGTCCGGTGGCCTTCACGTTGTAGAGCGGCAGCTGTACCGAGCCGTCCTCATCCACGACGATCGTCGACCGGATCGTGCCCGTGACGATCTTGCCGTAGTTGTTCTTCTCGCCCCAGGCGCCGTACGCCCGGTGCACGGCGAGGTCCGGGTCGCTGAGCAGCGGGAAGCTCAGGGCCTGCTCGTGGTGGAACCGCTGCAGGGCCGGCAGGTCGTCCTTGGAGACGCCGAGGACCTCGTACCCGGCGGCCTGCAGGGACGACATGTTGTCGCGGAAGTCACACGCCTCGGTCGTGCACCCGGGGGTCGAGGCGGCGGGGTAGAAGTACACGATGACCTTGCGCCCACGGAGGTCGCCGAGCGCGTGCTCGGTGCCGTCCTGGTCGGGGAGGGTGAAGTCGGGTGCGGTGTCGCCGGCGGCGAGACGGTCGCTCAAGTGGGGCTCCTGTTCGTTGGGCGCCCCGAGTGGTCAGGAGCACGCAGAAGTCATGCTATTGTTGATTCCCGTCGCGGGGCGCACGCCCAAGAGGCAAGACAACTCAACACTCGCACCTCTAGCTCAATTGGCAGAGCAACTGACTCTTAATCAGTGGGTTCTCGGTTCAAGTCCGAGGGGGTGCACCACACGAAGACCCCGACCGATCCGGTCGGGGTCTTCTGCGTTGCAGGTCGATCGCCGCTGGAGCACCGACTGATCCGCGCCACGCCCGAGGCGCGGACGGCCCCCAACGTGCTGGCCGACGCGCCTGTGCAACACGGCAGGCGGGTACTCCGGACCGGAGCACCCGCCTGCCGGAGGGTCAGCGCCGCCGCACCCGTCGGATCCCGACGAGGACCCCGCCCGTGGCCGTCAGGAGCAGTGCCGCCGTGCTGACGGCCAGCAGGCCCGTGCTCCCGGTGAACGCGAGCGCGCCCGCCGTTCTCGTCGAGCCGTCGCTGGTGTCCTCGGATGCCGGGGCCGACGTGGGGGAGGCGGTGGCGTCACCGGACTCCCCGGAGTCGCCGGGGAGGGCCGGTTCGACCGGGACCATGCCGAAGCCCGGATCGACGGTGCCGGGTGGGTCGATGACGTCGTTCCCGGGCAGGATCCCGGCGTCGATCGTGTCGATCCGCTGCACCCCGACCAGCTCGCCGTCGGCGTCCGTGACCCGTGCGACCGTGGTCTCCGCAGTCCGGCCGTCCCGATCGGCGTCGGAGTCCACCGCCCGATCCGTCCCGACCAGCGCACGGGTGAACGAGTGGCCCTCGGGGGCGCGGAAGACGACCGTGTACTCGCCGGGTCGAAGCGCTCCGAAGCGGTAGTCGCCGGCACCGTCGGTCACGGTGGCGCGGTGGACGGTTCCGCCGTGGTCGTCCGTCCCGGTCAGGCGCACGTCGACACCAGCGATGCCCGGCTCGACGGGGTCCTGGATGCCGTTGCCGTCCTCGTCACTCCACACGTGGTCGCCCAGGGCGCCGGCGACGATGCGGATGCTCGCCGGGTTCGACAGCACGCCCAGCGACAGGTTCGAGGCGCGCAGGCCGAACCGGTTCGTGTACCGGTCTCCGTCGTGCTGCCCCTCGGTCTGCAGGACGATCCGGTGGGTGACGGTCTGGTCGACCGCGACGGCGGTGCCGCGGAGGAGGCGGAAGGCCGTCACGCCGGCGAGGGAGTCCGGACACCCCGCGGTGCCGAAGTCCACCTCGGCGCACCAGGTGGTCAACCCGCCGGGCTGGTTCGACGGGTGCGTCCCGTCGAGGTCGACGTCGCCTGCAGCCGCCGCGGTGTACGTGACGGACTCGTCGGCCGCTGCCTCGGGTACGACGGCTGCGGCGAGGTGTGCAGACCCGTGGAAGGACGAGTTCAGGGCGTCCCGGTCGAACGGCAGGACGTCGATCAGGTCGGCATCCTGGATCGGACTGGCGTCCGTGTTCGTGTAGTCGAGCTGCCACTCGAGGTGGTCGCCCGTGACGACGACCGGCTCGACGGCGGTCTCCCGGACCCCCACTCCGCCGGTGGCGACGATCTGGACGGCGCGCTCAGCCCCGCGGTACCGCTCGTCCGAACGGTCGCTCGGTGAGGCGACGACGACCTCGTTGACGACGGGGGCGGCGGGTGCGGTCTTCGACACTTCGGCGGTGTAGGTGATCGGGGTCAGCTCGGTGTTGGGGGCGACGTCGCGGAGGGTCCAGGTGAGACGCTGCCGCTGTTGACCGTCGGCGTCCGTGATCGTGTCCGTCTCCGGAGCGAGCGATCCGCTGTCGGCGACGTAGCTGACGTGCGGCGGCAGGACGTCCCGGACGGTGAGGTCGGACGGCTTGCCGGTCGTGTTGCCGTTCGTCAGGGACGGGTAGAGGGCGTAGTCGAGGGTGTTGCCCGCGACGGTGAAACTCGTCGCGTCAGGGGTGTCTGCGGCACCGTACCCGGCATCGACGACCTTCTTCGTGACCCGGGCGAGGTTCTCGGTGACGAGGACGCTGTCCGAGAGCCCGCCGGCAGCGAGTTCGGGGTCGGAGGTGACGTCGTGGACCCACGGCTCGTCGGCGCCGAATCGCAGATGGCCGAAGTCGCGGGCGCGGGTGCCGTCGGCGACGTCCTTCGTCTCGACGTAGGAGTACAACGCTGCGATCCTGCCGCCCGGGAGATCGCCCGCTGCGCGGATCGCTCCGACCGCGTCGATGCCGCCGGGGACGTCCTCGGGCTGGTCGTACCAGGGGCCGGTGCTGTCCTCGCACGTCGCCTGCCGCTGGCCTTCCCACGGGGTCGACATGTCGTAGGCGGCGTACTGCACCGTCCCTCCCGTGAGCCCTGTGCTCCACGCTGCGGTCTTCTGGGATCCGAGCCGCGTCAGCCGTTGGGTGGCGCGGTCGAAGGTGTCGCAGAGCGCGACACCTTCGAAGGGCCGGATGCCGTTGTTCCAAGCGCCGACATCGCTGCGGAGGACAGTGCCGGGCGTCACCCAAGGGTCGCCCTCCCTCGCTGAACCGGCCGAGACGACGGCTTCTCCGTCCTCGTCCTCCACTCGGTAGAGGTGCTTCGTTCCACCGCCGGGCGAAAGTTCCACGATGTTGCGTGTTGCTCGGTTGTCGGCAGTGGGTTCGGCGCCCCCAGGGAAGTTGGGAGCTCCGCTGATCGAGACCGTCCGCAGCGGTGAGTAGGTGTTCACCGAGTCCACGCTCGTGTCGGTCGGCGGTGTCGGCATCCACACGGACAGGTAGCCGGAGACGAAGTAGGCGCGGTTCGGCTGCGTCAGCACCCCGGTCACCCCGGCCGTGGGCACATGGGTCGGGTCCGTCACGGTGCCGGTGATCGTCACGGACACCGGTTCGCCGGCCGCGTCCTGTTCACAGGTGATCGTGCCGGACTCCGTGACGCTGCTGCTCGTGCCGCCACGACCACCGGGGAGGTTGCTGAACCGCCAGTCCGTCCGGTCGTTCACCCCGCAGACCGACTGGCCGCCGTTCCAGAGCACGGCTCCTGAGGGGAGACCACCGAGGATCTCCGAGAGGTCGTCGGTGAAGGTCATCGGTCCGGCGCTCCGCTCGAAGCCCAACAGGCCCTGTCCTGGAACAACCGGGTCCCAGTCGACGGTGATGGGGTAGACCAGCTGGATGCCGCGGGTCGTGCCGTCCGGACCGAGGACCTCCGTGTTCAGGCGTGAGGCTGTGATGTTCTTGCTGAGGTTGTACCGCGCCGCGGCTGACACCGTCACCGGCGGTGCGGCTGCAGTGATCAGGCCGTTCTCGGCATCATCCGCTGTTCCGGTCGCCACGACGTCGAGCCGGTCACCGTTCCGGAGGTCGCCGGAGAGGTCGAGGACGGCGGGGACGGCGACCGCCTGCCCTTCGGCGACGTCGCCGAGGTTGCACACGAGATCGGCACCCGCGATCGAGGACCCCACGCCCCGGCAGGGGCTGGGGACGCCGGCCCACGAGGTGCCCGCGGGAGCGGTGAGGGTGAAACGCTCGTTCGTGCTCGGGCCGCCGCTGGAGTTCATGGTGACGCGGTAGGTGACGGCGTCGAGGGTCCGCACGATCCTGTTGCCGGCGCCCGAGTCGGCCCCTGGGCCGTCCTCCGGAGTGAAGGGGCCGTTGCCGTCCTTCGCGATCTCGAGGGCCAACCCGACGACGGCGCCGGTGGCGGCGGTTGACGGCGGGTCGGTCGAAGTAGCCGCTGCGGCTGCGGTCGGAAGGGTCACGGCGAGTGTGACACCCAGCGCGAGAGCAGCACGCGTCATGGCGCGTGGTTGCATGAGGACTCCGTCTGTTGGTCGGTTCAGGCATCGCAGGTCGATGACTCCGGCGATGATATGCCGACATGGACAGGTGATACGCCCCACATGAACACGAAATACCGAACCGATATCGGACCCTTGGGTCACTCGAGATCGACGACCCGCTCCTCCCCGAGCACCGGCACGAGCGCGCCCGCCGACACGCTCGCCAGCTCCGCTTCGAGGGCCGCGATCCCGTCCGCCGGCACCCAGAGCTCGAACACCGCCTGTTCGCCGTACGCGGTGTCTCCCGGGGTGGCGTCGTGCCGTGCCACCCAGGCCCGCAGGGCGTTGTCGACCCGCCCGGCGTCGGCATGCGGCACCGCGACGCGCACCCTGGTGCGTGCGGCGCGTCGGACCACCGTCGCCCGGTCCAGCGCCTCGGACACGGAGGTCGAGTAGGCACGGACGAGGCCGCCGGCGCCGAGCTTCACCCCGCCGAACCACCGGCTGACGACCACGACGACGTCGGTCAGGTCGCGGCGTCGCAGGACCTCCAGCATCGGCACCCCGGCGGTGCCGGAGGGTTCGCCGTCGTCGGAGGAGCGCGCCTGGTCACCCAGGACGCCCGTCACCATCGCGCTGCAGTGGTGCCGTGCGTCCCAGGACCGTCGGCGGACGTCGGCGATCACGGCCTCGGCGGCTGCCGGGTCCTGGGCGGGGTGTGCGGTCGTGACGAACCGGGAGCGGGAGACGACGAACTCGTGCTCGACCGGGCCGGCGATGGTCGAGGGGTACCGGCGCGACACCCTTCCGAGGGTAGTCGGGCAGTAGTATGGCGGAGCACGGGGATCGAAGGGGGACGACGATGAGGGCATCACTGCCGAAGGGCGGCGTGCTCGACGCGGGCGAACTCGCGCGTCGGCTCAACCTGCTGCTCGACTTCGAGGAGTCGCAGCGCGGCGCCCCCGTGCCCTTCGCCGAGATCGAGCAGTACGTCGACGCGCGCGGCGGGTCGCTCTCCCGGGCGAAGTGGACCTACATGGTGTCCGGGGACGGCCGACGCAACAGCGACACCCAGCTCCTCCGACTGCTGGCCGGCTTCTTCGAGGTCGACGACGCCTTCCTGCTCGAGGACAGCGACCTGCCCGAACGCATCGGCGCGCAGCTCGCACTCGTCCGGTCGATCCGGTCAGCACGGGTCAGCGGTTTCGCGGCGCGGACGTTCCCGGGGGAGCTCTCCCCGGACGCACTCCGGCGCATCGCCGAGGTCATCGAGCAGGAGTCCCGTCGCGGCGGTGCCGCATGAGCGACCCCCGCGTCCTCGAACGCTTCTGGGAGATGGGTGCCGACGCGGGCTGGACGGGGATCGAGGACGCCGTCGCCGCTGCCGAGCAGCTCGTCGGCAAGCCGATCCGGGTCCGGGAAGAGTCGTTCCTGGCCGACGAGCCGGTGTGCGGCTTCGTGGCGACCCTCGAGCACCAGCACCTGGTGATGATCTCGCCGACGCCGTCCCCGACGTTCCGCGCGTTCGTGATCGGGCACGAGCTCGGCCACGTCCTGCACGGGCACCAGGAGTCCGCTCCCCAGGCTGCGGCGATCCGCGCGCTGATCCCGGACCTGCCGCGGTACAAGGTCGAGCGCGCGCTCGCCCGGGGCCTGTTCGAGAACGAGTACGAACGGCAGGCCGAGCTCTTCGCGGACCGTCTCGCGCAGCTCATCCGGGGTCACCGCGAGCGTCCCAGCCCGTTCCGCGGGGTCTTCGGGTGATCCTCGCGCTGGTCCAGGCGGTCCTGCTGGTCGCCGGCACGGTCGTGCTGGCGTTCCTGCAGCGCGGCCAGGACCGGACGCTGACGATGACGTTCCTGCTGTTCTCGGCGACGATCGTCGCCGGCGTCGATCCGCTGAACCGCGCCGTGGACCCGTTGCTCGGTGGTCGGAACGTGCTGACGCTGGTCTGTGACGTGCTCATGGTCCTGGGGACCAGCACGCTGCTCTGGGGCGTCGCGAAGGCCGTCGGGGCAGCGCGCGTCTGGATGCGGAACGTCGTCGTCGGTTCGTGCTCGGTCGTCCTCGTGCTCATCGTCCTGGCCTTCGCCACGCTCGACCCGGTGCCGACGACGACCACCTTCATGCTCGCGGTCGGGCACCAGCCGACGGCGGCCGTGTACTCGATCGCGCAGACGACCTACCTCGGCCTGGCGCTCGGTGCGACGGGCGTCATCTGCGTGCTGCGCGTCCGGGAGGCCCGCACCGGCCTCGACCGCGTCGGACTCTGGGTGCTCGTCGCCGGTGGGGTGTTCGGTGCCGTCCGCATGGTCGTCGTCGCCGTGATGGACCTGGCGCACGTCGCCGGTCGGATCGACGTCACGCACGCCCTTGGCCTGCCGTACGACATCACGACGCCGGGGGCCGTCCTGCTGGTCGCCTCCGGCATGCTCCTGCTGGTCGTCGGGCACCGGGTCGGGCAGGGCCGACGCAGTGCTGCGCTGGCCCGGGCGCTCCAGCGCCTCGAGCCCGTGCACGCGCGGCTCGGCACCGACAACGAGTACCCCGACTCGGACGACCCGGCGACCCGGTTGAGCCGGCTCATCGTCGAGGTCAACGACGGCGCGCGTCGCAGCCGCCGACCGCTCGACGCCGCGGACCGAGCGGCCCTCGCCGAGGCCGAAGCGGTCCTCGCCACCGCCTGAGCGGAGCTCGCGCACGGGCCCTGAGCTGGGCACGGAGCCCGGCCCGGAACCCGGCTCGGTGAACATCCGGCGCGGATCCCTCGCGGCCCGTCGGGGCCGGCACGCCCCTCGTGTAGGCTCTGTAGCACGTGCTACACCTGGTGTGGTCGCGGGTCTCGGCCGGTCGTGGGGGGCGGCCGAGGCCCGGACGTACAATCGTCGGGTGCTCGTCTTCGCCGCAGTGGTCCTGTTCATCGGTGCCGTCTTCAACGTGATCGCCTGGCCGCGCTTCTTCCAGCGCGTCGCGAAGGACACCCGTGCCCGCGACGCCGCCGGCCGTCCGACGACGTTCTGGCGCGTGCACTTCATCCTGATGCTCATCGGGCTCGCGATCGCCGCCGCCTCGGTCGTGGCCGCGGTGCTGCTGCTCGTCTGACGACGGCACCGCACCCAGATCTGACGGACGGGAGGCCCGTGGCGGCACCGCCACGGGCCTCCCGTCCGGTCACCGCACCGGGGGCACCCGTGCCGTCACGGCACGAGGCCAGCCGCGCTACGAGGCCGCCGGCACGAGGCCGCCGGCACGAGGCCGCCGGCACGAGGGCAGCCGCGCTACGACGCCGCCGGCATCGGCGCGCCGAGCGCCGAGCGCAGCGCCATGTCCGCGAGCGACTCGTCCGCGGGGGAGAGCAGGACACGCCAGACGTCCGCCAGCGTGACGAACTCGACGCACACCGCGTCGAAGTCGCACTCCTCGATCCGCCAGCCCAGGACGGCCTCCATCGGCACGGGCAGCAGCGTCTCGCGCTCGTAGCTGGTCTCGGCCGTCACGCGGTCGCGGAACACGCGGACCCGGCAGAGCGCACCACGCCAGGTGTGCTGCAGGTCGAGCGTCGGGAGAACAGGAGAGTCCGGCACCCGCTGATCGTACCCGCGGGTGCCGGACTCGGTCGACCCTGTCCGGGCCGGGCGGTTCCTGAGTGGACAGGGGTCAGGCGGTGCCGTCGTCGCCGTCACGTCGGCGGACCTGGGCGGCCGGGTCGCGGCCGTTCACCGGGTAGGGCCCGGTGACGCCCTGCCGCAGCGAGGCGATGCGCAGGATGCGGTCACGCTGCAGGAACCAGCCGACGATGAGCAGCGGGATGACGATGACGAGCGACGCGATCGTGTAGGTCCCGATCGGGTAGTCGATCGCCATGAGCACGATCACCGCGGCGAGGAAGGCCAGCGTCAGCCAGGCCGTGACCGGAGCGCCCGGCAGCCGGAACGTCGGTTCCTTCGCGAGCCCCTGCTTTGCCCACTGCCGCAGTTTCATCTGACAGAGGATGATCGTGCCCCACGCGGTGATGATGCCGAGGCTCGCGATGTTCAGGGCGATCTCGAACGCCTGCCCGGGGACGAAGTAGTTGAGCGCGACGCCGGCGACGGTGAACGCCGCGGTCAGCAGGATGCCGGCGTACGGCACCCCGCCCTTCGACATCTTCGTGGTCCACTTCGGCGCGGAGCCGTTCATGCCCATCGAGTGCAGCGCACGTCCGGTCGAGTAGAGGCCGGCGTTCAGCGAGGACAGCGCGGCGGTGAGCACGACGAAGTTCATGATCGACCCGACGATGACGCCGACGTGCGGGTTGCCGAGCGACGAGAAGAACGTCACGAACGGGCTCTCGCCCTTCTTGTACGCCGTGTAGGGCAGCAGGATCGAGAGCAGCACGATCGAGCCGACGTAGAACACCGCGATGCGGAAGACGACGGAGTTGATGGCGCGGGGGATGACCTTCTCGGTGTCCTGCGTCTCACCGGAGGCGGTGCCGACGAGCTCGATCGCGGCGTAGGCGAACACGACGCCCTGGATGACGAGGACGGCCGGCAGGACGCCGTTCGGCAGGATGCCGCCGTTGTCGCCCCAGATCGAGAAGCCGGTGCGGACC
The DNA here is from genome assembly GCF_034045095.1 of Curtobacterium sp. CFBP9011. Classification (NCBI taxonomy): domain Bacteria; kingdom Bacillati; phylum Actinomycetota; class Actinomycetes; order Micrococcales; family Microbacteriaceae; genus Curtobacterium; species Curtobacterium sp. CFBP9011. Next base: position 466,338 of record NZ_JAXCWN010000003.1, read on the forward strand.
GCCTCGCCGCCGGTCTCCACCGGGAACGCGAAGACCAGCCAGATGATGGCCACCACGAGGAACGCGACCAGGGCGGCGACCTTGATGAGCGCGAACCAGAACTCGAGCTCGCCGAACACCTTCACCGCGACCATGTTGGCCGCCAGCACGACGACCAGGGCGATGAGGGCGAGCAGCCACTGCGGTGCGGCGGTGAACGCCGACCAGTACTTCAGGTAGACCGCGACGGCCGTCGTGTCCACGATCGACGTCATCGCCCAGTTGAGGAAGTACATCCAGCCGGCGGCGTAGGCGAACTTCTCGCCGTAGAACTCCCGCGCGTACGAGATGAACGAGCCCGAGGACGGCCGGTGCAGCACGAGTTCGCCGAGTGCCCGGAGGATGAAGAAGGCGAACACGCCCGCGATCAGGTAGGTGATCGCGAGCGCTGGTCCGGCGTTGTGCAACCGTTCCCCGGCACCGAGGAAGAGCCCCGTGCCGATGGCGCCACCGATGGCGATCATCTGCAGCTGGCGGGGCTTCAACCCGTGCTGGTAGCCCTCTTGCTCGTGCGAGAAGTCGTTCGCCGGAGCGCGGTCCACGCCCGTGTCGTTCTGCGCTGTCATGGCGAGAACGCTACCGCTGGACGCACGTCGGGGGCACGCTGCGACACCATGGGGAGATGGACATCCTCCTCAGACTGCTCGTCGCGATCGGGTTCGCGCTGCTCCTCACGGCGGTGGCGGCCCTGGTCCTGCACCTGGTGTTCCGTGCCCTCGGTCGGCGTGAACGCTGGGCGCTCGCGCTCTCCCGGCGGACGAAACACCCGACCCGCAGCACCCTGCTCGTCGCCCTGCTCTGGACGGCGTTCACGACGAGCGTGCCGAACGACCTCGACCGGTTCCCGTGGCGCGACGACGTCTCGCACGTCTTCCTCATCGTGATGATCGGCGTCGGTTGCTGGCTGGCGTGCGAGCTGGCGATCTTCCTCGAGAGCCTCGGCCTGCACCGGTACCGCGTCGACGTCCCGGACAACCGTGTCGCCCGTCGGGTGCGCACGCAGGTGCTCATCATCCGCCGGCTGACGGTCGCCGTCCTCGTCATCATCGCCGTCGGCGCGATCCTGCTCACCTTCCCCGGGGTGGAGGCCGCGGGCGCGAGCGTCCTCGCCAGCGCCGGTCTGCTGTCGGTGATCGCCGGTCTCGCCGCGCAGTCGATGCTCGGCAACGTCTTCGCGGGCATGCAGCTCGCCTTCTCCGGGTCGATCCGCGTCGACGACGTGGTCGTGGTCGAGGCGCAGTGGGGACGGATCGAGGAGATCACCCTCACCTACGTCGTCGTGCACCTGTGGGACGACCGCCGGTTCGTGCTGCCGTCCACGTACTTCACGAGCACACCGTTCGAGAACTGGACGCGGACGAGCAGTGAGCTCCTCGGTGCCGTCGAGTTCGACCTGGACTGGCGGGTCAGCCCGTCCGACATGCGCGAGGAACTCGACCGGATCCTCGCGACGAGCACGATCTGGGACGGCCGCACCAAGGTCCTGCAGGTCACGGACGCGGTCGGCGGGCTGGTCCGGGTGCGGATCCTGGTCACCGCCCCCGATGCCGGCGGGCTCTTCGACCTGCGCTGCTACGTCCGTGAGGAGATGGTCGAGTGGGTGCAGCGCCACCACCCCGACGCGCTCCCGCTGCAGCGCGTGCAGCTCACCGAGCCGACCCGCACGCCGCCGACCCGACGCTCCGCGCGCAGCGAAGCCGATTCGCAGCTCTTCGGCGAGGGTGACGAACGCTCCGCCCTCTTCACCGGACCGATCCAGACCTCCGGCATCCACGCCGACGAGGTCCCGCCCGATCCCCGAGCCCGGTAGGCACGCCGACCCGTGCCGCAGACGGACGGGAGGCCCGGTACCAGCTGGTACCGGGCCTCCCGTCTTCGTCCGTGGTCGCGTCGCGACCGCGGTGGGGGACTAGCGCTGCTTCGACTTCACCGCACGGTCGTCCTCGACGACCGTCCCGACCGCCACGATCGTCGTCGCGAGCCAGGCCACCCAGGTCAGGGCGAGCCGCCAGTCGCGCGGTCCGCGCCTGGACGTCTGCAGCACGCTGTAGCCGCTGATGAGCGAGCCCCACACCGCACCACTGAACATGAACTTCCGCACGGGTTCCTCCTCTTGGTCGTCCTCGCCACGTTACCGGGCGCTACATTGGAGCGCCGCCGGGCGCACAGGGACCTCCGGCAACGAACGAGGAGCCACATCGTGCGCCAAGCAGTCATCGGAGCCGTCCTGCTCGCCGTCGGGGCGGTGTGCGTCGCCCTCGGCCTGTTGCCGCTGCCGGAACTCGGTGCCCTCGCCGCCCGCGTGCTGCCGGTCCTGGGCTTCGTCCTCGGCCTGACCATCGTCTCCGAACTCGCCGCGGACGCCGGCGTCTTCGACCGGCTGGCCGACGTCGCCGCCCGGGTCGGCGGCGGCCGGACCATCGGGCTGTGGGGCGCGGTCGTCGTCCTCGCCGTGGTGTGCACGGTCTTCCTGTCGATCGACACCACCGCGGTGCTGCTCACCCCGATCGTCATCACGCTCGCGCGCCGGGTGGGGCTGCCGCCGATGCCGTTCGCGCTGACCACCGTGTGGCTCGCGAACACCGCGTCCCTGCTGCTGCCGGTGTCGAACCTCACGAACCTGCTCGCCGTCGACAAGATCGGGCTCGACGGGCCGCTGCCGTTCGCCGGCCTGATGGTGTGGGCCGCCCTGGCCGGGGTCGTCGTGCCCTGCGCGGTGCTGCTCGTCGTGTTCCGCCGGTCGCTGTTCGGCCGGTACACGCCGGTCGGGCTGCGGAAGGCGTCCGACCCGGTGTTCTTCTGGGCGGCGTCCGCGGTGCTCGTGGCCCTCGTCGTCGCGCTGACCGCCGGGGTCGAGGTCTGGGTGGCCGCGGTCGCCGCCGCGGTCCTGCTCGTCGTCGTCGCCGCCTTCCGGGCGCCGTCCGAGCTGAAGCCGTCCCGGGTGCCGTGGTCGACGCTCGTCTTCGCCGCCGGGCTCTTCGTCGTCGTCGAGACCCTGCACGCCACCGGCGTCACCGACCCGATCGTGCACGCCCTCGGCGGCGGCACGGGCAGCGGCTCCCTGCTGCTCCTCGGCGGTGCGGGCGCGGTCGCGGCGAACGCGATCGACAACCTGCCCGCCTACCTGGTGCTCGAGCCGGCGGCGGGGCACGAGGCCCTGCGGTACGCGGCGCTGCTCGTCGGCGTCAACGCGGGCTGCCTGATCACGCCGTGGGCCTCGCTTGCGACGCTGCTGTGGCACGCACGACTGACGGCCGAGGGCATCCACCTGTCGTGGGGTCGCTACATCGCGCTCGGCTGCATCGTGGCGCCGCTCACCGTCGTCGCCGGCGTGTTCGCGCTCGCGATCTGATCCCGGCCGGGCCGGGCCTCACAGCCCCCGGGCCGGGCCTCACAGCCAGTCGCGGTGCTTGAACGACCGGTAGAGCAGCAGCGACGACGCGACGGTGAGCGCGATCGACGCCCACAGCCCGCTCCAGGCCCCCTCGCCGGGGAACTCCACGTTCTGCCCGAAGAAGCTGGTGATGCCGGTCGGGATCGCGATGATCGCCGCCCAGCTCGTCACCTTCTTCATCACGGTGTTCTGCCGGTTCGACGCCAGGTTGAGGTTCGTGTCGAGGACGCTCGACACCGCGTCCCGCTGCTGGTCGACCGAGTCGGCGATCGACACCAGGTGGTCCTCGACGTCCCGGAAGTAGGGGCGGACGCCGTCGATGATCGTCTCGGCGTCGCCGTGCAGCAGCGAACCGACGCTGTCCCGGGTCGGGACGACCAGCCGGCGGAGCACCCCGAGCGCCTTGCGCAGGCGGAACGAGCGGCGCTGGATCTGCTGCTCGCGCGGGTCGCCGGTCTCGAACAGGTCGTCCTCGAGCGCGTCGATGTCCCGCTCGATGGTCTCGAGGACGCTCGTGGCGTGGTCGACCACAGCGTCGAGCAGTCCCCAGAGCAACCAGGGCACGCCGTGGTCGGCCAGGTCGCTGTTCGCGTCCCACCGGCGCTGGACGGCCGCGGTGTCGAAGTCGGCGCCGTGGATCGTGACGAGGGCGTGCTTCGTGACGAAGGCCTTCACCTCGTGGGTGACGATCGAGCCGTCCTTCCCCGGACCGTGGGCGTCGTAGACCACCAGGAACAGGCTGTCCCGGTACCGGTCGAGCTTCGGCCGCTGCCCGCTCTCGACGGCGTCCTCCACCGCGAGGACGTGGATGCCGAGTTCTTCCTGCACCTGTTCGAGGTCCGAGGCCTGCGGATCGGTGAAGTCGATCCAGACGAAGGCACCGTCGCGGGCGACGAGGTCCGAGACCTGCTCCACGGGGAAGTCCCGCTCCGCCGACGAACCGTCCTGCCAGCAGCGCGTGCTCACCATGGGGCGAGCCTAGTGACGGTGCGCTGCGTGCCGGACCCGGCCCCGGGCCTCCCGGTCGGGCACGGGTGAACGTCCCCTCAGCCCGGCCACCCGCGCGCTGGTAGTTTCGGTGCCGACGCCCCGGCAGGCCGCCGGGCAGGAACGGAGCACCCGCCACCCATGCCCGCAGACCGCACCGACAGCACGCGCTACGCCTTCGTCGTCGCCTCCAACCGCCTCCCCGTGGACCGCGTCGTCGAGGACGACGGAACCGAGGGCTGGCGGCACTCGCCGGGCGGCCTCGTCACCGCACTCGAGCCGGTGATGCGGGCGAACGACGGCGCCTGGGTCGGATGGGTCGGGCAGCCGGACGTCACCGTCGAGCCGTTCGACAACGAGGGCATCCACATCGTCCCGGTGCCGCTCAGCGCCGACGACGTGCAGGAGTACTACGAGGGCTTCAGCAACGACACGCTCTGGCCGCTCTACCACGACGTCATCGAGCACCCGAGCTACCACCGCGACTGGTGGAACGCCTACAAGCGCGTGAACCAGCGCTTCGCGGAGCAGATCGCCGAGATCGTCGAGCAGGACGGCATCGTCTGGGTGCAGGACTACCAGCTGCAGCTCGTGCCGGCGCTGCTCCGTGCGCTCCGTCCCGACCTGACCATCGGCTTCTTCAACCACATCCCGTTCCCGCCGGTCGGCATCTACGCGCAGCTGCCGTGGCGCGCCCAGATCCTCGACGGCCTGCTCGGCGCCGACGTGATCGGGTTCCAGCGCCAGGACGACGCCAGCGACTTCCTCCGCGCGGTCCGGCACATCAAGGGCTACACGACCAAGGGCTCCACGGTGGACGTGCCCGTCGACGACCCGAAGGCGCCGCGCAGCCGCAAGGGCATCACCGTCCGGCACGTCGAGGCCCGCCACTTCCCGATCTCGATCGACGCCGAGAGCTTCGAGGAGATCGCCCGGCGACCCGAGGTGCAGCAGCGCGCCAAGGAGATCCGTGACGGTCTCGGCAACCCGAAGACCGTCCTGCTCGGTGTCGACCGGCTCGACTACACCAAGGGGATCCGGCACCGCATCAAGGCGTTCGGCGAACTGGTGGAGGACGGCCGTCTGGCGGTCGAGGACGCCGCGCTCATCCAGGTCGCCAGCCCGAGCCGCGAACGGGTCGACACGTACCGGATGCTCCGCGACGAGATCGAGCTCAGCGTCGGTCGCATCAACGGCGACCTCGGCGTGATCGGCCACCAGCCGATCTCGTACCTGCACCACGGGTACCCGCGGGAGGAGATGGTCGCGCTGTACCTGGCGGCCGACATCATGCTCGTCACCGCCCTCCGCGACGGCATGAACCTCGTCGCGAAGGAGTACGTCGCCTCCCGCCACGACAACGACGGCGTCCTGATCCTGTCCGAGTTCGCCGGTGCCGCCGACGAGCTCAAGCAGGCCGTGATCGTCAACCCGCACGACATCGGGGCGCTCAAGGACTCGATCCAGCGCGCCATCGAGATGCCGCGTCGCGAGCGGTCGACCCGGATGCGTGCGCTCCGCAAGCGCGTGAAGGACAACGACGTGGCCCGGTGGTCGCGCTCGTTCCTCGAAGCCCTCGACCGGCACGCGCCCAAGGGCGCCCAGATCGACCCGGAGTCGGTCGAGCAGGGCGAGCCGCACCGCGAGGCGCAGACCGACGGCACGTCGATCTTCGACCAGGACGCACAGAAGGCGCGCGCCGCCGAGGACACCCGGGAGGACCGTGATGCCTGACCAGACGACGGACGGCGGTCTCGTGGCGGCCCTCGAGACGCTCGCGGCTGCGCCGCGACTGCTCGTGGCGCTCGACTTCGACGGCACGCTCGCGCCCTTCGCCGACGACCCGTCCCAGGTCGGCGCGCTGCCCGGCAGCTGGGCGGCGGTCCTGACCCTGCAGCGGGCCCGCGACACCGAGGTCGTGCTCGTCTCCGGTCGACCGCTCGGCAGTCTGGCCGCGGTGTCGCACGCGCCCGAGGGCATGGCGCTGATCGGTTCGCACGGCGTCGAGTGGCGGGTCGACGGCCACGACGAGGACGCCCTCACGCCGGACGAGACGGCCCGGGTGGCCCGCATCGGTGCGGCGCTCGACGAGGTCGGTGCCCGGCACCCGGGTGTCGTCATCGAGCACAAGCCCGCCGGCCACGGCGTGCACACCCGACGGGTCAGTGCCGACGAGGCGGCGGCCACGAACGCCGAGGCCAGCCGGGCGGCGCACGACGCCGACGCCGACGTGCTCGAGCGCGGTGGCAAGGACATCCTCGAGTTCGCCGTCCGGCACGTCACGAAGGGCGACGCGATCGAGCGACTGCGTGCCCTTCGCGGTGCCGACGCGGTGTTCTTCGCGGGTGACGACGTCACGGACGAGGACGCCTTCCGGGTGCTCCACGACGGCGACGTCGGCGTGAAGGTGGGGGAGGGCGAGACCCTCGCCACCCATCGCGTCGCCGACCCGGCGGCCCTGACCGACGTCCTGAAGCAGCTGGCGCGAGCGCGGGCGACCCGCTGACCCGGCCACGGGCCTCCCGTCCGCGGTCCCTCCGCTCGGCCTGACCCGCAAGAAACCGGTGTTCGTCGGATGCGCCGCGTCATCGCGCGGTGTGTTCGACGAACACCGGTGTCTTGGAGGACCATCAGGCAGAACAGCATGCGGACGCATCGTGGTGCGCCATTGGTATCCCAAACGGTCCTAGACTCTGGACATGCCTGACATCGACGTGAAGCCGCGCAGCAGGGTCGTCACCGACGGGATCGAAGCAACCACTTCACGTGGCATGCTGCGGGCCGTCGGGATGGGCGACGAGGACTGGGAGAAGCCGCAGATCGGCATCGCCTCGTCCTGGAACGAGATCACCCCCTGCAACCTGTCCCTCGACCGGCTCGCCCAGGGCGCCAAGGAAGGCGTGCACGGCGGCGGCGGCTACCCGCTGCAGTTCGGCACCATCTCGGTGTCCGACGGCATCTCGATGGGCCACGAGGGCATGCACTTCTCCCTCGTCTCGCGCGAGGTCATCGCGGACAGCGTCGAGACGGTCGTCAACGCCGAGCGCCTCGACGGCACGGTCCTGCTCGCCGGCTGCGACAAGTCGCTCCCCGGCATGCTGATGGCCGCCGCGCGCCTCGACCTGGCGAGCGTCTTCCTCTACGCGGGCTCGGTCATGCCGGGCTACGTGAAGCAGGCCGACGGCTCGATGAAGGAAGTCACGATCATCGACTCCTTCGAGGGCGTCGGCGCCTGCAAGGCCGGCACCATGAGCGAGGCCGAGCTCAAGAAGATCGAGTGTGCGATCGTCCCCGGCGAAGGTGCCTGTGGCGGGATGTACACCGCGAACACGATGGCGAGCCTGGCCGAGGCGCTGGGCATGTCGCTGCCCGGGTCCGCCGCGCCGCCCAGCGCCGACCGTCGCCGCGACTACTACGCGCACCGGTCCGGCGAAGCCGTCGTGAACATGCTCCGCCTGGGGCTGACCGCCCGCGACGTCCTGACGCGCGAGGCGTTCGAGAACGCGATCACCGTGCTCATGGCGCTCGGTGGCTCGACGAACGCCGTGCTGCACCTGCTCGCGATCGCGCACGAGGCCGAGGTCGAACTGACCCTCGACGACTTCAACCGCATCGGCTCGCAGGTCCCGCACCTGGCCGACATGAAGCCCTTCGGACGCTTCGTGATGAAGGACATCGACCAGCAGGGTGGCATCCCGGTCGTCATGAAAGCGCTGCTCGACGCGGGCCTGCTGCACGGCGAGTGCATGACCGTGACGGGCAAGACCGTCGCCGAGAACCTGGCCGAGATCGACCCGCCCGAGCTCGACGGCGAGGTGTTCCGCAAGATCGACAACCCGATCCACGCCACCGGTGGCCTGACGATCCTGCAGGGCTCGTTCGCTCCCGAGGGTGCCGTCGTGAAGACCGCCGGGTTCGACGCCGACGTGTTCGAGGGCCCGGCACGGGTGTTCGACCGTGAGCGTGCCGCGATGGACGCCCTCACCGAGGGACGCATCCAGAAGGGCGACGTCATCGTCATCCGCTACGAGGGCCCCAAGGGCGGCCCGGGCATGCGCGAGATGCTGGCCATCACCGCAGCCATCAAGGGCGCGGGCCTCGGCAAGGATGTACTACTCTTGACCGACGGTCGATTCTCAGGCGGCACAACCGGCCTCTGCATCGGCCACATCGCACCGGAAGCCGTGGACGCAGGTCCAGTGGCGTTCGTGCGCGATGGCGACCGCATCCGTGTCGACATCCCCGCTCGCTCGCTCGACCTACTGGTCGACCCCGCCGAGTTGGAAGCCCGCCGTGACGGCTGGGCCCCGCTGCCCCCGCGCTACACCCGCGGAGTCCTCGCGAAGTACGCCAAGCTCGTCCAGTCCGCCGCCCTCGGCGCGGTCACGGGCTGACGTCGACACCCGCACCATCGCCATCCCTCCAGGCAAGGAACCCTTCATGCCCACGGAAGCCACACCGCGCTCCGCTGCCGGAGCCCGTCGATCGCCCGAGGTCCTGACCGGCTCGGGCGCCGTCCTCCGCACGCTCGAGCACCTCGGGATCACCGACGTCTTCGGTCTGCCCGGTGGCGCGATCATCCCGTTCTACGACGAGCTCATGGCGTCGACGACGATCCGCCACATCCTGGTCCGGCACGAGCAGGGCGCCGGTCACGCCGCCGAGGGCTACGCGTCCTCGTCCGGCAAGGTCGGTGTCGCGATCGCCACGTCCGGTCCCGGTGCGACGAACCTCGTCACCGCCATCGCCGACGCCTACATGGACTCGGTGCCGTTCATCGCGATCACCGGCCAGGTGTTCTCGACGCTGATGGGCACCGACGCGTTCCAGGAAGCCGACATCGTCGGCATCACGATGCCGATCACGAAGCACTCCTTCCTGGTCACCAAGCCCGAGGACGTCCCGGCGACCCTCGCGGCGGCGCACCTCATCGCGACGACCGGGCGACCCGGTCCGGTGCTGGTGGACATCACGAAGGACGCCCAGCAGAAGTCGGCGCCCTACATCTGGCCGCCGAAGCTCGACCTGCCGGGCTACCGCCCGGTGACGAAGGCACACGGCAAGCAGATCACCGCGGCGGCCCAGCTCCTGGCCGAGTCGTCGCGCCCGGTGCTCTACGTCGGCGGCGGCGTGATCCGCTCCGGCGCCTCCGCCGAGCTCCTGGCGTTCGCCGAGGCCACCGGCGCCCCGGTCGTCACGACGCTGATGGCCCGCGGTGCCTTCCCGGACTCGCACGCGCAGCACCTCGGCATGCCCGGCATGCACGGCACGGTGCCCGCGGTCCTCGGGCTGCAGGAGAGCGACCTCATCATCGCGCTCGGTGCCCGCTTCGACGACCGCGTGACCGGCAAGGTCGACGACTTCGCCCCGGACGCCAAAGTCGTGCACGTCGACATCGACCCGGCCGAGATCTCGAAGATCCGCTACGCCGACGTCCCGATCGTCGGCGACGCCAAAGAGGTGCTCGTCGACCTGGTGGCGGCGTGGGCCGACGTGCCGGTCGACCATCGGGCCTCCACGGCCGACTGGTGGGCGCACCTCAACCAGCTGCTCGAGGACTTCCCACTCGGGTACACCGAGCCGACCGACGGACTGCTCGCCCCGCAGGCGATCATCAAGCGCATCGGCGAGATGACCGGACCCGAGGGCGTCTTCGCCTCGGGTGTCGGCCAGCACCAGATGTGGTCGGCGCAGTTCATCCAGTACGAGCGCCCGAACGCCTGGCTCAACTCCGGCGGTGCCGGCACGATGGGCTACTCGGTTCCGGCCGCGATGGGTGCCAAGGTCGCGCAGCCCGACCGCGTCGTCTGGGCGATCGACGGCGACGGCTGCTTCCAGATGACGAACCAGGAGCTCGCGACCTGCGTCATCAACGACATCCCGATCAAGGTCGCGATCATCAACAACTCGTCGCTCGGCATGGTGCGGCAGTGGCAGACGCTGTTCTACGACGGCCGTCACTCGTTCACCGACCTGCAGACCGGCCACGGCACCCGTCGGGTCCCGGACTTCGTGAGACTCGCCGACGCGTACGGTGCGCTCGGGATCCGGGTCGAGAAGCCGGAGGAGGTCGACGCGGCGATCCAGCTCGCCCTCGACACCAACGACCGCCCGGTGGTCATCGACTTCGTGGTCAGCCGCGACTCGATGGTCTGGCCGATGGTCCCGCAGGGGATCGGCAACTCGTCCATCCAGTACGCCCGCGACCTCGCCCCGACGTGGGACGACGAGGACGCCGACATGACGGGGGAGCCCGCATGAGCCACGTCCTGTCCCTCCTGGTCGAGGACAAGCCGGGTCTGCTGACCCGTGTCGCCGGGCTCTTCGCCCGACGCGGGTTCAACATCGAGTCCCTGGCCGTCGGCAACACCGAGGTGGACGGCCTGAGCCGCATCACCGTGGTGGTCGACGTCGAGGACCTCCCGCTCGAGCAGGTGACGAAGCAGCTCAACAAGCTCGTCAACGTCATCAAGATCGTGGAGCTCGACTTCCCCCAGTCGGTGCAGCGCGAACACATGCTCGTCAAGGTGCGGGTCGACAACCAGACCCGGTCCGCGGTGCTCGACGCCGTGACGCTCTTCCGGGCGCAGGTCGTCGACGTCGCCACCGACTCGCTCGTCGTCGAGGTGACCGGTGACCCCGGCAAGATCCAGGCGATCCTGCGCGTCCTCGAGCCCTACGGCATCAAGGAGCTGGCGCGTGCCGGGCTCCTGGGCATGGGCCGTGGACCGAAGAGCATCACCGACCGGGTGCGCTGAGCACCGGTCGCCCCAGACACCCCACAACCAAGGAGACCACGCACCGTGACTGACATCGTGTACGACGCTGACGCCGACCTGAGCCTCATCCAGGGCAAGAAGGTCGCCGTCATCGGCTACGGCTCGCAGGGCCACGCCCACGCCCTGAACCTCCGCGACTCCGGCGTCGAGGTCAAGATCGGCCTCAAGGAGGGCTCGAAGAGCCGCCAGAAGGCCGAAGAAGCCGGTTTCGAGGTCCACACGCCCGCCGAGGCCACCAAGTGGGCCGACGTCGTCGTCATCCTCGCGCCGGACCAGGTCCAGCGCATCGTCTACAAGGACGACATCGCCCCGAACCTCAAGCAGGGCGCGACCCTCGTCTTCGGCCACGGCTTCAACATCCGCTTCGGCTACATCGAGGCCCCCGAGGGCGTCGACGTGTCGCTCGTCGCCCCGAAGGGCCCGGGCCACACGGTCCGTCGCGAGTACGAAGCCGGCCGTGGCGTCCCCGTCATCGTCGCGGTCGAGGTCGACGCCTCCGGCAGCGCGTGGGACCTCGCCTGGTCGTACTCGAAGGCCATCGGCGGTCTCCGCTCCGGCGGCATCAAGACGACCTTCACCGAGGAGACCGAGACCGACCTGTTCGGTGAGCAGGCCGTCCTCTGCGGTGGTACCTCGCAGCTCATCCAGTACGGCTTCGAGACCCTGGTCGAGGCCGGCTACCAGCCGCAGATCGCCTACTTCGAGGTCCTGCACGAGCTCAAGCTCATCGTCGACCTGATCTGGGAGGGCGGCCTCACCAAGCAGCGCTGGTCGATCTCCGACACGGCCGAGTTCGGCGACTACGTCTCCGGCCCGCGCGTGATCTCGCCCGAGGTCAAGGAGAACATGAAGGCCGTCCTCGCGGACATCCAGAACGGTGCCTTCGCGAAGCGCTTCATCGAGGACCAGGACGCCGGCGCGCCGGAGTTCACCGCCCTCCGCGAGAAGGGCGAGGGTCACCCGGTCGAGGCGACCGGCCGTGAGCTCCGCAAGCTCTTCGCGTGGAAGCAGGGCGACTCGGACTACGTCGACGGTTCGGCCGCGCGGTAGTCTGCCTGAGACAAGCTCGACCCGCGAGGCGGCGGTGCACTGCACCGCCGCCTCTCGATGTGACCCGGACACCATGCAGCAGCTCCTCCACCACACGGACGTCTCCCGACGGCGTCCGCGCAGCGCGGCGACGCGCGTCGTCGTCGACCCCACCGGCCCGTCCACGGGGTGGCGCGGGTGCACCGATCGTCGTGGGATGATCGTCTGATGGCGGTGACGAGACGAGCGGTCCACATCGGCGCCGGCAAGATCGGGCGCGGGTTCGTGGGCCAGTTCCTCGTGTCGAGCGGCTACGACCTCACCTTCGTCGACGTCGACGAGCGCGTGGTCTCGGCCCTGAACGAAGCCGGGCGCTTCGTGGTGCACGAGGTCGGCGAGATGCCGGTCGAGCACCTCGTGGCCGGGTTCCGTGCGCTGAACAGCAAGACCGACCGGGAACGCGTCGTACAGGCGATCGCCGACGCCGACGTCGTCACCACGGCGGTCGGGGCGCGCACCTTGCCCCTCGTGGCCCCGCTCATCGCCGAGGGGCTCGCGGCACGCCCGCTGGACCGCGGTGACGTCACGATCGTCGCCTGCGAGAACGCGTTCAACGCCACGGACTCCCTGCACGCCAGCATCCGCCGGGCGCCGATCCTCGAGGACCGCGACATCGCCGCGGTGTTCGCGAACTGTGCGATCGACCGCATCGTCCCGGACCAGTCCGGGGTGCTCGGACAGTCCGGCGGCCTCGACGTCGTCCTCGAGCCCTTCTACGAGTGGGTCATCGAACGCACGCCGTTCGCCGGGACCGGCTCCGAGCCTCCCGTCATCGACGGCGTGACTTGGGTCGACGACCTACAGCCGTTCGTCGAGCGCAAGCTCTACACCGTGAACACGGCCCACGGGGCGGCCGCCTACCACGGGTGGGTCCGGGGGATCCGGCTCATCCGGGAGGCCCTCCAGGACCCCGACGTGCGGGCGGAGGTCGACGGCGTGCTCGCGGAGACCACCGCGCTGCTCGTCGCGAAGCACGGGTTCGACCCGGCGGAACACGCCCGGTACGTCGCGGCGAACCTCACCCGCATCGCGAACCCCCTGCTGCCTGACACGACCCGTCGCGTCGGCCGCAACCCGCTCCGGAAGCTCGGCCGTCGCGAACGGTTCATCGGCCCCGCCGCGCAGCTCGCCGAACGCGGTCTGCCCGTCGACCACCTGATCGGCGCCGTCCGGGTCGCGCTCGAGTTCGACGACCAGGACGACCCGGAGTCGATCGAGCTGCACGCGCTGCTCCGCTCCGGGGCCACCGCGCACGCCCTCACCGAGATCCTGACCGGGCTCATGGAGGGACACCCGCTGTTCCCGGCCGTCCGTGACGTCGTCGCCGGGGTGCTCGAGACCCAGCCCGCCCAGGCATGAGCCGCGACCCTCGTAGGATCGACGGCATGACCGAGACCCGCGAACCGGACGACGACGCCGCCCTGTCGTGGGGCGACGCGGACGACGCGACCCACGTCGACGCCGCCCACAACCCGATCGCCGTCAAGGAACGCGACACCCGCGACCCCGACGCGCCCGAGACGTCCGGTGCCCTGATCGGGTTCGGGGTCTTCGGCGGGCTCTACCTGCTCTACACGGTCGCCTGGCTGCTGACCGCTTCGACGAGCTACCTGATGACGACCGACGCGGTCCTGTCCGGGTTCGTCACCCTGCTCCGCTTCCTGGCGATCGTCGCGCCGGCGCTCTGGTTCGCCGTCGTGATCTGGGTGGCCCGGACGCGCTCCACCCGTACCCGGCTGCTCTGGATGCTGCTCGGCGCGGTGGTGCTCTTCCCGTGGCCGTTCCTGCTGACGCGGAGCTTCGGGTGACTGCCGTCGAGCGTCCCGCCGCGCGGGCCACTCCCGCGCGGTCACTGGTGGGACGCGTCGTCGTCTGGGTGGTCTTCGCGGTGCTGTTCGCCTACATGACGGCGCAGAGCGTCGGCAACTTCGTGGTGATCACGGACAAGCTGCAGAAGTTCAACGAGTTCGTCGGCTCGGCCGGTGGCGCTTCGCTGCAGCGCCCGGTGCCGTGGGTGTGGCTGGTCCTCGACGTGGTGGTCCCGCCGCTCGCGTACGCCGTCGGCGTGTGGGTGACCCGCCGGTCCACGGCCGTGGTGACCGTCGCGGTGCTCGTCGTGGCCTTCGCCGGCGCGGGAGCGCTCTGGCTCACGCTGCAGCTCTACGTGCCGAGCCTCGTCGACCTCTGACCTGCCTCCCGGCGTCGTAACCGGGTCCGGCCGTCGATAGGGTGGTGGTACACCACCCGTCTCGTGTGAGGAACAGCAGTCGTGTCGAAGCCGGTCGTCTTGATCGCCGAAGAACTCTCGCCCGCCACCGTCGACGCCCTCGGGCCCGACTTCGAGATCAGGAACGTGGACGGCACCGACCGTCCAGCCCTGCTCGCCGCGCTGTCCGACGCGCACGCGATCCTGGTGCGCTCCGCCACCAAGGTCGACGCGGAGGCGATCGCCGCGGCTCCCGAGCTCAAGGTCATCGCCCGCGCCGGTGTCGGCCTGGACAACGTCGACATCAAGGCGGCGACGACCGCCGGCGTGATGGTCGTCAACGCGCCGACGTCGAACATCATCTCGGCGGCCGAGCTGACCGTGGGCCACATCCTGTCGCTCGCGCGGCACATCCCGGCGGCGCACGCGTCGCTCGCGGCCGGCGCGTGGAAGCGGTCGTCCTACACCGGCGTCGAGCTCTACGAGAAGACGGTCGGCATCATCGGCCTCGGCCGCATCGGCGCCCTGATCACCCAGCGCCTGCAGGCGTTCGGCGTCTCGGTCATCGCGTACGACCCCTACGTCACCTCGGCGCGTGCCCAGCAGCTCGGTGTCGAGCTCGTCTCGCTCGAGGACCTGCTCCGCCGCGCGGACTTCACGACGATCCACATGCCGAAGACGCCCGAGACGGTCGGCATGATCTCCGACGACCAGTTCGCGCTGATGAAGCCGACCGCCTTCGTGGTCAACGTCGCGCGCGGTGGCCTGATCGACGAGGACGCGCTTCACCGTGCGCTCACCTCGAACACCATCGCCGGTGCCGGCCTCGACGTCTTCGTGTCGGAGCCGCCGAAGGACTCGCCGCTCGTGTCGCTGCCGAACGTCGTCGTGACCCCGCACCTCGGTGCCTCCACCGACGAAGCGCAGGAGAAGGCCGGCGTCGCGGTCGCGAAGTCGGTGCGGCTGGCCCTCGGCGGCGAACTCGTCCCGGACGCGGTCAACGTCGCCGGCGGTGTCATCGACCCCTACGTCCGCCCGGGCATCCCGCTCGTCGAGAAGCTCGGCCAGGTCTTCACGGCGATGGCGACCTCGCCGGTCACGAGCATCGACGTCGAGGTACACGGCGAGCTCGCGGCGTACGACGTCAGCGTGCTCAAGCTCGCCGCGCTGAAGGGCGTCTTCACCGACGTCGTCAGCGACCAGGTCTCCTACGTCAACGCCCCGCTCATCGCGGAGCAGCGCGGTGTCACCGTCCGCCTCATCACGGACGCCGACAGCCCGGAGTACCGCAACCTCCTCACCATCCGCGGGGCACAGTCGGACGGCCCGGCGATCAGCGTCTCCGGCACCCTCACCGGCCCGAAGCAGGTCGAGAAGCTCGTCGAGATCAACGGCTACGACGTCGAGGTCGCGCTCGACAAGCACCACGTCGTGATGGCCTACACGGACCGTCCGGGCATCGTCGCGGTGTACGGCAAGGAGTTCGGCGAGGCGGGCATCAACATCGCCGCCATGCAGATCGCCCGCCAGTCGGCCGGTGGCGAAGCGCTCAGCGTGCTGACCGTCGACTCGCCGGTTCCGGACGACGTCCTCGAGCACGTCCGTTCCACGATCGACGCAGCCTCGCTGCGTGAGATCGACATCACGCTCTAGGAGACCCCCATGTCGCAGACGCTCAAGTTGGCGGTCATCCGTGGCGACGGCATCGGCCCCGAGGTCGTCGACGAAGCGCTGAAGGTCCTGCACGCGGTGGCCGACGGCGAGCTCGACGTGCAGGAGACCCCGTTCTCGCTGGGGGCCGAGCGCTTCCTGGCGACCGGCGACGTCCTCACCGAGGACGACATGGCGGCCCTGGCCGAGCACGACGCGATCCTGCTCGGCGCCGTCGGTGGTGACCCCCGTGACCCGCGGCTGGCCGGTGGCGTCATCGAGCGCGGCCTGCTGCTGAAGCTCCGGTTCGCGTTCGACCACTACGTGAACCTGCGGCCGACGAAGGTGCACGCCGCGGTCGGGTCACCGCTGTCCGACCCGGGCGAGGTCGACTTCGTCGTCGTCCGTGAGGGCACGGAGGGCCCGTACGTCGGCAACGGCGGCGCGATCCGGGTCGACACCCCGCACGAGATCGCCACCGAGGTCTCGATCAACACCGCCCACGGTGTCGAGCGGGTCGTCCGGTACGCGTTCGACCTGGCGATGCGACGCCCCCGGAAGCACCTGACCCTCGTGCACAAGACCAACGTGCTGGTCCACGCCGGTTCGCTCTGGCAGCGCACGGTCGCCGCGGTCGCCGTCGAGTACCCGGACGTGACGGTCGACTACCAGCACGTCGACGCCGTGACGATCCACATGGTGCGCGAGCCGTCCCGCTTCGACGTCATCGTCACCGACAACCTGTTCGGCGACATCATCACCGACCTGGCCGGCGCGATCAGCGGCGGCATCGGTCTCGCGGCCTCGGGCAACCTGAACCCGGACGCCACCTTCCCCAGCATGTTCGAGCCGGTCCACGGGTCCGCGCCGGACATCGCCGGCCAGCAGCTGGCCGACCCGACCGCCGCCGTCCTCTCCGTCGCCCTGCTGCTCGACCACGTCGGTCGCGCGGACCTGGGGGCAGCGGTGACCCGGGCGGTGGAGGCCGACCTCGCCGACCGGGGCACCACCCGACGGTCGACCGCCGAGATCGGCGACGCCATCGCCGGGGCCGCGGTCGCCGCACGCACCACCACGGCCTGACAGGAGTCACCCGCATGAGCGACAGCACCACCGAGACCACCGACACCTTCGCCCTCGACTTCTCGACGACGCCGTCCCCGGAGCGCCGCGCAGCCGCCGAGCGCGAGGAGATCCTCGCCGACCCGGGCTTCGGCAAGCACTTCACCGACCACATGGCCTCGGTCGAGTGGACGATCGACGACGGCTGGCACGACGCCTCGGTCCACCCGTACGGGCCGCTCTCCCTCGACCCGAGCGCCAGTGTCCTGCACTACGCGCAGGAGATCTTCGAGGGCATGAAGGCGTACCGGCACGCCGACGGATCGATCTGGTCCTTCCGCCCGGACGCCAACGCCCGTCGGTTCGCCCGGTCGGCTCGCCGCCTGGCGCTGCCGGAGCTGCCGGAGTCGGTGTTCGTCGAGTCGATCCGGCAGCTCGTCACCGCGGACCAGGACTGGGTGCCGTCCGCTCCGGAGACCAGCCTGTACCTCCGCCCCTTCATGATCGCGACCGAGGCCTTCCTCGGGGTCCGCGCCGCCCACGCCGTGCAGTACCACTGCATCGCGAGCCCGGCCGGGGCGTACTTCACCTCGGGGCCGAAGCCGGTGTCGATCTGGCTCTCGACGCAGTACGCCCGCGCTGCCCGCGGCGGCACCGGTGCTGCGAAGACCGGCGGCAACTACGCGGCGTCCCTGCTCCCGCAGCAGGAGGCGTACGAGCACGGTTGCCAGCAGGTGATGTTCCTGGACTCCGAGAAGGGTGAGTACCTCGAGGAGCTCGGCGGGATGAACGTCGTCCTGGTCCGCTCCGACGGCACGCTCGTCACGCCGGACTCGGACTCGATCCTCGAGGGCATCACGCGCGACTCGATCCTGCAGTTGGCACTCGACCGGGGCCTCCGGGTCGAGCGTCGCGCGGTGTCCCTCGCCGAGTGGCGCGACGGGGTCGCCGACGGCTCGATCACCGAGGCGTTCGCCTGTGGGACCGCCGCCGTGGTGACACCGATCGCCGAACTGCGTGGTGACGGCTTCACGATCGGTTCGCCGACCACCGGTGCCGGCGAACTGACGATGTCCCTGCGCGAAGAGCTCACCGACATCCAGTACGGCCGCCGGCCCGACCCGCACGGGTGGATGGTCCGGCTCACGGACCCGACGCCGAGTGCTGAGTAGGGTCGACCCGTGAAGATCGCACGGTTCAGCACCGAGGGGGAGGACCCCCGCTACGGCATCCTCGACGAGCGCGCACTGGTGGTGCTCGCCGGAGACCCGATGTACCAGGGCTTCGAGACGACGGGGGAGCGGGTGTCCCTCAAGGACGCGAAGCTGCTCGCCCCGGTCATCCCGCGGTCGAAGGTCATCGGGGTCGGCCTCAACTACGCCGAGCACGTCTCGGAGATGGAAGAGCACACCGCGGACGACCCGGTGGTGTTCCTCAAGCCGAACACGTCGGTCATCGGACCGGAGGACCCGATCCGCCTGCCGGCGGACATCGGTCGTGTGGACCACGAGGGTGAGCTCGCCATCGTGATCGGCTCGCTCGCGAAGAACGTGGCGAAGGAGGACTTCGCCAGCGTGATCCTCGGCTACACGATCGCGAACGACGTGACCGCCCGTGACCTGCAGGCCCGTGACGGCCAGTGGGCGCGCGCGAAGGGGTTCGACACCTTCTGCCCGCTCGGCCCGGTGATCGAGACCGAGATCGACCCGTCGGACATCCGCATCGAGACCCGTGTCGACGGCGACCTCCGTCAGGCGGCCTCGACGAACGAGATGGTGCACGACATCCCGACGCTCATCGAGTTCATCTCGTCGATCTGGACGCTGCTGCCCGGTGACGTCATCCTCACCGGCACCCCCGCAGGCGTCGGCGCGATCCGTGACGGCGAGGTGGTGGAGGTCACGATCTCCGGCATCGGTTCGCTGCGCAACCCGGTGATCGCCCGCCACTGACCGGCGCGCTCCGCACCGTCGACTCCCGACCTGGAGGCCCGGCACCCCTCGGGTGTCGGGCCTCCGTCCGTCCCGAAGCCGGCCCGGCAGGGGAGCGGAGCCGCGGCCGGGCGGCGACACGCCCGGGTGAGACACCCGGTTGGCAGGCCCTCGGACCGTGTGTAAAGTAATCACTCGTTGCCGCTGAGGCGGAACGGAACGGCCGAGACGGTCACCGGGTGCACAACCCGGGGGATGCAGTCCGGACGGGGTCCGCCTCCAGCAACCAGCCCATCGATCAGATGTCGACCTCGTGTCGGTCATCCGGGGGGTTCGAGAACGACAGCCTCTCTGGCGGAGCATCTTCGTGGTGTCGAGTGGGGAGTGCGTCTGGTCCTTGAGAACTCAACAGCGTGCACATTGTCAAT